>CAXPKH010000028.1:0-3513 GCA_964217615.1 Luminiphilus sp.
AATTTGGCAGCGAGATCAGGCTCCGCATACAAACACACGGCAGCATCGAGCGAACCGCGCACCGTACCCTGCTCGCGCGACAACTCCAGCGCTTTGTTAACCTGTTGCCGCACCAGCATCAGTTCCATCCAGAAGTCGCTATTGAGTTGACCTTCTGTCTCCGGCTCGGGCAACTCGCTGTACCACTGCGTCAAAAAGACAGACGCTGCCCGCGATCCCGGCATATTTTCCCAGATCTCGTCTGCGGTAAAACTCAGGATTGGCGCAATCCAACGACAGAGCGCCTCGGCAAGATGAAACAGTGCCGTCTGGGCCGATCGACGCGGCTGCGAGTCTCTGCCCGTCGTGTATTGGCGATCCTTGATGACATCCAGATAAAAGCCACCCAGTTCACCGCTACAGAAGTTGTGCACCCGGTGATAGACATGATGGAACTGATAGTCGTCGTATGCCGACTGGATCTCGGTTTGTAGCGCCCACGCTTTACCCAGAATCCATCGATCCAAAGGCAGCAGCGCGTCGTGCGGCAGAACATCGGTAGACGGATCGAAGCCTGCGAGGTTGGCCAACAGGAATCGTGCGGTGTTGCGAATACGCCGATAGGCGTCTGCAGTGCGTTTGAAAATCTCGTCCGATGCAGAGATTTCGTTGCGATAGTCTGCAGCAGACACATACAGTCGCAACACATCCGCCCCCAAGTCCTGCATCGCCTTGCCCGCGGGAATAATATTGCCGAGGGACTTCGACATCTTGCGGCCGTCGCCATCCACCGTAAAACCGTGGGTCAGCACACCGCGGTAGGGTGCCGCATCATGCGCCCCTATGCCGGTCAACAGCGAGGATTGAAACCATCCACGATGTTGATCTGAGCCTTCCAGATACAGGTCGGCGGGCCAACTGAGCCCCTCACGCTGACGCAATACACAATGGTGTGTCACCCCCGAGTCAAACCACACATCCAGAGTGTCAGTGACTTTTTCATAGTCACCGGCGTCCTCGCCCAGCAGTTCAGCGGGATCGAGGTCGAACCATGCTTGAATGCCGTGAGCCTCAATACGGCCCGCCGCGGCCTCCATCAGGCGCTGGGTATCGGGGTGTATTTCTCCCGTCGATTTATGGACGAACAGTGCGATCGGGACACCCCAGGTCCGTTGTCGCGAAATACACCAGTCCGGGCGCTCGGCCAGCATGCTGTCGATTCGGGCGCGGCCCCATTCTGGCACCCATTGCACCTCCTCCACGGCCCGCTGCGCGGCCGCAAGCAAACCATTACCGGTCATACTGATAAACCACTGGGGGGTCGCACGAAAAATTATCGGTGACTTATGACGCCAGCAATGGGGATAGCTGTGCTGGAAGGGTTGGTGACACAAGAGCACATTGCGTTCAGCCAGGGCGGCAATGATGTCGTCATTGGCCTTAAAAATATGCTGACCAGCGAACACCGGGGTGTCGGCGTGATACACCCCATTTCCCGCAACCGGGTTATAAACCTCGAGATCGTAACGCCGACCCATCTCAAAATCTTCGAGGCCATGTGCCGGCGCGGTATGCACGCATCCGGTCCCGGTCTCGGTAGTGACATGGTCACCCAAGACAATGGGGACTGGTGCGTCGCCAAAGGGAGTCGCCAGCATTAAGCCTTCCAGATCAGCGCCCATGGCACCACCGTCGACTTCGAGCGAGGCAAGACCAAAGCGTTGGGCACAAGCTTCCGCGAGGGCTTCCGCGACCAGCACATGTCGGTCCTCCGCCTTTAACAAAACGTATTGGAGGTTTGGTGCCAGTGCTACACCACGATTGGCGGGCAAGGTCCAGGGCGTCGTGGTCCAGATGGCGAGTTCGAGTCGATCTTTGGCCGTGCTCCCCAGCCGTCGCGATGCCTCGGCCGCATCAACAAAAGGGAAGGCCACATCTACGGCCGAAGACTGCTTGTCGCGATACTCCACCTCGGCCTCGGCAAGGGCCGACCCACAGTCGAGGCACCAATGCACCGGCTTAAAGCCCCTGTGCAAATGACCTTTATCAACCATGGTGGCCAGCGAGCGAACGATGTTGGCCTCAAAGCCATAATCCATTGTGAGGTAGGGGTTGTCCCACTCGCCCACCACGCCCATGCGCATAAAGTCTGCCTTTTGCGCCTCAACCTGTTTCTGCGCATAAGCCCGACAGTGCTCTCGAAACTCCGCCGCCGTCACCTTGTGGCCGGGTTTACCCACTTTCTTCTCGACATTGAGCTCGATGGGCAGTCCATGGCAGTCCCAGCCGGGAACATAAGGTGCATCAAACCCGGACAAGGTTTTGGACTTGATAATGATGTCTTTCAGAATTTTGTTAATGGCATGGCCCACATGGAGCTCACCATTGGCATAGGGAGGGCCGTCATGAAGGATAAACGTGGGCTTGCCCTTACCCACTTGGCGCATCTGCCCGTATAGGCCCATCGCTTGCCAGGCCTTCAGTCGATCCGGTTCACGCTGCGCGAGGTTTGCCTTCATCGGGAAATCTGTCTGGGGCAGATTTAGCGTATTTTTGTAATCACTCATACTTTATCCGTGGTTCCTCAGCCACGCTCGGGCGTTGGCTTTGTCCGCCGCAATACCTGTTTTCAACGCATCCAACGACGGAAACTTTTTTTCGTCTCGCAACTTGTGAACAAACCGCACGGTCAATCGCTGCCCGTAAAGATCCGGAGATCCATCCAGAACATGTGCCTCCAGCGTGGCCTCGAGGCTGTCGCCAATCGTGGGTTTCACACCCACGTTCGCAACGCCGGCAGCTTCCTGAAGACCCGCGCCAGAAACCTTCACCACATACACCCCGTGTAAGGGCGCGCGAATCCGATGAAGCGCTATGTTGGCTGTTGGAGTATCCAACTGCCTTCCCAGCTTTTGACCATGCTGCACCCGACCCGACATCTCAAAGGGTCTGCCGAGCAGCCGCGTGGCGGCCGCAAAATTGGCCTCATTCAGTGCCGAACGAATGCGCGTACTGCTCACCCGCTCTCCCTCGACCTCGCAGGTGGGTGTCGGGGCGACAGCATAGCCAAATTCATCCGCCAGCGCGCGGACATATTCCAGATCCCCCTCTCGACGATTACCGAAGCGGAAATCATCGCCGAAGGCGAGGTACTCAACGCCCAAACCCTCGACAAACACCTTTTCGACAAATGCCCGAGCGCTCAGTTGGCGCAGGCGTTCGTTGAAAGGCAGGCACAAAACGCGGTCCACCCCACATGCCGCCAGCAGCGGCCACTTGTCACGGAGCGTAGTTATCCTGGGCGGGGCTTCCAAAGGCCGTAGATACTCTCTGGGCAATGGTTCAAAGGTGACCACCGTGGTGGGCACGCCGCGCCGCGTTGCTTCATTCTTGAGATGCGTCAGTACCGACTGATGTCCCAGATGAACGCCATCGAAGGCTCCGATCGTTACCGCGCAACCGCGGTGTCGGGGCTCGAGATTGTGCCGACCGCGAATGAGTTCCATGAACCGGGAGATTCCCAAGCCAACCAGC
>CAXPKH010000029.1:0-5113 GCA_964217615.1 Luminiphilus sp.
GTCGTGTAGGACTGCCATGTCAGGGTCTGCACATCGGGATCTCGGCACATGGCGACAAATTTTTCTCGTCTTTTGTCTGTGCCGTACCAAAAGCGTTGCAGCAGTCCCAGCACCCAGAATACTTTGCCGTGGAGTTTCATAAAGCGTTTGCGTGCGCTCCCCAGTGCCCTCGCGTCGCCGGTTTCGAGAAACTCTCGCATGGCGTCCGCCGCCAGGCGACCACACAACATGGCGTAATAAATACCTTCCCCGGATGCCGGCGCAACAACGCCCGCCGCGTCACCCGATACCAATACGGCTCGGCCATCATCCCAGCGCTTCATGGGCTTCATAGGAATTGGTGCGCCCTCCTTGCGCTTGGTGACGGCGTCCTCGAGGCCAACGTCCCGCCTTAATGCGGCGACTGAGGCTTTGGCCGAAAAATCTTTGTGGGCGCTACCCACCCCGATACTGGCGTTGCGGCCATGGGGGAACACCCAAGCATAAAAATCGGGCGACAGCCGGCCTTGGTACCAAACATCGCATCGATCCGGGTCATAAGCTTCCCAGTTCTGGTCTTCCGGCACCTCAATAATTTCGTGATAGGCCAACACCCAGGGTGTTTTTTCGGCGTCCGGTATGGTGGCTCGTGCAACCGCTGAGCGCGCGCCGTCGGCGCCAATTACGCTGCGCGCGGTTACCGTGACGACGCGCGGATTGTCATCTTTGGTCTGATAGGTCAGGTGAATTCGCTCGTCTTCATAGTGCAGGGATTTGAATACCCCCGCTACCACATCGGCCCCGGCTTTGCCGGCGCGCTCCCGGAGCCAAGGGTCGAATTCATCCCGGTCCACCATGCCAACATAGGTGCCATCAATCGGCATATCAACCGCTTCACCCCGGGGCGATACCATGCGTGCCGATCGAATGCGGGCGACCAGAAGATGTTCCGGAATGTCGAATTCTTCCATCAGGCAGGGCGGGATGGCACCGCCGCAGGGTTTGATGCGAAACCCCCGTTCTAAAAGCAAAACCTTGTGGCCGCTTCGCGCCAGATCATTGGCCGCCGTCGCGCCAGACGGGCCGCCCCCGACGACAATGGTGTCGTACTCAGCGCTGTGCTCACTCATCTCATGCCTCCATCTCCCACTTCAGCGAGAGCAATGTCGCCAAATGAGGGGGCGTCCGAACGGTGACCGCCTCCCCAACTGGCAATGTGGATGTGCCGTGCCAAGGAGGCAGCGACCAGAAAAAGAATGCCTTCGCAGGCGAAAACTAAACCGTAGGAGATGGCGGGTGTCTCAAGCCAGTAGCGGGTAACGTCCACGGCGACTGTGCCAAGAAACCCCCCCAGTGCGAACGCGATGGCTTGTGAAGCGCCCCACAGGCCCATCCGGATACCTTCGCGTTTTTCTGCGCCCTGACTCGCCAGCACCATCATTCCGCCTATGGCAGCAACGGCAAATCCGCCGTTGGCTGTGCCCAGCAAAAAAACGTTGGCCTCCAGTGGCCAGCCTGCGCGGTTTAGTCCACCCCAGCACAATAAGAACAGGGCGACGGCCGACAGCCAGCAGCCACCTCTGATCCATAGCTGCAGCAGTAGCGCACCGCGGGATTTGAATAGCAGGGTTGAGACAGCCATCGCTGCCATGCCCAGAAGTACGCCTCCGTGCTGAATACCCGCGAGTTGCGTGGATTCTCCAGGCGTTCGATCAAACACCAATCCGGCAAAAGGCTCGAGAATCAGATCCTGTGCGGAGTAGGCGAGCATCGACACAAAGACAAAGATGGTGAATATCCGCGCCTGAGGTTCCTGCCAGATCTCTCGGAGCGCCTCAGCGAATGACCCAGCCGTGGCTGCGGTTGCCGCTTCCTGAACGCGCGCATCGGGTGCTCGCTCCACGCCCCGAATGGCGATAAACGTGATGATTATGGCAATGGCTGAGACCGATGCGGTGACGCGCATCAGGCGCTCCGGTGAATAAGGGTCGAGAAAGTGACCGGCGACGCCCGCCGTTACAGCAAAGCCCATGATCATCATAAACCACACCAATGCCGCTGCCGCCGGCTTCCGCTCGGGAGCAACCTGCTTGGCGAGTAAAGCCAACAGCGAGGTGCCGGTCGCACCGGTGCCGACGCCGATAGCGAAGAATCCAAGGGCCGAAACTGCCAGTCCTAACCAATAATGGGTGGGGATCAGTGTGGTGCCAAAAGCAGCGAGCACACCGCCTAGACCCAGCACGCACATGCCACCGATAATCCAAGGGGTTCGTCTGCCGCCAATATCTGAGCCGTATCCAATTCGGGGTCTCGCCAATTGCACAACGTGGTGAATAGTGACGAGAAAGCCCGGTATGGTTGCGGCCAGCGTTAGCTCAACCACCATGATGCGGTTGAGTGTCGAGGTGGTAAGTACCACGATACCGCCCAGTGACGTTTGAATAAGGCCGAGGCGGACGATGTGCCACCAGCTGAGTAGTGACCGGTTGCTCATACCAGCCAGCCTCCCAGGCCGATTGCAGTACCCATCATGCCCAGCACATAGAGCGATACGCCAGTGGCGTTATACCAGGGAGCCAGTTGTTTGGGGTCGGTCAAAAGTTTTTTCATTGCCAGCGCTTGTGCGAGCACCACGCCGGTGACTGCGGCAGCGGAGAGCGGTAACTGCCAATGCAGTAGTAAGCCAACGACAATGAGCTGGGGGATCAGCATGAAGAGACAGGCGACCCATGCGGCCCGCTCCCGGCCCAACTGCACAGGCAGAGAGCGAATCCCCATGGTTAAATCGCCCTCAACACTCTTGAAATCATTCAGCGTCATGATGCCGTGGGCGCCAACGCTATAGAGCAGCGCGATCAGTAGAATGCGTCCATCGGGCAGAGCGCCGCCGAGCACTATGGCTGCGCCCGTGATCCAGGCCAGCCCCTCATAACTCAGCGCCACGGCACTGTTACCCCACCAGCCGTTGAGCTTGAGTCGCAGAGGTGGCGCACTGTAAGCCCAGGCCAGCAGTAAGCCAATAAATGTGGCAAGGCTGACCCAGGGGCCCAGCGTCATTGCCCATGTTTGTGCTGCGAGCGTCCAAAGCATCGCAAACCACAGTGCAGTTTTTCCTGGCGCTCGGCCCGAAGGGATGGGGCGGTGGGGCTCGTTGATGGCATCGACTTCGCGGTCAAACCAGTCATTTACGATCTGGCTGGCGCCGCACACCAGTGGCCCGGTGAGGGCGATACCCGCGAGGAGCGACCAGGTGCTCAGTCCCGAGCCAGGTCCAGCTGATATCCAGCCGCACAGGAAGGCCCACATGGGTGGGAACCACGTGATCGGTTTGAGGAGTTCAAGCAGTGCGCCCGGTGACGCCCTGCCAACTGCTACGCTGACCGGGGCAGACTGATCCATAGCGCCATGTTGGCCGCCGTGGAGGGTGAAGTCAATTTGTATTTACACTTTGAGTGTCAAATAAAAAATCAGAATGACTTACGCGACGTTGGCCTCGGAGTCACCAATATCGAAGCGACGTAGTTTGGTATAGAGGCTTTGTCGACTCAGCCCCAGCAATTCAGCCGCAGCCGCCCGGTTGTCCTGAGTCAGTTTGAGTGCCGCTTCAATGCACAGCGCCTCAATCACGTCGGTGGATTCCCGCACCAGTTGCTTCAGCGGGACCCTTCCCACTCTGCCGGTGATTTGCTCGATGGAGCGGGGCAGATGGACTTCGGTGCCTTCCTCGCTGTCGATCCGTCGACTAACGTCGCGAATGAACATCAGAATCAGAGAGCGTCCGGATCGGTTGGTCTGCACGGCAGACAGTTCGATATCCAATTGCGTGCCCAGTTCTGTACGGAGCACAGAGCTGAACAACTGCAGAGGCCTGTCTGGCTGGATATTGCCCAGCAGTACGTCGAGGTCAACAATTGAGCGGCCCAGCCAGCGATCCGCGCGGCGGCCAGTCGCCTGCTGTGCGTCCTGTATGCAAGCCATATCGAGATAGGCCGCGTTGGCGGCGATCACGACGCCGTCAGCATCGGTAATCAGAATGCCGTCTGGCGATGTTTCAAAGCTGTCGTCGCCCATGCCGAGGTCAGTCTGGCTATCTGACACGGAGGCGAGACGAATCAGTAGTCGGGTTTCATTACCCTGCCTTAGACAGGTGACGCCGATGGAAAGGGCGTCTCCTTGACTGGTCGTGATCTGCCCTTGCACCACTGCAGTGGTGCTGCGCGCCTCCCGCTGAAGCTCAGTCAGTGCGCGGGTTCCCTCGTTATCAAGACCGACAGGAAAGACACGACCGACCAGCGCCCCTTCCTCGAGGGATAGCAGATTTGCGGCCACGCTGTTCGCTTCCAGCACGCGACCAGACAGATCGTCTACCACCAAAAACCCCTCTGCGACCATTTCTAGCATGCGTCGGTAACGGGCCTCGAGTCGTCGGTTGCTCCAGTAATCTTGTTCCAGCGTGCGCTGTGCGTTGACCAGTTGTTGGCGAAGACTGGTCTCGCCTCTCAGGTCCACGCAGGCGACTGCTACCGTTTGGGTCTCCATACATGCGCAGAGCCAGCAGGTGGTGGGTATGGGTTCTTCATCGGGGCCAGACGACAGCGCGACGTCGACGCGATGCGCGGTGCCGGAATCAGCCTGCGCGGCGCGCAACGCCTCTTCGGCATGATCTTTGTCCGATTCTCGCACGAGCTCGAGCCACGGACGCCCGATCAGCTCTTCCCGAGGGAGATGTCTCCCCAGGATGCCCTCTGCATGCACCGCTTGAACCGCATGGTTGTCGTTCAGAGTGAGTTGCAGATCAGCCAGGCTGGCCAGCAATGCCTCCAGGCTTTTCGTAGCAGAAGTTGACACCTTTTTGGCCTCCAAATGGCATAGGTGTCTCACAAAGTTGACACCTTGATTCAGATTGGGGCGAGTCTCGCACACCTAAGATGTCAAAAACACCCCTGAGCCGCGCAAATTCTTGGCGCTGGATCAGCGCCTAAGTGTCTAAAAAACTTAAAGTTCAAAATGTAAAAAAGGTTTGACAGTCACAGGCCGTAACTCTACTCTGATCCCCATAATAAGTGCCGTAGCGCCTGCTGCGGCTGGAGGTTTGCATGGGCGTGGATCAGCCGGCATCAACCCGGCAGAAGCA
>CAXPKH010000030.1:0-4517 GCA_964217615.1 Luminiphilus sp.
TTTTTTGGCAAAGGCGAGGTGGTCGTCTACTGAAAAGTCCTGCTCACGGAAAAAAATAACGCCGCGCTCGAAAAGCGCGGATTTGAGCATTGCAATTTGCTCTGTTGAGGCGTCAGCGAGTTGCACATCGGTCACTACAGAACCGCATCGGGCTGAGCAGTCTTCAAGTTTCATACGCTAGTTTAACCCGCCGCGACTGATAGAAGTTTTGTCGTCAACCCTAATAAGACGGCTCGCTGGATGCAAATGAAGCCCGCATGCCATATACACCGAGCGTGGCGCTGTTCGCTGCCCACCAATCTCTGTTGCCGTCCAAAGCCAGTCGCTTCTCCGATACCGCGAGGCAATATTTGCCTTGAGGTTGGCGGATCGATGACCTGTGCGGGCTTTTCGCTGCAACTCACGTTATCTTTGGCGAAAATAAAATTAGCAGGAGTGCAGTAGGCATGAACGACCTCATTCTCTATCCTATTTTGTTCATGGGCGTGCTCAGCTTTTGCATGATGCTCGCGATGTACGCCACGCGCATTCCGGCGGCCAAAATATTGGAGGCGCAGGGTGTTGATTTGCAGGGTCTGTCACATCCGGCGCAGCTGGGGGGTGTCTTCCCCAGCCATGTAGAGCGCGTGGCGGATAACTACAATCATCTGTGGGAGCAGCCAACGCTTTTCTACGCCATCGTCGGCGTTATCTGGGCCCTCGGCCATACCGATACGCTGCACCTCTACTGCGCCTGGGCATACTGTGGTTTTCGTTTGGTGCACTCGATTGTTCAGACCACCATTAACCACGTTTGGCTCCGATTTAGTCTCTTTATGCTGAGCTGGATCGCGTTGGCAACCATGCTGTTTAGAGAAGTCCTAGCCGCTTTGTCACTGTAGCCCTCCTAAGCTGATCTTCGATCAAAACTCATCGGATCGCTGCCGACCTGAATCTAGAGGTTCGGCTCTTGGCGGGAGGGTCTATTTTTGTAGCAGTTGAAGCACCATTTTTGGCAAGGCGTTGGCTTGCGCCAGCATAGCGATCCCTGCTTGAGTCAGTATCTGGGTTCTGGCCAGCTGGGACGTGGTGAGGGCGTAGTCGGTATCGAGAATAACGCTACGGCTGGCGCGCGTGTTGGTGAGCGTATTACTCATACTATCCATGGCATAAACCAGCTGGTTGTGCAGGGCACCCAGCTTGCTCCTTGAGGCATTCACGTTGTCCAACAGGTTGTCGATATTGGTAACAGTGTCATCGGCCGCGCCAATCGAAACGGTCTTGCGATAGTCAGCGTGGCTAGGATCCAGTACCTGATTCGAAAACATGCTGAAGTTGGGGTCGTTACGAAATTGCCCGATGACGCTATCGCTACTGCTGTTTGGGTTCATGTAAAAAAAGTAGCCCCACCCGGAGAGCACCTCTGAATCGACGAAGGAGTAGCTGCCACCCGCGCCATCTGGCGTGAAGCTGGTCGAGACAGTACCGGCGTCCCCCAGAGTAAAGGTCAAATCCATCACCACGGCTTGTCCATCATTGCGCCAATCGAGATGGCTCGATAGTTGCCCCGATGGATTGAAGAACACGTTGTAGCCCTGATAGGTGGTGTGTGTAATGACAGACTCTATAGACACCACCACATCATCGAATTCGTTCTGCAGTATCCGTATGTCTTGGTGACTGTGGGTGCCATTTTCGGCCATCAGCGCGAGCTCTCTGAGCCGCTGGTACATCTCCCCCATCTCGATCAGCGCGCCATCAATGGTGTTTACCAAGCCGATCGCGTCAGAGGCAGCTCTGATACCGGTGCTGAGCCCGATCACCTGGGAAGTCATCCGCGACGCAATCGCCAGCCCCGCAGCATCATCTTCGGCACCGTTAATGCGAGCACCGGTAGAAAGCTGCTCCACAGCAGTATCCATCTGCCGTCCGGTTTTAATCAGGGCATTTTGGGTAAAAGCGGCGGCTGTATTGGAGTTGACGACCAACCTGCAGCACTCGAATCAAGGGAATACCTTAAATATCGGCTATTTGGGAAGGAAATTGACGCGATTCACGCGGCAGGATTCAACGCGATAAGGGGCTTAAGTACCCAAAACCGCGGTCAGGGGTGATCTCTGGTTTAAATGGCGGCGACGCCCAGCACCGCCAGTACGATGGCAGCGGTCAGCAAAGAGGCCGTTTCGGCGTGACTAAGTTGAATGTGTTTCATATTGATAGGACGTTTGAGTCGGGCCCGCTTATCCCGGCAAATCGATCTTTATATTTTTGGGAAGTCTTGCCCAGTTGTTATCGCAAACGATGATCAGCCAACCGGTTTGCTTGTGCGGGTGAGGATTGCTATTGCAGCGTCAGCCGGGTTAACTCGGAACCAAAGCTAAAGGGAAGATCGTGTATGCGACTGGAAGGACTGAAATGTGTCGTTACCGGGGGTGCCAGTGGCATCGGTGCCGCTACTGTAAGGCGATTTGTGCACGAGGGGGCGAGTGTCTGCATCTTGGATCGCGACCTTGTGTCAGCCGAGGCGCTCGCGAAGGAATGTGGCGGAGAGACATTCGCACTTGAGCTGGATGTCAGAGAGGAGCCTGGGGTAGCGCGGGTCGCTGAAGCGGTCCTCAGTCGTTGGGATGTGGTTGATGTGCTGGTCAATAATGCCGGCTCCGAGCTAAATAAAACCTATGATCAAACCACGTTGGAGGAGTGGGACCGGGTACTCGATACCGACCTGAAAGGCCCTTGGTTACTCTGTAAGTATTTTGTTCCCGCTATGGTGGCGCGGGGTTCGGGGAGCGTGATCAACGTTTCCTCACTGAATGGGTTGGTCGGCTTCCCGCTGTCTACGGCCTATGGCAGCGCCAAGGGCGGGTTGGTGGTGTTTACCAAGGATATGGCTATTGAGCTCGCGACCAGCGGGGTGCGCATCAATTGTGTTTGTCCAGGTGTGATTCAAACGCCCATGATGGAACGCTGGACAGACCTCATGCCCGACAAAGAGGAAGCCAAGGCCATGTTGCGCGGTGTAATGCCCATTGGACGCATGGGGACTGCGGAGGAGGTGGCGGGCGCCATTCTGTTTTTTGCGTCTGAGGATTCCAGTTTGTGTCAGGGCGCGGTGCTGAGTGTCGACGGGGGGTTTACCGCTCAGTGAACCCCAACCCCAGTTCGGTATGATGGGGCGGAGCACTAAAAAAAAGAGAGCAGTTATGTCGAAGTTATTACAACGAAGTCTGACCGCTTGCCTGGGGTGGATGTTGCTCTGGACGCAACCGGGGTTAGCACAGTCCTTTGATCAGACAGTTGACGCCTATGGCGGCCCCGCGGCTTTCGATATCATTTTGGTTCAGGATTGTTCGGTTCTGGATAACACAACAGAGGCTAAGCTGGACCAAGAATACAACGCGCGACTTTGCTCCGCAGAGGAAGAGTCGGCGCTCGCAGACGTCGCTAATTTACTACGATCGAAAGGCTTCAATACCGTCGAGGTTGCGCTCTCGACTGCCGGCGCACAGGTGCGCCCCGCATCGGGTCAAAGTGTTGCCGATATTCGCGATATTTATGCGGCCCCAGAACTCTCCCCCGCAGCGAGAGAGGCTTACATTGCCACCCTCAGGCGCATTGCCCGAGGCATTGATGTCGATGCTGAGGCGCATGAGCTTCATGCAAAAGAGCTCGCCGCGCTTGGATTGGCAGAAAATCAGGTCGTGATCTTTATGGTGACTGACGGGCAGCGAGTGACGGCAGCTGAGAGTATTGCGCAGGGAGTCGCAACTACCGTACTGACGCTGGGTTGGTTCACTGCTTGGGAAGAGTCAGGCTTTTTCACCTTGGCAACTGCCATCGACGCCTCCGGCTCCGTCGCTTGGTACGGCTACCGCGGGCCGTATTCCGTGTCGGGCCCCGACGCGTATAAAGAGATGATTATGTCGGTTTTCGATCTCTAACGAACGCCGTATCTCGGCATTTGTTTTTAGCCGAGCACATCGTTTGATTTAAGTGCGTCAATGCGGTCAGTTGCCACGCCAAAAGATTTCAGTACGGAGTCAGTGTGCTCACCGTGCGCCGGGGTTGGCCGCGAGGCCTCCAGTCGTTGACCCCCAAAGCGCGGGGGTGCCCTCACGATCCGAAGTTTTCCCAAGTGAGGATGCTCAACGATCGAGACGCTGTCGTTGGCTTCCAGCTGCTCTTGAGCCAGCACCTCGTCACGGGTCAAGCATTTGGCGCAGGGCACCTCGACCTCTCGCAGCAGTGCCAGTAGCTCATCGCTGGTGTATTCGAGGCATTTCTCTGCAACCAGACTTCGAAAAATATGCAGGTTCTCCACGAGCTTGACCATGGTGTCAAAGCGCTCATCCCCTAAAAGATGCAAAAGTCCAATGGCGCTGAGCATGCGACCCTGCATCTCCTGGTTAGCAGCCGCGACGGTGATGCCGCCATCCTTGGTCAGCGTGAGGTCGTAGAGCATATCGATCAAGAGGCCGCCGGGAATGGCATCCTCGTCGAGCAATGCATGGTTCTGAAACCCATCGGGGAACATAAAA
>CAXPKH010000031.1:0-3694 GCA_964217615.1 Luminiphilus sp.
TCGAGCGTATCGATGCGCATGGCCGCTGCATCGCGGATTTCTTGCGCTTGCTGTTGCCCCTGAATCATGGCTAGCGAAGCCCAAACATAGGCCTGCCCGGAACGCCGCTTCACATCGGTGCCGTCCAAAAGCATAAAGGACAGCATGTACTGACTGTCGGCATAACCCTCGATCGCCGTCTCCCTGAAACCTTCATACGCCAATCGCCGGTTGCGAATCTGCCCCTCTCCCTCGAAGTAACTCAGCGCAATCATGTAGCGACTTTCAATAAGCCCCTGCGCCGCGGCCTTGCGAAAATGAATCAGGCCTTGCGCCCAGCTCTTCGCCGCGCCGCGGCCATCAACATACATCATGCCGAGGTTGTGGTTGGCCTCCGCAAGCCCGCCCTCGGCGGCGCGGCGATACCAGTCCATGGCAACGTCGTATTGCTGCGTGACGCCCAAGCCCTCTTCATACAGATAGCCAATATTGTGCTGCGCCTGAGGATCGCCCGCGACGGCGATGTCATACCAAGCACGCATTGCCGTCGCGTAATGTTGACGATCCATGGCGGCAAGGCCAGCTCGGAGTTGGTCCTCCCGCTCGTCCGCGACAACGAGCAATGGCAGGCAGAGCGCCGCGCAGAAGAGAGCGCCGCGTTTAGTTGCGCTCACGCCCTTTAACCTCTTCCTGACGGTCCAACGTGCCACCCAAAATGGCACCCTCGCTGATGCAGCCAACCAATGCGCCGGCATCATCGATCACCGGTATGGCCTCGCCCACAAACTGACGCGCAATGCTAAGGGCTTGCTGCAGGTCATCACTCAATTTGAGCACCAAATAGTCGCTAGCCATCAATGATGATGCCGGGCTACTGCTCTCGGCAAGCGCGGTGAGGATGGGCACTACACCTGTCAGCTTGCCGTCGGCGTTCACAACATAGGCTTCGGTGCGGTGAGATGCACGTAGATGGGCGACCATCTCCTCGCCGGTGGTGGCCTCGCTGACAGGAGTCACAGCTTCAACGTCCAGATCGGAAACAGAAATGTCCTTGAGTGACAAAAATTCTCTGCCCTGACGCAGGTCGAAACCGCGCATGATGAGCTGCCGATCAAAAAAGCTATAACAAAATAAGCGGGTAGATATGAAGGACGACATTGATACGGCAAGGATGGCGGCGACCGCGAACTCGTAGCTTCGGGTAAATTCAAACACAATCAGTACCACGCCGATTGGCGCACCAATCACTGATCCCGCTACCGCGGCCATTCCGACCACCGTGAGCATCACGACAGCCGACGGATCGTAGCCAAGGCCCACGGCGATAAACCCCGCCAGATACCCCAGCGAAGCACCCAGGAACAGCGCCGGCGAAAAGACCCCCCCCACGAGACCCAGGCCGATACACACCACGGTTGCGGCGAGCTTGGCCAGTAACATGAGTACCGCCTCACCGACCAATTTGTCGCCGGCGAGGAGATCATTCACAGACTGTGTGCCCAGTCCAACCGCCTCGGGTACCAACATGCCAATGATGGCCATTAGCGTTGCCGCGAGTAGCACCATAGCGAGATCATTATTGCGCGCCTTAGCCCAGGCAGCGGTCATCAGCAACGACCGCATAAACACGATGGCTAACAAGGCAGCGCAAGCACCCAGACCCAGCACCACGGGCAACAGCCCCCAGTCTGTTGGGCTGGCAGTGACCGAGTAAGGCGACACCCGATCAAAGAAGAGCGGCGTGACCGCCGTCGCCACGATCGCCGAGACGGTAATCGGTGCCACGGCGCGAATGGCAAAGTGTCTGAGTATGGCTTCCGATACCAGCACCACCGCCGCAATCGGCGCGCCAAAGCCCGCTGAAATCGCAGCCGCAACCCCACAGGCCACATAAATATCAGGGGTCAGCCGGGTTGGGAACAAGGCGCGCACCTGGGCACCCACAGAGGCGCCGAAGTGCAGGACAGGCCCATACTGCCCCACCGAGGCACCCGCGCTCGCTGAAATAAATGCGGCAGTGGTTGAAATAAAGCCCTGACGCGCTGGGAAAGCCGCATCGGGCCGGTGGGCGCCCAAAATCGCATCGGCGGGCCCGTGCCAGCGGTCCATCTTGAAGGCTTGCTTGAGACCATAAATACAAAAGGCTCCAACGATCAGCGCGGCCCATCGAATCAATCCGGAACTCAAGGCGCTTTGCCCTGCCATTTGCTGCCGAATGACGCCATCGATAGCACCCACACCCAACACAAACAAGTTAGCCGCGAGCCCTCCGAGAATGCCAATCACCACGCCAACAAAAAGAACTCTTAGCAGTTCCAGCCCTAACTCTTTCGGTGAGGTATTCAGGAGTAACATTTAAGTGCCGCCGTCTTTTTTAATGTCTCCACCGGGTATTCGGCCTGGTGTTCGCGGATGTAACGATCGAAACATTGCTTGCGCTGCGCCTCAGTCGGCTCTTTCTGGCCACAAGCCCCAACCAACACTAGCAGGGTGGCGTTCATGGCCACGCTCACCCGAAGCCGCGCGCCGCTGATTCTCATCCCGAAGGATGCTCTTCCGAGGCGGAAGTCATGTTGGCCTCATCCAGCACCTTGCCCAACCGGATCATGGCACTGGCCATAGCGTCCTCAACGTTAGCGGCGAACGAAGCGCGCTTGTCAACAGCCACTTCGTATTCAGCGATTAGCGTCGCGGCATCCTGTGTCAGCGCGTTGAGCCGGGTCTCGGTTTCTTCGGCATCCTTGCTGGCACTGAGCAGGGCGTCTTCCAAATTACGGGTCAGTTCGTCCTTTCGCCGCTGGATGGGTTCTAACCTGCCTGAGTACTGGCGATCAGCGGCTCTTTCAGCATCCGCCATTTTTTGATCCAGCTCTTCGATGCGACGACGCTGCTCTCTGATCGCCTCGCGCTGCTTTTTCATCCATTCGATGTACTGATCAATGGAGTCCTCGTAATCCACCTCGGCATCATTGTCTTCTGACGCAAAGTCATTGCTGGTGAGGGATTGCAACACGGTTGCGGGCGGCTCCAGTGTTTCCGCTCCGAGCTTTTTAATCAGTTCGCTGGCTTGGTCCGCTTCGAGCTGAATCTCGGCGATTTGACCTTTGATTTGCTCTCCCTTCTCCAGGGCAAGGGCGCTTTGTTCCTGGGTCACGTTTGCCAACTGGGTGGTGAGCGAGCTCAACCATTGGTTCTCTGTGCCGGATAAATCGTCTTCACAGGGCACACCGCGAAGGCCCGCATCAATAAAGGTGATACAGCGTTGCGAATCGGCCAGTCGCGTAGCACCCAACTCCAACTCGGCGCAGACGTTGCGGTAATGGCCAAGGGTCTCCAATTCGCGGCCAAAACAGGTATCCAGCGCCTCAAGGCAGCTCGATGTCAGATTACCGAGGGCGCCAATAAATTCGCTCATGTCCTCGCCATACTCGCCAAAGTGCTCGGAGGGATTGCTGGCGCGTTCTTCCTGCACGCCCTGGCGGGCGGCACTGACGGAGGCAATCAGCTGATCTGCGTGCACCACGGTGCCCACGCGTTGCTTTGGCGTTGCGGGCGCAGACGATGCATCCTCTACCGGCGCTTCTTCTGCCAATGCGACACCGCCATCAGACGCTGTATCTTCGAGGGTCGCCTCGGCCGGCTCCTCCGCTGGGCGCGCACCTTCGATGACTTCAAAAGCCGGCGTATCGTCGGGCTGCTCTGATCCGTCCTGAGG
>CAXPKH010000032.1:0-12886 GCA_964217615.1 Luminiphilus sp.
GCGGTGGTGGGGATGACGAGAAACCTGGCGGCAGAAGTCGGTGGTTTTGGGGTGCGGGTAAATTGCATTGCACCGGCGGGGATGGCCACACCCATGGTGGCCGATGTCATCACCGGGGATCATCACAAGTTGGAGGAGACCATTGCCGCCTTGGCCGAAGGGTCGCCCCTCAAGGGACGTGCGGGTTTGGCGGAGGATGTGGCCAACGCCGCACTCTGGCTGGCCAGCGAGGAGTCGGGTTATACCAGTGGTCTGACGCTGACAGTGGATGCAGGTTACACAACGGGCTCCAGAGTAGAGCCGCCGGCCTTTGCAGAGTACCAGCCCATGATTCGTGAGGCAGGGCGCTCCGGACTCGACTAATTGGAGTGGCCAGGTAGACCGAAAACAAACAGCCCCTGACCATCGGGTGGCTGATAGATATCAGGGAAAATAACCGCCGTCAGTGCGCGAAAAACACCGATGCCGGCAGGAATTGCAACAAATTGCTCGCCCTCGGCTTCGTACGTGATGGGGTAGCCGTGGGCAGGGGCGGGAAGACGCGTTGACCACAGCTTCCGCCCGGTTTCCACGTCAAAAGCCTGAAAGTAACGGTCGAGGTCGCCGATAAATAAGAGGTTCCCATCGGTGGATAGGGCGCCACTCAGAAAAAGCGCGGGTTGTTCGACACGCCATTTGACCTCCATGGTGCGCACGTCTATCGCCAGCAATGCGCCGGCGTTGCCTTCTTTGCCGGGCATCGGGTAAGTCGCGACATCAGCGCCATAGCCACCGCCCCCCGGACCCAAGTCCACCTCCCGCGGCGTCATGTCGGAGCAAAGCTGATGCACGGGCAGGAGCAGCAAATGGCGCTCGGCATCATAGGTCGCGGACTGCCAGTTGTGTCCGCCGTAGATTCCAGGGCATGCGGTGTAGGTATCTCCAATACCAGCAGCGGCAATATCGGCGCGATAAGCGAGCGTGCCATTGCTGCGATCGACTTCGAATATCGTCTGATTCATGGTGTCGAGCAGATCAATATAGGATCCGGTCGCGCGATCGAGCTTCCACAAAATGCCATCCTTACCCACGGTAAGTAATGTTGCCTGCCCCTCGATGTCCGCGAGAATCCGCTCGAACCCCACTTCCATGTCGATGGTTTCGCCGGGAATATGCTGGAAATGCCACACGAGCTCACCCGTCTTGGGCCTGAGCGCCAGCGTTGAATTGGTATACAAAGCCGCGTCCTCAACCGACATCCCGCGACTCGGTGCAGCCCACGGTTTAGGTTGCGAGGTGCCGAAGTAGACCAGATCCAGCTCCGGGTCATAAGAACCCGCAATCCACACATCACCACCGCCCCGTCGGTCCGGCTCGACATTACCCCAGCTTGCGTACTCCGGCGTGCCTGGCGCTGCCAGAGTGGCGGTGCGCCACAGCTCCTCTCCGGTCTCAGGGTCGTGCCCGGTAATAAAACACCCGTCCTCAGTGAACAATTCGCAGCCGTTGATGCCGCTGACAACCACGCCGTTGGCTACGATAGGCCCCGCACTATGGGTGAACGCCTCGCGGTAATCTGCTTTCTCCGCGCGCCAAAGCTGTCTCCCCGTGCTGGCGTCAATCGCTACTAATGCCGCATCGTAGGTAGCCAAAAACAGCCGATCCTGCCAGAGCGCGATGTTGCGAGTCGGGCCACCGAGCATTTTCGATGCGGGCGGGAAGTCATACTGATATTCCCAAATAAGATCTCCGGTTGCGGCATTGATCGCCTGAATCTTGTTGTGTGGGTGCGTTAAAAACATAACGCCGTCGCGTACCAGCGGGGTTGGCTGATTGCTACCCGCGTGCATCGCCATCGACCAGGTGAGTCTTAACTGCGAGACGTTGGTGCGAGAGATTTGAGCGAGTGGGCTGTGCGCATGTCCATCTGCCGTTCGACGCCAGTTGAGCCAGTCGCGCGCAAGGGGCTGATTGAGCTCTTCGGTACTCACATTGCGAAAATCATCAATTTGTCGTGCCGCATAACGCCCCGCATTTCGCGCCATGTCCATGACGCTACCTGCACCAGAGAACTCGACCACTTCAGTCTCGACGGCTTTTGGGTCTTGCAGATCCGCCGCAGACAACACCAGCGGGGCGTTGGATGGGAGTTCGGACTCCGCGATTACATACTGAGTGATGGCGGTGTGTTGGGCGAGAGAGAGCGATTGGCCCTGTCCCGGCGGCATGGCGCTAATCTGGTAGTCCCGCAAAGACGCTGCGGACTTTTCAGACCACTTGGCATTGAACGCAGCCCCGGAGAGGGCATTTCCATGCGCTGAGCCTCGAAGTGAGGCTGCGTGGCAACTGGCGCAGTGCTCGTTGTAAAGCGTTTCTCCGGATTCAGCAGAAAGCCCCTGTGACGCCCCGAGTAGCGCAGCGACCAAGCCGAGCCGGCAACCGAAAGTGAGTCGTGCCATCATCAACCGTACTCCCCCTTTTGCGCGATTTTAGCGCCTAGTTCGCACTGCTACTCATGGCCACAGTGGATATTAGGTTATGGCGCTAACTCTCTAAGAAATGGCCATATTTTTCCATGGCTTTTGCCCGAAGTGTGGGCGTGTGATAGCTGGGAAACAACGCGTCGTGGGGCGAGTAGTGGCGCAACACGGCTTTCGCTACGGCAACTTTGTGCACTTCGGTAGGGCCGTCAACGACACCCAGTTCGGGGATATTGGCCCACATGGTGGCCAGCGGCGTCTCATCAGAGCTCCCCAAACTCCCATGCAGGTGCATGGCCCGTGAGACGATTTCGACCAGCACCTTTGGCGTCGCTGCTTTAATGGCGGCGATTTCTTTGCGCACTTCCCGGTTGTATTCCTTGTGTTTGTCGATGAGCCAGGCGGTATAAAGCACATGCAGCCGATACTGCATCATCATGGTGTAAGCATCGGCGATTTTTTCCTGCGTCATCTGTTTGTCAGCCAGTAGCTCACCTTTGGTGCGCCGGCTGAGGGCGCGTTCGCACATCATGTCGATAGCTTTGCGAATCACGCCGACGGTGCGCATGGCGTGATGCACTCGACCGCCGCCAAGACGCGTTTGAGCCACATGAAAGCCCTGACCCTCTTCCCCCAGCAGGTTTTCTGCCGGCACGCGACAGTTTTTGAAGGAAATATAGGCGTGGACGCCATCGCCTTGCTCCACGTACGGCCCCACGGCTGAGTTGCGGAGGATTTCCATCCCCGGTGTGCCCTGTTCAACGAGGAAGATTGAAGCGCCCTGATGAATCGGGGCCTCGGTATCAGTCACGACCATCACCAGCAGAAACGCCGAGAAGCGTGCGTGGGAGGCAAACCATTTTTCACCATTGATTACCCATTCATCGCCATCACGGGTTGCAGTGCAGAGGAACTCTCCGGGGTCGGCACCGGCCTGGGGCTCGGTCATGGAGTAACAGGACGCGATCTCTGCGTTCAGTAGCGGCTTGAGATACTTTTCTTTCTGTTCCGCGGTACCGAACTTTGCCAGGATTTCGGCATTGCCGGAGTCGGGGGCCTGACAGCCAAAAACGCTGGGTCCAAAGCGACTTCGCCCGAGAATTTCGTTCATCAGGCCGAGGCTCACTTGTCCATAACCCTGGCCACCCAGATCAGGTTCGAGATGGCAGGCCCAGAGGCGCTTTTCTTTAACGATCTCTCTCAGCGGCGCCATGGCGGCAAAAGCCGGCGAGTCGGGATCCCAAGGATCTCCTGGCTCTCTGAAAACCAAATCGAGGGGTTCGATTTCGTCTCGAGTGAATGCATCGATCCAGTCTAAGGACGCTTGGAAATCAGGATCTGTCTCAAATGACCACACGCCGTGACCTCCTGTTTGTTGCGTTAGTCAATGGCACCCCTGCGGACACGCATTAGGCTTGCCAAATCAGAGCGCTAGTTTAGACTTGCTAGACGCAAACAAGCAACGAGACCGATAAGAAAACCAAGGGTTTGCGGCGCGTCACACGCGCAGTTCAGGAGTGGAAACTATGTCTGGCGGTAAAGTCTGGGTAGTAACGGGCGCCTCCCGAGGTATCGGCGCGGCAATTGCCCGCGTCGCGGCCGCCGAGGGGCATCGGGTAGTGCTACTCGCTAGGGGTGACTCAGTTCGTGATTTCGCTGAATCTCTGGGTACCAATGCCATAGGGTTACAGTGCGATGTCGCCAATCCTGATGCCGTGTCAGCGACTGTTACAGCCGTGGTTGAGCAAACTGGCCAGATAGACGTTTTGGTTAACAATGCCGGCGTGCACCGCGGAGGCAAGGTTCAACGGCTGTCGGATGAGGCGTGGCAGGAAGTGCTTCAGGTTAACCTTAGCGGGGCGATGCACATGACGCGGGCAGCTATTACACACATGCCCGCGGGAGGTGCGGTCATTAATGTGGGAGCGGTCGTAGGGTTTCGCGGCTTTCCCGGCGACGCCGCGTACGCCTCTTCCAAGGCGGGTTTGTCGGGCCTTACCAAAGCGCTGGCCATTGAGCTTGCGCCCAAAGCGATTACCGCCAATTTGGTGATCCCGGGATTGGTGCTAACGGAAATGACGTCAGAGCTCAGTTCGGCCGCATTGGAGAAAATGACGGGTCAGATCCCTCTGCGCCGCTTTGCGGAAGATCGTGAGATCGCTGAGGTGGTCTATTGGGTGGCTCAGAGCCGTTACATGACGGGCGCCTGTGTCCCCGTAGACGGTGGATTGCTATCCAGCTTTGGTGTGGTCTGATGGCACGCGAGGCAACGGAACAGATTGCCGATTGGCTGCAGCGTGAGCTGGGATGGGAGGGTGCGGAGTTTGTCTCTGCGCTGAGCGGCGGTAATTCCAACCTGACTTGGCAATTTCGCGACGGCGCGCGGGCTTGTGTGGTTCGCACGCCGCCGCCAAATGATATTTCGCCGACTTCTGCACGGGGCATACAGCGAGAAGCTCAGATATTGCAAGCCATCGAGGATTATCCCGTGAAGGCGCCAAAGGTGCTGGCGTGGTGTGATGACAACGCGGTAATTGGACGACCTTTTCTGGTGCAGGAATGGGTTGATGGGGTGGCGATCACTGAATCACTGCCAGAGGCTTATGAGGATTCAAGCGCATCAGTGAATCGATTGGGGGAGGATTTAGTTGATCAACTCGCCCGCTTGCACTCAGTGCCCACGGAGCTGGATCAGCTTGCTCGCCTGGGTCGACCGGAGCGTTTTGTAGAGCGGCAGATCGAACGATGGCTCGGAGTGCGCAGGGAGCATGCGGTCCGCGAGTTACCTGAGCTGTTTGCCCTGGGCGAGTGGTTGGCGCGAAACATCCCCTCCGCGTCGGCTCCCGCCGTTATCCACGGCGATTACCATTTGGACAATACCTTGGCGGCCCGCGACAAGCCGAAGGTGCTGGCCATTATCGATTGGGAATTGGCTACGGTAGGAGACTGCTATATGGACATCGCGCTGATGCTCATGTTCTGGGGTGATTACCGTACTTGTGATCCGCCAGCGTTCAGTGCGCTACAGCGTGTTTCGCGACGAGCGGGTGTTGTGAGCCGGCGTGAGCTGGCGGGTCGATGGGCCGAAGGATTGGAGCGCCCGTTGCATCACATGAACTTTTACATGGCATTCGCGTTCTGGCGATTGGCAGCAATTATCGAGGGCGCCTATGGTCTCCATGTCGCAGGCAAGCTGGATTCCGATTACGCCCGCGGACTTGAGTATGACGTGCCCGCTTTGCTCGCCGAGGCACAGAGCGCCGCTGCTGGCGATTGGTGAGTGCAGTGCTAAGTACCATGATGAATACTCCCCTTGGCGTGCACACCTTGCATGCCTACGGGGCGCGTCATTTTGCTTCCAGTCGTGTCGGTGATTACGACGGAGAGGTCATCCACTGGCGAACCTATGCAGAGATTAATGCAGCGAGCGCTCGCTTGGCCCACGCGCTTGCCGACCTAGGTATTACCGCGGGTGATCGCGTCGGGACTTTCATGTGGAACAGCACACAGCATCTTGAGGCGTACCTTGCCGTGCCCTCGATGGGGGCGGTGTTGCATACGCTGAACTGCCGGCTCTCCTCTGAACATATTGCTTACATTATCAACCACGCGGGAGATCGGTGCCTGATCGTTGATGGGCGTCTTGCGGAGATTTTGCTGCCGGTAGTACCGCTGATTCCAACGGTGGAGCACTTGGTGGTTGTTGGTGCAGAAGCGCTCGAGGGAGAGGGCGCGCAAATGTTAGCCGACCCCCGAGCCCGTTCGTACGAGGAGATGCTGAGCCGGGGGCAAGGGACCTATGCCTGGCCGGAACCTGATGAGAACGCTGCCGCCGGTATCTGTTACACCAGTGGCACGACAGGCAATCCGAAGGGCATAGCCTATAGTCAGCGTACGACCTACTTGCACGCCTTGGCCTCGCGCTCTGTGGACAGTTTTGCGGTGCAAGAGCGGGATGTGATTTTGATGCTGCCATCGATGTTTCACGCCAACGCCTGGGGCTTTCCCTACAGCGGCTGGATGTCGGGAGCCGACATGGTGATGCCGGGTCCCCATCTACAAGGGCCGCACCTGCGCGCTATGATCGAATTTGCGAGACCGACCCTCACGGCAATGGTGCCTACCATCTTGGGTGACCTGTTACTGGCTGATGAGTCCGCGCCCCTAGATTTGTCCTGTTTTCGGGCGATTGTGTCGGGAGGAAGTGCGGTGCCTTCGTCCATGATCGAAGCCGTCAGAGATCGATGGGGTGTGCCCGTGATTCAGGGATGGGGCATGACGGAAACCAGTCCCATGTGCGTTCTCTCACATCCGCCCAAAGATTTGGGTGAGAAATCGGAGACCTACTGGCGCCTTAAGAGTGGTAGGCCTGTGCCAGGGATTGAGGTGCGTGTTGTCGATGATGCCGGGCAATGTTTACCCCACGACGGTAGCACCGTCGGTGAATTGCAGCTCAGAGGGGCATGGGTGACGGGGTCCTACCTCAGTGAGGAGAGCGATGCGTTTACAGAAGATGGGTGGCTCCGCACAGGCGATGTTGGCTTTGTCGATGAGCGGGGTTACGTTCAACTGACGGATAGAACCAAGGATGTCATTAAATCTGGGGGCGAATGGATTTCTTCTGTGGATTTAGAAGACGCTTTGCTCCAACACGAGAGCGTGGCTGAGGCGGCAGTGATTGCGATTTCAGACGCCCGATGGCAGGAGCGTCCCCTGGCGGTAATTAGACTCAAGGTGGGGGTCGATGCCAAACATCTGACCGACGCGCTACGACAGTTTTTGCTGGAAAAGGTGGCGAAGTTTTGGGTTCCGGAATGCTGGTCGTTTGTGGATGAGGTTCCCAAGACCAGTGTTGGCAAAATTGACAAGAAACTACTGCGCGAAATGCTGGCTACGGGAGCGTTGTGCGTAGAAAAGCAAATGGGCTCTGGAGGGAGTAATGACTGAAGTAGCGACGGAGCCAGTGTCCATTGGCACTACTCAGGCGGAGCGAAGCGCGCTGTCGGATCAAAGGATGTTTGAGGTGGCCATCCAATTGGTGAACGAGCGAGGGACCGCCAAAACTACGCTAAAAGATATTGGTGAGGGGGCAGGTTATAGCCGCGGTCTGGCCAGTTATCGTTTTGGTTCAAAAGATGGCCTTTGGATGGAGCTTTTCGCGCGTTTCGATGAGATCTGGAAGACCCATCTTTCGGGTTATTTGGCCGGGAAGACCGGTTTGGCCGCGCTAGAAGCGGCTGTGCAGGCGCAGCGGGATATCTTTACCCGCGAGTCAGGTTATCTGCGCGCGATGTATATCCTGTGGTACGAGTCACTGGGTCGCGAGTCCGACATTCGCGCAAGTCTTGCACGTCATCATGTCATCTACCGGCGTGATGTTGAGCAATGGATAGAGCAGGGAAAGGCTGCTGGAGAGGTGCGGCCCGATGTCGACGCTGCGCACTTTGCAACAGGATACTGTTCCACAATGTTCGGCACGATTTATCAATGGGTAGTGGCACCCGAAGCGATCGATCTAGAGGCGTTTTTTGAGCACTATGCTGCGGCGGTATTGGCGGCGATTTCTTGTCAGCGGGAGGATTGAACATGGCCAGATTGGCAGTAGACGGTAGCAAGAGTATCTATTACGAGGATCTGGGTGGCAGTGGGCGAGCGCTGGTCATGATCCATGGCTGGGGCATGGACAATCGTTGCTGGGATGGTGTGATTCTGCCTCTCCAGGCGGCTGGCCACCGTATTGTGACGATGGACCACAGAGGCTGTGGGCGATCCGATCACGATTTCGCCGATCTGGGCATCGCGGCAATTGCGAGCGATGTCAAAGCGTTGGTCGATCATTTGGGGCTGACCGATGTGGTTGTTAACGGCTGGTCTCTCGGGGGCGCCGTCGCGACACATGCCGCCAGTCTTTTGGGTAAAAACTGCGCAGGCCTTGTTCTCACGGCAGGTGCCAGTCCGATCTACACCCAGAAGCCAGATCTGGAAATCGGGGGCATGCCTGAGGATGTCGAGGGCAATGTCGCAGCCATGAATGATGACCGCGTCAACTTTCTGACCATGTTGGCCACGGCAATTTGTGCCAAGCCACCGACGGATGCGGTACTGGCCTCCATGGCCGGCGCTTTCCTGAATTCCAGCGCCAGAGCGTCAGCGACGCTAGCCGAGCTCGCGCATCTTGATCAACGCGACATGCTAATGGCGCTCGATATTCCAGTCTTGTCTTTCATTTGCGGACAGGATGGTTTCGTCGCGCCGGAGATCTCTCGTTGGGTAGCAGAGAACCACCCGCGGGCCACGGGCGTAGAGTTCCCCGAGAGTGGCCATGCGCCATTCATGGAAGAGCGTGAGGGATATCTCTCAGCCCTGAATGATTTTATCAACGGCCTCTAAGGGGGAGACCAATGGCATCGAGCGTGGATTTTGGCCTGTGGTATGACTTTCGTAATCCCGAACCCTGGCAGATTGATTTTGAGCAGTTCTATGCCGAGCGGCTCGATCAGATCGAACGTGCAGAAGGAATGGGTTTCGACTCGGTCTGGTTAACCGAGCACCACTTTTGTGACGATGGATACACGCCGTCGCCAATGGTGATTCACGCTGCCATTGCCGCTCGGACGAAAAGGATGCGCCTCGGTACTAACCTCATGCTATTGCCTTTAGCTGATCCTGTTCGCATGGCGGAGGATGCCGCCACGCTGTCTTTAATTTCCGGAGGTCGTTTTGATCTCGGTGTCGGCATCGGCTATCGGCAGCTGGAGTTCGATCAGTTCGGAAGAAAGATTTCCCACCGTCCCAGTTTGGTAGAGGAGGGAATCGAGATACTTCGGCGGGCATGGTCTGGCGAAGCTGTAAATTTTGAGGGGAAGCGGTTTAACGTCGGTGATCTCAAAATCACGCCCAAACCCAACCGAGCACCGAAAGTACTGTTGGGCGGCATGGCGCCGCCCGCGATAGACCGCGCGGCGCGCATTGCCGACGGCTTCCTGTGCACCGGTGGTATTGGTATGGATACTTACGTCGAGTGCCTTGCGGCTAATGGCAAGGCGCCCGAAGAGGGCAACATCATTCTCGGCTGTTGGGCGATCATCGCCGAGGACCCTGAGGCCGAGGCCGAGCGTGTGGGGGACTATGTGCTGTACCAATCCAACGAATATATCCGCTGGGGTGCTTTTGGCCCGCCTGACCAAACCCCGCTATTTCCCGATGCGCGCGCTGCCATTGAAAATGGTCTCTATGAGCTTTGGGATGCCGACACGGCGGTTGAGAAACTGAGTGGTCTGATTGAGCAATATCCGCAAATTTCCGATATCCACTTCTGGGCGCAGTTCCCGGGGGAGAGTGTTGAATCGGGTGATCGCAGAATGACCTACATCGCGGAGAAGGTGCTCCCTCGCCTGCGCTAGCCACCGACTGAAGGCGTGTCAGGCAGCGTGACGGCTCAATTTAGCGACAGATTGTGCGGTGGCCATCAAGGTGCCGTCGGAATCTGAAATTTCAGCTTCAAGAAATGCGGTGCGGAACGTGGCTTTTTTGACCTTGCCCACCGCTCTCAAAGGTTGATTGCCTCGACAAGCGCTGATGAACTGGGTTGCAATATCGAGGGAGGCGACATTGCTGATGCTCTCGTCAGTGCCAAACAGCGCATGGGACATGGCGGCGTCCAGCATCGCGGTGACGAAGCCGCCTTGCACCACATCTCCCGAGTGGCAGAAGTCCAGCGGGACGGTAAAAGAGAAGACGGCTTGTTGGGCATCGAGATCGAGTTCAATGACTTTGCCGCCCAACAATTTGATGAAGTCAGGGGCCATGTTATTCAAGTCCGCGATTCGTGCCTTACTGTCTGTCATGTGTTCTCGGTCTCTCCAGTTAGCGGCGGGCAGTCTAGCGATAAACGACGATGATATATAGCGCTCCAGGGCCTTTGAGGCGCCCAACTCAGCGTTGCGCGTCGACGCAACGCCTGATCTATTCCCTGGCCGATACGCAAAAATGACGACTGACTCATTGATCCGCATCAGCGGTGTGGAGTGTGATGGACTCGCTATCCCCTCGTGGCACTTGCAGACGGGTGAGGCTTGGTGCGTTTTTGGCCGCAATGGCTCTGGAAAGCAGCAACTCGATCGATTACTGACGGGCGATCTGGCGCCGCGGAAGGGCAGTCTCACACGATCTATCGCCCTCTCGGACATCGCGCTAATCTCGTTTGAGAGCCAACAGGCCCTCTATGAAGAGGAGCGTCGGTTGGCAGCTACCGATCTGCTGCCGGATGAAGAGCAAGGTACTCGGGTTTTGGATTTTCTTCCTTCAGAAAAACTCGGGGATCCACTCATCGATACCCTCAAGATGCGACACCGGTTACACGCCTTCTACCGAGAACTGAGCACAGGGGAGAGCCGCAAGCTGTTGCTGCTCAAGGCGATGCTGGAGGACGCTCGATTGGTGCTCTGTGATAACCCCTTCGATAGTCTTGATCAGCAATCAGTTGCTGCTCTCAGCGATACCCTGCGACAGGCAGTTACACGGGGCATCAGTGTCGTTTTGTTATTGAGTAATCGTTCGGATATTCCCCTTTGGGTCGAGCAGTTTGCTTGGGTAGATCAAGGGCAAATGATGTTATTTGACTCGCAGCCCGGCGCAGCACAGCGCGCTCAACTGGACAGTCAGCTGGTTGGACTGGCGACCGCGCAACCCGGGCTCCCAGAGGATGCGATTGCTTTGGAGTCCTATGGGGCCCCCTATATCGCTGAGCTGAATGCGTGCACGGTTAGGTATGGCGGGCGCCCGGTGCTTGATGATCTAACGCTCAAAATTGCCCCTCTCCAACATACGCTGGTCACGGGCGAAAACGGTGCGGGCAAATCGACCTTGTTGGGGTTGATCACAGGGGATTGCCTGCAGTGCTTCAGCAACGATGTCACGGTATTTGGGCATCGTCGCGGGACGGGCGAGTCGGTTTGGGAGATCAAGCGGCATCTGGGTTTAGTCGGAAGCGACCTGCATCGGCGTTACACCGTGCGGTGCGATGTATTAACGGTGGTGTGTTCAGGTTTTTTTGATTCCATCGGGCTCTATGACGCGCCGACGGAATTTCAGGTCAGAATTGCGCAAGAGTGGCTGGCGGCAATCGAGATGGCGGATAAGGCCTCACTCAGTTTTCAGTCGCTGAGTTACGGGGAGCAGCGATTGGTGCTCATTGCCAGGGCGATGGTGAAGTCGCCATTGTTGCTCGTGCTTGATGAACCCACCCAAGGCCTTGACGAGACAAACCGCGAGCGAATTTTGGGGTTTATGTCTGCGCTAGAGGCGCGGCAACACAGCACCTTACTCTTCGTCAGTCACCGTGAGGACGAATTTCTGCCGCTTTTTAAGCAGCATATTCATCTTCGCATGAGTCTCTAGAATGCGGAGAGCCCCGTCTGGCTCCGACCCAGTATCAGCGCGTGTACGTCATGCGTCCCCTCGTAGGTATTCACGACCTCAAGATTCACCATGTGACGCATGATGGGATAGTCGTCGGAGATGCCGTTGCCTCCCAACATGTCGCGGGCGGAACGCGCGATATTCAGTGCCTTGCCGCAGGAATTACGCTTAATGAGACTGATGAGATCGGGTGATATCTCGCCGGCTGACAGCAATTTGCCCGCCTGAAGGCATCCTTGGAGGGCCAGGCCGATCTCCGTTTGCATGTCCGCTAACTTTAGCTGTATCAATTGCTTAGAGGCCAAAGGTACGCCAAATTGAGAGCGGTCCAGCGTGTACTGTCGGGCCGTATGCCAGCACTCTTCTGCCGCGCCCATAACACCCCAGGCAATGCCGTAACGCGCATTGTTCAGGCAGCCAAAGGGGCCTTTGAGACCCTCGACGTTCGGCAAGTAGTTCTCTTCGGGGACAAAGACATTGTCCATGACAATCTCCCCTGTGATCGACGCGCGTAACGCGAGTTTGCCCTCGATCTTGGGCGCGCTGAGTCCCTCCATGCCTTTTTCGAGGATAAAGCCACGGATCACATCATCTTCGGTTTTTGCCCAGACGATGAAAACGTCCGCCAGCGGGCTGTTACTGATCCACATCTTAGAGCCGGTCAGCCGATAGCCGCCTTCGACCGCCTTCGCGCGGGTCACCATGCCGCCCGGGTCTGAGCCATGATCTGGCTCCGTCAGTCCGAAGCAACCAATCCAGTCGCCGGTCGCGAGCTTGGGGAGGTATTTTTCGCGCTGTTCCTCTATGCCGTAGGCGTAGATGGGGTACATCACCAGAGAGGATTGCACGCTCATCATTGAGCGATAGCCTGAGTCCACGCGCTCGATCTCGCGTGCGATGAGCCCGTAGCACACATAGTCAACGCCGGGGCAGCCGTAGCCATCGATGGTGGCGCCGAGCAGTCCCATCTCGCCCATTTCACGAAAAATATTCGGATCGGTGCTCTC
>CAXPKH010000033.1:0-49085 GCA_964217615.1 Luminiphilus sp.
CCAAAGCACGTTTGCGCCCCTCACCAAAAAGATAGGTCCACGCCTTGAGCCCATAATACGACCAGGCCAACGCGCTGGAAAAAGCAAATAACAATGCCGCAAGGGCAATCACAAAAGGCGCCCAGTCGAAATGCCAGGCGAAGGCGGCTGACGTCAGTTCGATACCCGCCAACCCCGATCCCATCAGGTCCTGGGGAATTGCGGTCGTCAGAATCACCAATGAACTGAGGGAGCAGATCACCACAGTGTCAATGAAGGGTTCCAATAGCGCCGTGATTCCCTCGGAGGCCGGCGCTTCGGTTTTGACGGCGGCGTGGGCAATCGAGGCTGAACCGATACCGGCCTCGTTGGAGAACAGCGCCCGTTGAAAGCCGATCACCATGGCGCCCAAAACGCCCCCCGAAGCCGCCTGACCGGTAAACGCTTCACCCACCACCAGCTGTAGCGCCGCGGGGACGTGTTCGGCGCTGAGGCCAATCACGACAACACTGGCAAGCAGGTACAGCAGACCCATCACCGGGACCAAGACGGCGGCAACACGCGCGATGGAGCGGATGCCGCCAATGATCACAGCAGCGATAATGCCTGCCAGCGCGAGCCCGAACACCCAGCCGCGATCAGCCAACCACGAATCTTGCCCACCGGTGATCACCAGGACCTGCGCGAAGGCCTGATTGGACTGAAACATGTTGCCAATACCCAAGCAGCCAATGACCAATGCAACGGCATAAAAACTGCCAAAGCCCTTGCCTATAAGCGGCCAACCGCGCTCTCGAAAGTAACTTTCCATGTAAAACATGGGGCCACCTGACACCGACCCGTCGGCATTGTGACGACGATATTTAACGCCCAACGTGCACTCCACCAGTTTCGTGGACATCGACAGAAGTCCTGCGACAAACAACCAAAATGCCGCCCCGGGACCCCCCAGCGAAATCGCCACCGCCACGCCGCCAATGTTGCCGACACCGACGGTACCTGACACCGCGGTGGAGACGGCCTTGAAATGACTGATCTCACCGCGGGCGTGAGGATCGGAAAAATCGCCACGGGCATGGCGTATAGCGAGGCCGAGCGCCCTGACATTAATAAAGCGGAGGTACACAGTGAAGAACAACGCGGCGACCGAGGTCCAAACAACAATCAGCGGGACTTGGGTACCCGCGATGCTAACGGCGTAAAACACCACCGAAGACAAGGCCTCGGCAATAGGTCCCAGGTGGGTTTCAACCCACTGGTCGGGTGACAACGTCATCCGCGGCGCACCGCGTGGGCAAACACCTGAGCGTAACTGTTAAAAACTGGCACCTGATCCAGCCAGCCGTTACCCAGAAGACGCGCCCGAAAAGCCGGCAAGTGATAGCAGGGCACACCGGGTAACAGGTGATGCTCGAGATGGTAATTGACGCCGTGCGGCGCCAATAGCCAACGCTGCCAGAATGGCGCGGTCACGGTACGGGTATTCTTGCGGGGGTCGGGGTCATTCGCGTCGGGCACTGCGGCGTGCTCCGCGATTTGTCGCAAACGAATCACCAACATATACGACGTCATAAAAGTGAAGAACCACAGCCACCAGGTCCAGCCTATGCCCAATGCCATCAACAGCAGTGCCAGCAGCACCTGCACCAGCACCTGCTTCAGTAACAACAACCCATCGCGTGACGTGGCCGAATTTGAAAAGTGAGAGAGACCGCCCTTGACGGCCCCTGCCAATAATTTCGCGCCGGTCTGTCCAGTCAGATCTCGCAGCACCTTGCGGCGAAAGCTGGCGCGCGCCACGGGATAGGCTTGGTAATTGGACAGATCGGGATCCTCGGGCGTCCCCGCCAAGCGATGGTGATGAAGATGCGCCGCGGCATAGGCCGGCAGATCATTTAAGGTGGGCAGCGCGCAAAGCCACTGCCCCACCCAGTGATTGAGGTGACGACTTGCAAATAGCGTACCGTGGCCTGCCTCGTGCATAAGCACCGATAATCCCAGTTGGCGTCCTGGCAAAAGCACCCAGACCAACAGTAAGGTCAAGATCCCGGGATACCAGCCAGCCAAAAGCAAAAGCGCCAGAATAGCTGCCCAGTTCGAGCCCACCAGCCACCACGCGCGCCAATCACTCCGCTCGAGGAAGTGCAGACGCTCTGCAGTGCTCAGTAACTCCGCGTGCTTCAGCATAAATCGTTAACCATGTGGGGATTATGGGTGATTTGGCGCAGGCTTCAACCGCGCCATCGCGAGGGCCTGAATGCCATTACTGCAGCGGAAAAACCCGCGGCAACAGAAACAACACGACCGACGAGAATGCCAGCGACACTAGCCAGCCGAAGCGCAGGTAATCGCCGCGGCTGTAGCCACCCAGGTTCTGGACCATCAGATTCGTGGTGTAACCAAAGGGCGTCAAAAATGACGCGCTCCCACCCAACGCCACCGCCATGACAAACGCCATCGGTTGCAGGCCGGCGCTGGTGGCCAGGGCATAACCCAGTGGGAACATTAATGCCGCCGCCGCATTATTGGTCATCAACTCAGTCAGCAGGAGTGTCATCGCATAAACCAGCAACAGCAGGAAGAACGGCGGCAGACTGGTAATAACAGACGACAAACCGTCCATGGTCAATGCCATTAATCCCGAATCCATGACCGCCTGGGAGATGGCAAGGGCCGAGGCAACGATCAACCAGATTTCAAAGGGAAATCGTCGGCGCAGTTCCGCCGCAGCGAATAAATTCAGTGCCAACATCAGCAGCAACAGAAACATTAAACCAGTCGCCAGCGTAAACCCGTCGAAAAGCGATCCTGCAATGGCGGCCACTAAACCCAATCCGACCATTAGACTTTTCGCGAGTGGCAAGCGGTGACTCATGATGTCGCTGTCAACGACCAGAAAATTGCGGCTGAGATTGCCCCGCTTCAGGAAGTCGCTCCCCACCGCGAGCATCAGCGAATCCCCCCCACGCAGGGCAATATCACCGAGACGCCCCGACAGGCGTTCACCATCCCGGCGCAAGCCCACCACCGCGGCGTCAAAGCGGGATCGAAAATCACACTCCTTAATGGTTTTGCCCAACACGGTGGCGCCGGGGAGCAAAATCACCTCGGTGAGGTTGGCGCCCAATAGGCCCTCATCTAGCGCAAAGGATCGGAGGCCGTGAAATCGCTCCAAAAGACCGACCCTTGAAACATCCCCCGAAAAGATCAAGCGATCCCCCGCCGCCAAGCGCTCTTCGGGCGTTACGGGCGTGAGTAATCGGCCGGCGCGAACCAGTTCCACCAGAAACAAGTCCCCCAAATCACGTAACCCGTTCTCAGCAATGGTTTTACCCATCAACTGGGAGTCGTCGTCCACCACCATCTCGATCAGGAACTCGTTGATCCGTATCTCATCCTGGTCGATTGCGGGTAATACGCGGTGCATCACGAGCAGTGCCAACAAACCCGCGAGGGCAGCTGGCAGCGCAACCGGCAAAAACGCAAAAAAGGCGATGCCCTCGCCGGTGATATCCTCCAGAAAGCTACTGACAATCAGATTGGTCGAGGTCCCAATCAACGTGAGGGTTCCACCCAGAATAGCCGCATAGGAGATTGGCAATAGAATCTGGCTCGGCGCGTGATAAGGGTTTTTTCGCAGTGCTCCCGAGAGTGTCGCAACGACCGCCGTATTGTTCACGAAGGCCGAGAACAGCATTGTCATGCCCGACAAATTCAGCAACGTTTTGGGGAGTGACCGACGCACCCCGCTCTGCGCGAGGTCGATCAGCCAGGGCAAGCGTTCGAGACCCATCGAGACCAGGATTAACAGAATCAGCGTGATCAATCCCTCGTTGGTGGCCTTATCCAGCACTGTGGGCAAATCTATACTGCCCACCATGACACAGGCCGCCATCGCTGAGGTGAATACCAGCGCAGGCGCTATTCTGCTGAAGATCAGCGCAACGATTAAAGCAACGACGATGAGGGCGGTGAGCAACGGCTCCATCGGTAATCCGCAGTTAGCCATGGGCCCTCCAGAATACGCGCTCTTAACGTGACACCAAACCCCCAAAATCTGGTTATCCTGCCGCTTGGCAGATAAGCTTTCTGCAACCAGTGAGACGTTAAGAGTCGCAACGATCAGGTTGCGGAAAACCGCCATTAACCGGGAGAAAATGATGCTTGCTTACACCACGCTTGGGGTGACCGACTTTGCTGCGGCGAATAAATTTTACGCCACATTATTGGGCGTGATTGGCGCCAACTTAGTGATGGGGAATGAGCGCATTGCGCTGTATGGGAAAGACATGGAAAACCCCATGCTGGCGATCTGTATCCCCTATGACGAACAACCACCCAGCGCCGGTAACGGGACCATGGTGGCCATTCGCGCCGGCAGCCGAGAGGCCTGCAATGAAATGTACGAGCAAGCGCTGGCGCTGGGCGCCACTTGCGACGGCCCTCCCGGCGAGCGCATGCCCGATGTGTTCTATGGCGCTTATGTGAGGGACCCCGACGGCAATAAATTATGTTTTTGCCACATGGGGCCCGCCTAATCTTTCGTCCAAATCCATCACCGCTACACAGAGAAATCCGTTATGCGTCCCCTTTTTAGACTCGCCCTGAGCCTGACTTTGCTTCTGGGTCTGATACACAACGCTGATTCGTGGGCCCACGCGAAAACCGATGTAGTCACGGTAGAGAACGGTGACCAACTGACGGGCGCGATTAACGCCATGAGCGCCGGCAAGTTGTCGTTGAACACCGACTACGCGGGTACCATCCAGATCAAGTGGCGAGACGTGCACCATATCGAAAGTCGCTACCTCTACGAGGTTCGCCTTGAGGACGGCGAGCGCGTCTATGGCCGATTTTCCCGCTCCGAGGCCGCGGGGGCACTCATCTTCTCTTCGCACGGAAAGCAGCGATCACTCGCTACCTTGGACATAGTGGAAATACGATCCATCGAGGAACAATTAGCGGACCAACTGGACCTCAATCTGAGCACCACTTTTTTTGCCGACCCCAACAGCACGACCTGGGTGCTATCAGCAAATGGGACCTATGACGTCCAGGGTGGGCGTAACCGCTTCAGCGTGCGACTTGATGAAAACCAAACCAGAAGCACCAATGAAACGGACACCATCAAACAAACGACCAAAAGCTCCAACTTCACGCTGCAACGGGAGTTTTGGCGGGATAGGAAAAACGCGGCGGCGCAGTCATATCGGGTTCTGAAGGCGATCTACTCATCCAATGAGGCCTTGGGTGTCGACCATCGGGGCTCCATCGGATTTGGTCTAGGCCGTTATTTGATCGAAGAACTGGGGCACGAACTGGCGGTATCGGTGGGTATACAGGGCGTGCAAGAAAAGCGGGTGTCGTGCGATGAGCAAGAACGTGATAGGGCAGACGACAGCGGGACAGGCAATACTGGGTTATCAACCTGTAACGACGCAGAGCTGTTTGTGAATCTAGGGTGGCATCTTTACCACTTCAGTGATCGCGACATGGATATTTCGCTGGTGGGCAACTTCTACCCCTCTCTGACAGATACAAAACGGGTCAGAGGCGATCTCAATCTGTTGCTGAACTGGGAGCTTTTCGACAACTTCTTCTGGACGCTCAATGCGCGCACTGAAATCGATACCGCTGGCGATCAGAATGACAGGACGCTAAAGAAATCGGACTACACGCTTTCCACCGGCATCACTTGGACATATTAGCGACGCGCCGATTAACTGACCCCGACTGCCGCCGGGGCTATGCTAATTCGCGGGTGTGCACCTCCCGCTGGGGGAAAGGAATCGTGATGCCCTCGTCGTCAAAACGCTTTTTCACCGACTTATTGAGTGCCCAAACAGCTTCCCAGAACTCATCGGTTTTGGCGTAGGCGCGCACCATGAAATCGATTGAAGATTCGCTGTATTGCTTCAATCGCACTATGGGTTCGGGATCGTCCAGCCAGCGTTCATCGGCGTCAATCAATTCCTCGAGAATACGCTGCACCAAATCCACATCGTCGGCGTAACTGACGCGATAGATAATGTCGGTGCGGCGCAGCTTCTGGCCAGTCACATTCATAATGACACCGCCCCAAATTTTGCTGTTGGGAATAATCAGGACCTTGTTTTCGATTGTCACGACCGTGGTAGTCACAAGGTTCATCTTGAGCACCGTACCCTCGGCGTCTCCTGCGGAGATGAAGTCTCCGGTATCAAACGGGCGATAGGCCAAAATCATCGCCCCCGAAGCGAAATTACTGAGCGTATCCTGCAGCGCAAAACCGACGATAAAACCCACCACTCCGAGACCCGCAATCATGGGGGCAACTGATACACCCACTTGCGCCAGCGCCACCAGTAAACCAATGAGAAAAACCACCGTCCCTGTCATGGAGATCATAGTCTCCTTCAGCAGCTGTGAGATGGCCTGATCCGAGTGTCGCAGGGCACGCTCAGTCAGCCGCTTGGCCAGACCAGCGAGGGATCGGGTCGCGATAAGAATGCCAAAAAATAAGATGATTGAAAAAAATGTTCGCGCACCATTATCGCTGATCCATTGCGCTAATTTGTCTTGCGTTTCAGCAAACACCACGCTAATCATCGCGGTGTCTACTAAAGACAAGGCAAAGGCACCACTTTTCTCGAGTAGCACGCGGCGCATGGCGAGTGTGTCACCATCGAGTCGCTCCAGCATTGACACAACGCTGGTGAGGCGTCCGATGGCAGCTTCGAGCCGATCGCTTTCAAACTGAGCGGACTGCACCAACGCACTGTCTGTACCGGCGGCAGCTTGCCGCGCGGCCAGCAGTTTCAGGGCGTGATGATGAATATGGATGACCCCAATTAACTCTTCACCGTAACGATCAAGGGTCTCAATGACTTTTTCCCGAAATGTGGAGTCACTGATCTCCAACTGCTCAAGCAGCAGGACTTGCTCGGTCGACAGTCCCAAATAAGACAGTCGGTACTTATCGAGCAAATCCGAGAAAGCCTCCTCACTCAAAAGCTGTATGCCCGATAGTTCACTGCGACGATCAAGGGATTCATTGAGGCGTGTTGAGAGGCTCTCGAACCGATCGCCGATTGCCCTTTCTATCTGGCCCTCGCGCAGAACCATCAGCTGTTTCAGCTTCTCCCGCTCCGGCGCGTCACTTGGCAAGGCCAGCACGCCGTCTGCGAGCAAGATAATGCTCTTGAGGGCCTTAATGGTTTTTTCGTCGCGACGGGCTTCGAGGGTTCTGCGACGCTCAAAAGACTCGGGGAGTGGGTAAGCCTCGAACCGCCGCAGCGACTCAAGTTCTCGCGCCACCTCCTCGGACAGCTCGGCGACTGTCATCTCCTCGGCGTCGCCAGGCGTGTCCTCGTCAATCAGCTGCCCGAACGCCAACACCGGTCCGGCGGTCAATATAACCGCCAAAAACCAGCGGCTTAACGCTGAATAGCGCTTGAATTCGGAGGCGCCTTGCATGACTACTATGACACCCCTCGCCTGGCGAGAACCGAGGCCGCCAGACACCGCAACGTTTCGACAGTCTGCTGCCAGTCCATACACGGATCCGTAATGCTCATACCATAGACCAAGTCATCTTTATTCGTTACGTCCTGCCGACCCGCCTCAATAAAGCTCTCCAGCATAAGGCCGGTAATTCGACGGTCACCGCGTTGTACCTGCGACGCGATGTCTTCTACCACCGCCACTTGCCGCGCTGGTTGTTTACGGCTGTTGGCATGGCTGGCATCGATCATAATGCTCTCGCGAAGGCCAGCCCGCGCAAGCATAGCGCAGGCATCATCAACCGAAAACATGTCGTAGTTCGGTTGCGGCCCGCCGCGCAAAATCAGATGGCAATCAGGATTTCCATCGGTCTCAAAAATGGCCGACTGCCCGCCCTTTGTCACCGATAGAAAATGATGGGAGTTTTGCGCCGCACCGATCGCATCGACTGCGATCTGGATATTTCCACCGGTGCCATTCTTGAAACCAACCGGGCAAGACAAACCACTCGCCAACTCCCGGTGACTCTGGCTTTCGGTGGTTCGTGCGCCAATCGCCCCCCAACTGATCAGATCGGCAATATATTGCGGCGAAATCAAATCGAGATATTCGGTAGCCGTAGGTAGGCCCAGCGCATTGATATCCAGTAATAACTTGCGGGCCCGTCGCAGGCCCTCGTTCACATCGAAAGAGTCATCCAAATGAGGGTCGTTAATCAGCCCCTTCCAACCCACCGTCGTGCGCGGCTTCTCAAAATAAACCCGCATAACGATCAACAACGTATCAGCCAGCTCCTTGGCGATCGCTTGCAAACGTCCAGCGTAGTCCATGGCAGCCACGGGATCGTGGATCGAGCACGGTCCTACCACAACAATCAATCGGTCATCCGATTGATTCAACACCGCCTGTATTGCGCTACGTGAGTCGGTAACGTGCTGCGCCAATTCATCATTGGCGGGCATTTCAGCGATCAACGCCTTGGGCGTGAGGAGCTCACGCAAATTACGAATACGGAGATCGTCAATATTGGCTGACATGAAAAATCCTTGCTAAACCACTCATTCGACAGGCGCGCAAGCATACCACCGCCCGACCCCTAAACTGGGGCCAAGTATTCACCATCTGCCAGCAACCCATCGACCAGCGCACCGATGGCATTGGGACTCACGAGGTGCGCGGCATACCAAGTATGAAGGCAGCGAATTCTATCGACCTCGGCGATACCCCCAATGCCTCGCTCGTCGAGCGCAGCACGCATACCACGCTGCTCGAGAAACTGCGCCTCCCCGCCGGTGAGAAAGCTGTCACGAGAAATTCGGTGCTGCTGGTGATCCCCCCGCATGGCACGCTGGAGTACCGCAGACTGATCAACTCGGGCCTGCAGCCGGGCAATCCATCCCGCGGCCTCCAGTCGATCAATCTGCAAGCACAGCTCTCTACCGACCAACCAGTAGAGGGTGGGGAAGGGTTTTTCATCCACGACGGATGCGACGCGAATCACGATGGGTTCACCCTCGGTGTCTGCCACCGCGATCGCGCGCAAGCCACGGGGCTCGCGGCCCAATAGCGTTGCGACTCTGTCGCGCTGCGCGGGGGTCGGGGGAGTCTCGATATTGACAAAGGCCATTGTCGAAGTTTACCACTCGAGATCATTGACCCTGTTGCGCGGTGCGCGTAGTGTTCGGCCCGTCAGGTGCCTGCCGATTCGTTCTGGGTAGGTTAAAAGGGAAGTCCGGTGAGATTCGATCAAGTCCGGCGCTGCCCCCGCAACGGTCATCACTCAGTGAGAGCCCGATACCTGCCTGACCTACAACCATCATGTGGAGCGGAGGGCTCCCACAGGGTGCGACCGGCGCTCCGCGACGACTGCGGAGTATCCTGCATCCCGTTCCCTCTTGCCCTGTTGGTGCCTTTTTTGAAGAGTGCTCCTGTGCGGGCAATGAGGGATACGAATGAGAGGGAAGCGACATTACTGCCGGGCGAGCCGCTCTGAACCCATGTTTGCCCTTCCGCGGCCCCTGATCAGAGAGGCATCTGCTGATGACGCACATGCATTGCGATCTGCCTACCCCCTGCCACACAGACTGCCGTCAGCGCTCGTGCTGGCCGTGACCCTGATGGTCGGGACATCCTCCACGACCTTTGCCGCGCGCGATCCGGACAGCCCTGATTTACCTCTCGTTGAAGAGACAGTGATCGTGGCGTCGCGGGCGCCTGAGCTGGTGGATCAGCTCGGCGTGTCAGTCAGCGTATTGAACAGCGAGGATATTCGTTCCTATGGCTACCCAGATCTGGGCTCCCTGCTTGATACCCAGCCCGGGGTAACAGTGACGATGGATGGCGGCTACGGTAAGGCTGCTGCCGTTCGCATCCGCGGAGAGGATGGATTCCGCACGCGCATTGTGCTGGACGGCATTAACATCGCCGACCCCTCCTCGCCACAAATCAGCCCCCGAATCGAACATCTTCTGAGCAGCAGTCTCTCTCGCGTCGAGGTGCTGAGGGGGCCACAGGGGTTATTGTGGGGCGCCGACGCCGGAGGCGTCATTCTGATGTCGACCATTGATCACGTGGGAGAGACCCGGCTGGAAGGATTTTTCGAAGCGGGCGGCGATAACTACCATCATGCCGCGCTCAATGGCGCGCTGGTTGGTGACAGAATGACCGGCTCCGTCTCTGTCGCGCAAATGGAAACCGGCGGTTTTAATGCGCGTGAGATCGATGCCACCAACCCTGACCGTGACGGCTACGAGAACACCAGTGCGCACGCTGCGCTGCAGGCGCAGATCACGCCCACACTGAGTCTGGGATTGGCCGCCACCACACTGTCGGGCGACAACGACTACGATGGTTGCTACGACACGTCGACCTATGCGCTGATTCACGACTGCGAGGACGACTACGACCAAAACGCGTGGCGGGTGTCGGCGCGCTGGGAGACCGACCTCAATTCGCTGGAAGTGAGTTACGCCGCCAGTGATACCAAGCGCGCCTTTCATTCTGCGAGCAAGCTCGCTTACCAAACGCGCGGTGAAACCGATACCACATCGCTGATCGGGATCTGGCAAATCGGAGACGCCACACGCCTCACCTATGGTGTCGACCACGAATCCCAGTCTTTGACTGATAGCAGCAGTGATCGATCCCGAGATAATACGGGCCTCTATCTGGAAGCTCGCCAAGCGCTGGGACAAGGAGTGGTAACTGCAGGATGGCGTCACGACGACAACGAAGATTTTGGCACTCACAACAGCTGGCGCTTGAGCGGCCGTCACCCGCTGCCCGGTATTGCACAGGACTGGTTTATCAGAGCTGCTATCGGCACCGGCTTTCGGGCACCCAGCCTCTATGAAATGGCCTACAACGAGGGGCCTTTCTCGTACCCTCCGGCTTCCGGCACGTCACTCAGTGAGGAAACCTCAGAGGGATGGGAAGTCGGTCTTGTGGGTACCCTGGGCCGACTGAACGTCGAATTGATCTGGTTCGATCAGCGAATCGAGGACGCGATCGTATTCGACTTGGCGACTTACAGCGGCTATATCCAGACGCTGGGAACCAGCGCCGCTGAGGGTCTGGAAGTTGTCGCAAGCCTGGCGCTGTCCGATGGGTGGTCCTTAGAGGGGAACGTGACCTGGTTGGATGCCACCGAACGCAACGGCGCAGACAGACCCTACAGACCCGAGCAGACCGGGCGACTGAGTTTGTTGTGGACCAACGACCGATGGTCGACTCGCCTGACCGCCCACCATACCGGTACTGCGGTGGATCCTTTTCAGATACCGATTGATGAAACCTTCACCGTTGACTTCAGCGCGCAGTGGGCAGCGTCAAATCGATGGTCGGTTGAGGTGAGGGTGTTAAATTTGACTGACAGCTCAGACCAGCGATTGCCAGGCTATGAAGTGCCGGGCATAACAGCCTACGCCGGCGTTCGCCTCGGCCTATAGGAAACTGACATGGACAAAACCACCCGACACAATAAGGCAATGGCCAAGCAAAAAGCGGCGGTGGACGAAGGGATTGCCAAGGCCGACATCGAGCGCGGCGTCAGCGTGCTGATGACCGGTGACGGCAAGGGCAAAACCAGCTCGGCCTTTGGCATGGCGATGCGGGCTCTGGGGTATGGACAAAAAGTCGGCATCGTCCAGTTCATTAAGGGCGTGCAGGCCTCTGGCGAGGAGTTATATATCAAGTCTGCGCACCCGGAAGTCACGCTTTACCAAATGGGCACGGGCTTTACCTGGGACACCCAGGACCGGGAGGGCGACATCGCAGCGGCCGAGCGAACCTGGGAGTCCGCCAGCGCGATGCTGAAGGATGACAGTTACGACCTGGTCATTCTGGATGAGCTCACTTACATGCTGGCTTTTGACTATTTACCTGAAGCCGAGGTCATCGCCGCCCTCACTGGACGCCCAAAAAATCAGAGCGTGGTGGTGACAGGACGGGGCGGTGGTCAGGCCCTGCGCGAGGCAATGGATACCGTGTCTGAAGTCAAGGAAATCAAGCATGCCTATCGCGCTGGCATTCGCGCGCGGCAAGGCGTGGACTACTGATCATGGCGATCCATCCCGCGCTGCGTCCGGGGCGGTTTATCTACTATAAATTTCTGAACTCGCTGTTTCTGGGGTTATCGGTGGGGGCTGTTTTTGTGCTCTACACCCCACTCTCACCCGCGGTTTTTTCGGCAGGGGGTATTGGGCTGGCCATTGGCACCCTGGTTGTCGCGACGCAATACCAACGAATTCTGGCCGCCGGCTGGTTTTTTCATCTGTCGCTGTTGGTCGAGCTGGTCACGCTCAGTGGTGTCGTCGCGGTACTGGCTCTGCCGCTAGAGTTGCCACTCGCGTTGTTTGTTTACATTGGCTACCAGATCACCTTTGCACTGGGAAGCTATTTGGTCCGCTGTGAAACCTTACTCTTGGTCTCGGTTGATCAGCTCCGAAAACTGGATGTGGCAAAGCAAGCAGGGTATTTACTGGGCATGGCGATGGCCTGGGGCATTTATTCCGGACTGGCCAGCGGCGCCCAAATAGAAGATCGCACCGAGCAGGTCGTCGCCCTGCACTGGGTCCTCGTTGTCATCGAATGCTTGGTCATTGTCGCGCTCTGGCGGGCCTTCGATCGACAACAATTACAGGCGGTAACTCCCCTGACAACGCCCTGAGTCCAGGTCACCTCCCAGGGGAGATCGATGGGCTACCGTTCATCCCTTGTAATCGCCTCAGTTCAGTAGATCCGGCTGCTCCGCCATGATCACATCGAAAAGGGGTTGCGCGCTGAACCAGCCCGCCAACGTACTGCCAACCTGCCCCGCCGTGTGCAACGCCATCTCATGTGGGATCGGGCTAGGTGTCCCTGCCGCCTCTGCCATGAGTTGCGCCTGACAGCTACGCTCAAAAGTGACGTACCACCACAGTGCTTCATCCACTGACTCGCCCACGGTTAGGTGGCCGTGGTTCTTCAGCACAATGGCTTTTTTATCGCCCAAAGCCGCGGCGAGACGCTCCCCTTCACTCATCGACACGACAACGCCGGTGTAATCATCCAGCAGGGCTAGATCATCATAAAAAGCGCAGGCGTCTTGAGTAATTGGATCAAGTAATCGGCCCAGGGAAGACCAAGTTTTGCCGTAGATCGAATGGGCATGGGCGGCAGCGGTCACCTCGGGTCGCGCCATATGGATATGACTATGGATGGTAAAAGCGGCACCATTCAGAAGGCCTTCACCTTCGACAATCTCGCCCTCATGGCTGACCCTGATCAGGTCGGAGACCCGCATTAACTTAAAAGAGCGGCCCATAGGATTCACCCAGAAGGTTTCCTTATCGATGGGATCGCGAACCGTAATGTGCCCGGCTACACCCTCGTCAAATCCAAACTTGCCGAAAATTCGCAAAGCTGCCGCCAGGCGCTGCTTGCGCTGTAACTGCTCGACTTCGGGCGCCAGGTTGGTTTCACTCATCTCAGCCAGATCGGCGTTCATAACTAACTGATTGACCTGCTCGTTCATGGCATCTCCTTAGCGAGCGCCTGCCAATAGTGCGAGGCGGTTCGCGCCAACTCGCCATCAGAGGGTAGCGCTTCCCCGATTGATTTCAGATGTGCAACATAATGGCTGAGGACAGTCCCATGTTGCGGTGAGACTTCCTCAGGTCGCAGTGGGTCACCACACTGGTCACAGCTGAGCACCGGTCGAGTCGTCTTGCCGCAAGCGATGTGCCGATAATATTGGGGTGGACCATTACCGTCGTCCATCCAGTCGTCACCCCACTGGCTGAGGGTCATCAGAATCGGATAGAGCGCCAGCCCCTTGCGCGTGAGGCGGTATTCATATCTCACCGGCTTGTCTTGATAGGGCACCCGGGTGAGCACGCCCTCTGCGACCAGTTTTTTGAGCCGCTCAGACAGGCGATGTCTGGTGACGCCCAGGCTCGTCTGAAAGTCGTCGAATCGGCGCGTGCCACGGAAGGCATCGCGGATGATCAACAAAGTCCACCGCTCGCCCAACACCGATAACGCCCTCGCTACCGAGCAGATTTGCTGGTCAGTGTCTTCCCATTTCATGGACCAAAGAGTGCGCGCGCGCAGCCGCAAACGCAAGTGCGGGCCTCCGTGTGCCCGCACTCGTTGCGCATCCGATTAATGATCAGCCAAACTGATTCATGGTGTTGTCGGCGCCAGCCGCCTTCAACGCCGCATCACCAGAGAAGTATTCCTTATGGTCATCACCCATATCGGAGCCGGCCATATTCTGGTGCTTCACACAGGCGATACCTTGTCGAATTTCTTTACGCTGCACGCCGGCGACATAGCCGAGCATACCCGCTTCACCGAAGTACTCTTTGGCAAGGTTGTCAGTGGACAGCGCTGCGGTGTGGTACGTGGGCAAAGTGATCAGATGGTGGAAAATACCCGCCTCGCGTGACGCATCGCACTGGAACGACTGGATGCGCTGATCAGCCTCGGCCGCCAACTCAGTCTCGTCATAACGCTCGTCCATTAGCGCTTCACGGTCATAAGAGGAGACGTCCTGGCCCGCCTCTGACCATGCGTCGAAGACCTGCTGTCGGAAACTCAGGGTCCAGTTAAAAGAGGGGCTGTTGTTGTAAACCAGCTTGGCATCAGGCACCACCTCGCGAATACGGTTGACCATGGCGGCAATCTGACCCACGTGGGGCTTTTCCGTCTCGATCCAGAGCAGATCCGCACCATTCTGCAAGGAAGTAATGCAATCGAGAACCACGCGGTCCTCTCCCGATCCCTTACGAAACTGGAACAAACCTGAAGCGAGTCGCGCCGGTTTTAATAGCTTGCCATTGGCCTTAACCACCACATCGCCATTGGCAATATCGTCGGCACTGTCGATGTACTCACCATCGAGGAACCCATTGTAGAGATCGCCCAAATCACCGGGCTCATTGGTAACGGCAATTTGCTTGGTGAGTCCCGCACCCAGAGAATCTGTACGCGCCACAATAATGCCATCCTCTACGCCAAGCTCTAAAAACGCGTAGCGAATAGCACGGATCTTGGCAATGAAATCGGCGTGGGGCACCGTCACTTTGCCATCCTGGTGGCCACACTGTTTCTCATCTGACACCTGATTCTCAATCTGGATGGCGCAGGCGCCCGCTTCAATCATGCGTCGTGCCAGCAAGTAGGTGGCTTCCTCGTTGCCAAAGCCGGCATCGATATCAGCAATGATCGGCACGACGTGCGTCTGAAACTGATCGATCTGATTCAAAATGCTTTGTGCCTCTACCTCGTTGCCGCTCGCGCGCGCGGCATCCAAGGCACGAAACAAGCCCCCCAACTCGCGGGCATCCGCCTGACGCAAAAAAGTGTAGAGCTCTTCAATCAGCGCGGGCACCGAGGTCTTCTCATGCATCGACTGATCGGGCAAGGGACCGAAAGCAGAGCGCAATGCGGCGATCATCCAGCCGGAAAGGTAGAGGTAGCGTTTGTCGGTATTACCAAAGTGCTTTTTGATGGAGATCATTTTTTGCTGGCCGATAAAGCCATGCCAACAACCGAGGGACTGCGTATACCGGGCGGGGTCCTGATCGTAATCCGCCATGTCTTGACGCATGAGCTTTGCCGTATAACGGGCGATATCCAAGCCCGTTTGGAAGCGGTTCTGAAGGCGCATCCGCGCGGCGTACTCGGGACTGATGTCCGACCAGCCTGAAGTCTCGCCACAGGTGGCTTCGAGGGCTTTGATTGTGTCTGCATAGGTGGACATGGCATTTCTCCTGCTCAATCGCTGCTACCGGCTTAACCCACCGGGAAAACGCGCAGTCTAGGGAGCCGACGTGTATTTTCAAATATAATAACTTTCATATTAATCATTCATTTCATGAATATATGGCGTAGCCCCGCACCACTCCTGCCAAAGGCTTCCCTTTAAGTCAGTTTAATTTCCCAATAGACTCCGCTCCTTGCATGATTTCGGCTCTACCGCCGAGGGTTCAGGAGAGCAAACCATGAGCAAACCGCTGGTGAGCATCATCATGGGATCCCAATCAGACTGGGAAACCATGCAAGCGGCAACAACCGTATTGTCGGAGTTGGCAATCCCCTACGAGGCGAGGGTTGTTTCAGCGCATCGCACGCCGGCAAGGCTGGTCGCTTTCGCAGAGGGTGCCGCGAATCAGGGCATACAGGTGATCATCGCCGGCGCCGGGGGCGCCGCCCATCTCGCGGGAATGGCCGCCTCCATGACGCATCTCCCCGTCATCGCGGTGCCCGTCAGCAGTCAATCCTTGAAAGGCATGGACAGTCTCTTGTCGATGGTGCAAATGCCCCGTGGTGTCGCCGTGGCCTGTCAGGCGATCGGTGCACCGGGGGCCTATAACGCCGGGCTAATGGCCGCACAAATTCTGGCACTGGCCGACCCGCAGCTATCGCAAGCGCTACAGGCGTGGAGAGCGCGCCAGACTGACAACGTTCCCCACGACGTCACCTGATGCGGATTGCAATTGCCGGTTGCGGCCAACTGGCCCGCATGCTCGCTCTTGCCGGGTGGGAGATGGGGCACCAATTTGTTTTTATCGCCGACCCTGATGAAAACACTGACTGCATCAATGGCCTGGGTGATGTGGTTTATCGTGACGAGGCGCTGCTGGGTGAGCAGTTATTCGAAGCGCTTTGCAAACCCGACGTTGTCACGGTGGAAAAAGAGCACGTATCGGTCCACATGCTGGCATCACTGATCGATTGCTGCCTCGTTGCACCCGCGCCTGAAGCGATCCGGATTTGTCAGCACCGAGGCAGAGAGAAAACCTTGCTACAGTCTTTGGGAATTGCAACCGCGCCCTTTCGCGTTGTTGACAGCCCCGAGACACTGACCGACGCCGTCGCATCACTCGGCTATCCGGCCTTTGTAAAATCCTGTGAACAAGGCTACGACGGTCAGAATCAGTGGCTGATTAAAGACGAGGCGTCATTGCAGGCCCTAGCCGAAAAGATGGATGCCTTGCCCGATCTGGTGGTCGAGGGAAAGGTTAACTTCGATCGCGAACTGTCCCTGATTGCCGTGCGTTCCACAGAGGGACGTATCGAGACTTATCCGCTGGCAGAAAATCGGCACCGGGAGGGGATCCTGCTCACCTCCGAGGTACCCGCACCCCATGTGAGTAATGCCACAGCGGAACAGGCTGAGTCTATTGCCCACACCCTGCTCACCCATTGGTCATATGTGGGCGTGCTGTCGATAGAACTTTTCGATGAGGGCGGCGTACTGCGTGTCAATGAACTCGCTCCGCGAGTCCACAACAGTGGACATTGGTCGCAGGATGCGGGCGTAACCTCTCAGTTCGCCAATCATCTGAGAGCACTCACCGGAGTCGTGCCGGGCACCACCCACCCTGCTTATTATGCCGGCATGCTGAACCTCCTTGGGCGGGCGCCTTTGCCAGATCAACTGCAAGCCGACGATATCAGTCTGCACTGGTACAGCAAATCCATTCGGCAACGTCGCAAGGTGGGGCACCTCAACTTACAGGCGAAGGATCGCGCAGTGCTACAACAACGTCTCTCGGAGCTGGAAACCGCACTGTACCCCGAGGGGGAAGCGCTCTAACCGTCGCGTTTTTTTTGTCGGGCTTTCTTTTCCGACTTTTTAATGTGGCTCATCAGCCTGCGGCGCCTTTGGACCTGGCGTTGAGTCAGTTTATTCCGCTTACCCGCATAAGGATTCTCACCTGATCGTAGCTCGATGCGGATCGGTGTCCCGTGCAAGGCGAGCTCCCTGCGAAAGATCTTTTCCAGATATCGTTTGTAACTCGCAGGCAGAGCATCGGTCTGGGTGCCGTGAATCACCACCAGGGGTGGATTTTGACCGCCCGCGTGGGCATACCGGAGCTTCACCCGTCGACCATTGATCATCGGTGGGGGATGGCTCGCCACCGCATCCTCGAGAATCCGTGTGAGACGCGGGGTACTGAGCGTGCGCGTCGCGGCCTCATGGGCCGCATGAATCGACCCATACAGTTTGCCCACACCCGAACCATGGAGTGCCGAAATAAAGTGAATATCAGCGTAATCAATAAACTGCAGACGGCGCTTAAGCTCTGACCGGATCCAATCCCGCTCGTCTGCTTCTATGCCGTCCCACTTGTTTAACGCGATAACCAAGGCACGCCCAGCATCGATGCACTGACCGAGCAAATGCAGGTCCTGCTCTACAATGCCTTCGTGGGCATCCAGCGTGAGAATCACCACCTGCGCATCTGCTATCGCTTTTAGGGTCTTCACAATGGAGAATTTCTCCACCGCCTCCCTCACATTTTTGCGCTTTCTCACACCCGCGGTATCAATCAAGGTGTAATGGCGGCCGCGGCGCTCGTAATCCACGTAAACACTGTCTCGGGTTGTACCCGGCTGATCGAACACCACCACCCGCTCTTCACCCAATAAGCGATTCACCAATGTTGACTTGCCGACATTGGGACGGCCCACGATAGCGACCCTAATGGAGCCCAAATCGGCACCGTCTGCCTCGACGACAGCCGTCTCCTCCCAGGGAGCGAGCACGTCGGTAATGAGTTTTTTGACGCCCCGGTTGTGAGCCGCCGCGATGGTGTGAATTGACTCGACACCCAGGCGATAAAAATCGCTGGCAGCAATATCCTCGCCGACGCCGTCGATTTTATTCACTACCAGGTGGAAGGGTTTTCCAATACTGCGCAGGTAGCTGACCAAAGACTCATCGCCACTGTGCAGACCCGCGCGCCCGTCTGCTAGCAAAAGCACGACATCGGCTTCAGCAATGGCCGCCATCGACTGTTCGGCCATTGCGGCATCAATACCCTGCTCTTCGCCACTGATACCCCCGGTATCAATCACGATAAAAGCGCGGTCCTCGATACTGCCCTGCCCGTATTGCCGGTCTCGGGTCAGGCCGGATAAATCAGCGACCAGTGCATCGCGGCTTCGCGTGAGCCGATTAAAGAGCGTGGACTTGCCGACATTGGGACGGCCCACCAAAGCGAGCACTGGCAACATGAGATCAGTTTCGCGCTTCGACGTCGTAAGCTTTCAGCTTGCCGTCATTACTGTAAATAAACAGCCGGCTACCGCTGGCAATCATATCCGCTCGGGCGCCTGAGGAATCCACTTTGGTTCTGCCAACGATGGTGCCGTCGACCTGCGACAGCAGGTGCAAATAACCCTCGAAATCCACCACTGCCACGTAACTGTTCACTGGGGTGGGACGGGAAAGCTCGCGAAATCCCAGCTCAATATTCTGCCACCGCACACCTTGCCCATTACGCAGAAAAGCGCTGACCGTGCCATCGTCGTCAGCGACATAAACATTGCCGAAGCCCACGCCCACGCCCGAGACCGAGGATACGTTGCGTTGCCACAGGCGGCGACCCGAGCGAATATCGATGGCGACAACCCGGCCCTGATAACTGGCCACGTAGAGCTCGCCGCCCTGAACCGCCATGGAGCCGTCGATATCGATAATGCGTTCGATTTCCGAGGTGCCTTGTGGGATCGCTACCCGCGCCTCCCATGCGACATTGCCCGACTTCAGATTAACGGCAACGACTTTGCCGTCTGCAAATCCAGCGATGGCGTTATCGCCGATGATCATGGGCGTGCCAGTGCCACGTAGCGTCAGAACCGGCACGTCGCTGGTATAGGTCCATCGCACTTCACCCGAGTCGTAGTCAAAACCCATCAACTTACCATCGTAGGTTTGCGCGACCACAAAGCGGCCGTCTCCCTGGGGTGCCGAGAGCACCTCGCTGCTCACGGTCGCGCGCCAGATTTCTTCGCCACTGTCGGCGGATAATCTCAAGACCAACCCCTCGGAGCCGCCCACCAGAATAGAGCTTCCGTGGTGTCCCACACCGCCAGATAATGCCAAATCCAGATCTCGTTTCCACCTTACCCGACCGGTTGCCGAATCAACGGCAGCGACTTCGCCCTCGGCTGAGGCGACGTACAGGGTATCGTCGACCAACACCGGATTAATCTTATAACGGCCGTCACCTTGTCCATCCCCGACTCCCCGAGACCAGCGACTCTTCAGCTTTACCTGCTCATTAATTTTTTGCAGCTTTACAGGCTCACGGGGATCAACGTCGTCGTCACTGAACCAGCCTTTTACCGTGCTGCAGCCGGCGCTCAGAGAGAGCAGCAATACGAATAGCAGTCTCAAGGATGAACGCATCAGCCCGGCTCTCCATCAAGCTCACTTTCATCGGTATGCAAACGACTCTCGATACTGCGCACTTTGTTGTCCAATACAACACTCATCTCACCCAGTTCGGTCGATGCGTCCCGACCCGCGCGATACGCGCTCAACGCCTCTTCTGCCCGACCCGCGGCAAGATGAATATCGCCTTGAGCCTGCGCGTAGGCCACCGGATAGGCGCCGCTACCCTGAGCCAGAATAGCCAGCGCCTCCTCCTCGGAACCCCCGGCAGCCAGGATCCGCGCGAGCCGCAGCTGGATGAGCTGTCCAATATCCGAATTGGGATCGCCCGCGGACAGGGCCCAGCGAAGCGCGTCCTCCGCACTCTGGAGGTCCCCCGCCTCGACAGCGAGCCGTGCCTCCAGCATGGCTGCAAACAGCGCATAAGTGGATCCGCTGTGTTCGCTCTTCAGCGTCGCGGCGGCTGCCGCCAACTGCGCCGCGTCGCCCTCTTCCAGCTGAATAGCAAGCATGCTGGCATACAAATCTGAGGCCGCTTGGGCCTGAGACCCTTGATAACCTTGATATTGCTGCCAGCCCACCGTGCCCAGAACAGCCACAATGACGGCGGCGACCAAGCTTTTACCGTTCTCATCCCACCAGCGCTTGATCGCCTCGAGATCCGCCTCGTCCTGCATATGGTCTGCCACGTGTTACTCCTGTCTCAGACGCCCCGCTCAGGCGCCCTGTGTTTCGGCGAGCAAATCCGCCAGAAATGCCATTAATTCTGCGTCAGCGATAGTGCGCTGCGCCGCGTCACCCCGCAGGGGCTTCAATGTCACCTGATTATGGGCGACTTCTGTCTCTCCATAGACCAACGCCCATGAGGCACCGCTCTTGTCAGCACGCTTAAACTGACTTTTGAAACTCCCACCTCCCAGATGCTGAACAATATCCAGATCAGGGAACTGCCGTCGCAGGTCATCCATCCTCGGTAAGGCATGAAGATAGGCTGCTTCATCGGCAGTGATAACGTAGAGATCCGCCGGGGACGAGACTGTAATCTCCAGCGCCTGCATGAGCAAGATAAGGCGCTCAAGCCCTATGGCAAAACCCGCCGCCGGCGTTGATTTACCTCCAAAAACCTCGACCAATCCGTCATAGCGACCACCACCGCAGACCGTGCCTTTGGCGCCCAATGCGTCGGTCGTCCACTCAAACACGCATTTGTTGTAGTAATCGAGTCCACGAACCAAGCGGGGATTAACGCAATAAGGGATATCCAGAACATCCAGGTAGGCCAATAACTGATCAAACTCCTCTCGAGATGCCTCGTCGAGATAGTCGCTCAGCGACGGCGCCCCTTCCAATATCCCCTGCGTTTCGGGGCTCTTGCTATCGAGGATTCTCAAAGGGTTAGTGTGCAGGCGTCTTTGACTGTCGGCGTCCAAGGCCTCCTGGTGGCCCGACAAATACCCTACTAACGCCTCGCGATAACGCGCCCGATCGGATGCTGAGCCAATGCTGTTGATCTCCAACGTTAGCGCATCGTCCACGCCCAACCTTCGCCATAGCTGACGACTCAGTCCAATGAGCTCTGCGTCCTGATCTGGCGTCGCAACGCCAAAAGCCTCGACACCCAATTGGTGGAACTGCCGCTGACGGCCTTTCTGAGGCCGCTCGTAGCGAAACATGGGCCCCATGTACCAGAGCCGTTGCGGCGTCACCGCCAGATTGTGCTGCACCACCGCTCGGACGCATCCGGCGGTCCCCTCAGGTCGCAATGTCATACTGTCATCGTTGCGGTCGCTGAAGCTGTACATTTCTTTTTCGACGATATCCGTAACCTCACCAATGGATCGAGCGAACAATCCAGTGGATTCAATGACCGGCAGGCGGATCTCTTGGTACCCATAGCTCGACAACACCTCCAAGGCGGCCATCTCCATCGACTGCCACAGCGGTGTCGCATCGGGCAGGATATCCACCATCCCGCGTATCGCTTTGTAGGTCGTCATGCGTTGGTCAGTGTGTGCTGGAGATAATGTTGGCATCCCGCTCGGCGCGCTCCGCCTCGAGGGCCTGGGCGCGGTCCCGGATAACGCTCTCTAGGTGATCGACAAAATCCTGATTGCTCACCTTGTGGTCGGGCTCTCCCGAGATATAAATCAGGTTATTTGGCGTTGCGCCTGTCAGACCCACGTCCGCTTCTCGGGCCTCACCAGGCCCATTGACGATACAGCCGATAACCGCCACGTCCATCGGCGTGCGCACATCATCCAGACGGCTCTCGAGTTCGTTCATCGTGCTGATGACGTCAAAGTTCTGCCGGGAGCAGCTCGGGCAAGCAATAAAATTGATCCCATTAGTGCGGAGCTTGAGGCTCTTTAGTATCTCGAAACCCACTTTGATCTCTTCGACGGGATCGGCAGCCAGCGAGACCCGAATGGTATCGCCAATGCCCTCCATTAATAGCATGCCAAGACCCACCGCCGATTTCACCGTGCCACCGCGAATGCCGCCGGCTTCTGTAATCCCGAGATGCAGGGGTTGCTCGATCTGGGTGGCCAGCTTTCGATAAGCCTCCACCGCCATAAAGACTTCCGATGCCTTGACGCTGACCTTGAAGTCCTCAAACTGATGCCGGCTAAGGATGTCGACATTGCGCAACGCAGATTCCACCAGGGCATCGGCATTGGGTTCGGGATATTTTCGGAGCAGGTCCTTACCCAAAGATCCCGCGTTGACGCCGATGCGAATCGGAATTCCCCGATCCTGACAGGCGGCAATCACCTCTTTAACCTTCGACTCCCGACCAATGTTGCCGGGATTGATACGCAGACAGTCAACGCCGTACTCAGCCACTTTCAATGCGATTTTGTGGTCAAAATGAATATCGGCCACCAACGGGATGCCCGCCCGGCTCCTGATTTCACGGAATGCCTCTGCGGCGTCCATACTGGGCACCGAAACACGCACGAGATCGGCACCAGCAGCGGCAATCGCTTGTATTTGGCCAACGGTCGCCGCTACGTCACAGGTCTCGGTGTTGGTCATACTCTGAACGGCAATAGGCGCGTCGCCCCCAATAGGGACTCCCCCCACGTTGATCTGTCGACTGACGCGGCGTTTTATCGGTGACGGCTGACTCATGACCTTGACTCTCCCGTACCCGGCTCTCGGGCCCGATACTTTTTATCGACTCTGACGCTCTATCCAGACACTGTACTCGGGCGAATCCGGGTACAGGTTACGCAACGCCAATTCATAGCTACCCATGGCATCCTGATCACCCGTCGCATCGGCGATCAGGAGCCCCAGTAGCAGTCCCCGCGGCGATTGCTGAGGAGAAACCGTCCTATAAGCAATATGATACCGGTTGGCTTCGCCGGTATCACCCGCTTCCAGTCGAAGAAATCCCATTTCCAAAAGCGCAACCGGATTCCCGCGATCCATGGCCAACGCCCTTGAAAAAGCGGACTCGGCACCCGACTTGTCTTGCAACTGAATTTGGCAAAGGCCCAAATTAACGAAGGCCATGGGTCTACCGCTGTAAAGCGTATCCTCGGTCACCCGCCGAAACTCTCGCTCCGCCTCGACGTAGCGCCCCTGGGAATACAGGAAGGCCGCATAGTTATTGCGTGCGCGAGCGAGCTTGGGATCTGCCTTCAGCGCTGCCTTAAACTGTAGTTCGGCCCGCTCAAATTCGCCCGTGCTTTGATACACCAGCGCGAAAGCCTCAAACACCTCGGCATTTTTCGGGTCAATCTCCTGAGCCAGTTCCAGATTCCGCTTGGCATTTTCCCAGTCACCGACCCCAATATACTGCCGGGCCAATGCCACCCGCTTATCGAGGGTAGCGCCGGGGTCCGAGGTACGCTGCGTGCCGCCGCTGTATTCGGTGACGCAACCCGCCAACAGGCAGCACATCACAGCAACTGCCCAGAGCAGGCGCCCCTTGATACCTCGCCCGGGATCGCACGCCCCATTGCGGACCACTGCGCGGGATAACGCGCGGCTGAGCTTATCTTGATTCGCCACCGGTGCCGAGGTCATGGGTCGCTTCTCTTAACGGTTACTTAGATTGCAACAGGCTCTGGGTGTCGCGTCCAGCCCTGTGGCGCGCAGCGCGACGGGTGCGATCGACGACCTCACCGACCAATTGACCGCAAGCCGCATCAATGTCGTCGCCACGGGTCGTTCGGACCGTGACCACAAACCCCGCATCGATCAGCACCTGCCAGAATCGGCTCACAGCGTTGCCGCTGGGGCGCTGGTAGCCCGAATCAGGAAAGTCATTAAATGGAATTAAGTTGATCTTGCAGGGGTAGTCCTTGAGTAACACTGCCAGCTCTTTCGCCTGCTCCACACTGTCATTAACGCCCGCCAAAAGCGTGTACTCAATTGTCACCACTCGCTTCTTGTCCGGTTGCGCGTCAAGGTAAGCACGTGCCGAATCCAGCAACCTCGCAATCGGATATTTGCGGTTGATCGGCACGATCTGGTCTCGAAGCGCATCGTTCGGGGCATGCAGAGAGACCGCCAAGCTGACGTCAGCCCACTCTGCAAGACGATCAAGATTCGGCACAACCCCAGAGGTGGATAACGTCACCTTACGCTTGGACAACCCATAGGCGAGGTCATCACACATGAGGTTCATGGCCGCGACGACGTTGTCGAAGTTCAGCAGCGGTTCACCCATCCCCATCATGACCACGTTGGTGACCACCCGGCCTTTTCCAGATTGCCAACCGTCGTAGGAATTAATGGCCAGCCAGACTTGCCCGATGATTTCCGCAGCCGTGAGATCGCGCTGAAAGCCCTGCTTACCGGTGGAACAAAAGGTGCAATCGAGGCTGCAACCCACCTGTGAAGAGACGCAGAGCGTTGCGCGGTCACCCTCGGGAATGAGCACAGCCTCCACCAGACTGCCACCGTCTACCGCAATGGCCCACTTGCGGGTCCCATCCGCAGAATCCTTCTGCTCGGCAATCGCAGGCGGGGTGACCTCGGCAATATCCTGCAGTGTATCCCGCAGCGATTGACTCAGGTCAGTCATCGCCGCGAAATCTCTCACGCCGCGATGATGGACCCACTTCATAAGCTGTTGGGCGCGAAATCGCTTCTCACCAAGATCGATAAAAAAGGATTCAAGCTGGCTGCGGGTCAAACCGAGAAGATTGACCCGAGCCGCAGGGTCGGCAGTGGCGATCAGGTGTTGAGGGGCCGTCATCGCGTCACCGCCCGCTGAGATTCAGCGTGTGCAAATCTCGCTAGAGGCGAAGAAGTAGGCTATCTCTCGCTCAGCCGAGGCGGGAGAGTCTGATCCGTGCACGGCGTTAGCGTCGATAGATTGCGCGAAGTCAGCGCGGATTGTCCCAGGTGCCGCTTCCTGCGGATTGGTAGCACCCATCAGTTCGCGATTCAGGGCGATGGCATTCTCTCCCTCGAGCACCTGAACTACCACAGGCCCAGAGGTCATGAATGCCACCAAATCGGGATAAAACGGCCGCTCTTTGTGCTCGGCGTAAAATCCACCCGCCAGTGTGTCAGAGAGCCGGAGTAATTTAGCCGCTACCACCGTCAACCCAGCGGCTTCGAATCGACTGATGATTTGCCCGATGACATTTTTGCCAACCGCGTCCGGCTTGATGATCGATAAGGTACGCTCTACCGCCATGATGCTCTCCAGTTTCTCTTTTTACTCTTTACTCTCGAGGGCTCTGTGCCCGCGGGCGCGGAGTATACGGGCTTTGCCGTTCAGTGTCATGGCAACAATACCGAGGTAGACATTGACTCAGTGCCGCTCTGAAGCGTGATTAATCGTGTACCGCGGGATCTCTACCACCAGCGCATCTGAGCCTACGATAGCCTGACAGGACAACCGCGACTCAGGCTCCAGCCCCCAAGCTTTGTCGAGATAATCTTCCTCGAGTTCGTCCGCTTCTTCCAACGAATCAAACCCCTCCCGGACAATCACGTGACAGGTGGTACAAGCGCATGACATTTCGCAGGCGTGCTCAATATCAATATCATTGCGCAGCAAAGCCTCACAAATGCTCTCACCAGGCTCGGCCTCTACAACGGCTCCCTCAGGGCAAATCTCATGGTGGGGCAGCACAACAATTTCTGTCATGGGTCGACTCGTTATTCAGCTTTCATCAGGATCCAATGCATTCAGCGACACGCCTTTCAGCGCACTCTGAATGCTGCGGTCCATGCGGCGCGCGGCAAACGCCTCGCTGGCACGCCCCACCCGCTCGGTCAATTCGCGAATCGCCTGCGGGTCGTCAGCGGCAAGGATAACCTCGAGCGCCAGCATCCCCTCGTCAAGTTGCTGCGACTCGTCAGACAACAGTAGATCGCCATCTTGCGCGATGGCCGAGCGCAGTCCGGCCAACAACGCCTCCCCTTCTACCCGAGCCTCAGTTAGTTGCCGTGCGTTCATATCCTCAGCGGCATTTTCATAGCTCGCTTTCAGCATCTCAGTGATTTGCGTCTCATCCAGACCAAATGCCGGTTTAACCACAACCTCACTGCGGGCTCCTGTCAATTGCTCAACCGCTGACACCTCAAGTATCCCATCGGCGTCCACCCGAAACGTCACCTCGATGCGGGCAGCGCCAGCCACCATTGGGGGAATACCCGTAAGTTCGAACCGCGCGAGCGACCGACAGTCCTCGACACGTTCGCGTTCTCCCTGCACCACATGGACGACCAATCCGGTCTGACCATCTCGCGCAGTAGTGAATTCCTGCGCGCGCGCCACGGGAATGGTGCTGTTGCGCTCGATGATTTTCTCGACCAAACCGCCGTAGGTTTCCAGTCCGAGAGAAAGTGGAATGACGTCCAGTAATAGGGCTTCGCCTTCGCCCCGATTGCCGACCAATGCATCCGCCTGTTTGGCTGCACCCATAGCAACCACCTGATCGGGATCGAGGGTGCACAGGGGTTCACGGCCAAAGCAACTTGCCACTGCGGCTCGCACCTGCGGCATTCTGGTTGAGCCACCCACCAACACCACCCGGTCCACCGCCTTGACCCCGGCGTCAGCCAGTGCCGTCTCACAGGCGCGTAGCGTTCGATCGATCAAGCCGCCAACGAGTCCCTCGAGCGTCTCTCGGGATAAACGCAATTCAGCGCAATCCACATCCAATTCGCTACAGTCAAAGGTCACAGCCTCTTGCGTGCTCAGCGTTTCCTTAGCGCGACGGGCCAGACCCAACAGCGACCGGCGCTGCCTTGCACTCGGCTGGGTCAGTCCCAATTCGTTGAGCCATAAGTCAGCGATGACCCGATCAAAATCATCACCACCCAAGGCACTGTCGCCGCCGGTCGCGAGTACTTCGAACAATCCCTCGCGCATCCGCAGAATAGAGATATCGAAAGTACCCCCGCCTAGATCGTAAACCGCCAGAATGGACGCCTCCTCGGCATCCGTATCCAGACCATAAGCCACCGCCGCCGCGGTGGGTTCGTTAAGCAGTCTAAGCACTTTGATACCAGACAACTCGGCAGCCTGCCGGGTTGCCTGACGCTGCGCATCATCAAAATAGGCAGGAACGGTTATAACAGCGCCGGCAATGGCGCCACCCAATTGTTGCTCAGCGCGGCATTTGAGCGTATTGAGTATCACCGACGACACTTCAACAGGTGTCTTGTCACCGGCTGCAGTCGCGAACGCCAGCGCGCCGTCGGTGGTCAGCGTGACGTAGGGGTCGTCCGCGAATTCCTCCCTCGCCCGACCTAACAGACGCTTTGCAGATGCCACGGTATTAGCGGGCTCGGAGACAGAAAATGCCTCCGCCGCCGCACCGACCTTGGTTTGATCAGCACCAAAGTAAACCACCGATGGCATTGCGGCGTGGCCAGCATCATCTTTCATTACCCGTATCTCGTTGCCATCGAAGTGGGCGACCAAACTGTTGGTAGTGCCCAGATCGATGCCCACCGCGAGTTGCCGACTTTGATGCGCCGGAGTCGATTCCCCGGGCTCACTGATTTGCAACAGCACCATGGTCAGGCCGCACCCAGAGGGGCAGTCGCTTCTTGCAATTTCGACAGGTAGCACATCTCCTGCCAATGGCGTGCCGCATCTTGAAAGTGCTCGCTTTTTGCGGTGGATGCGAAGGCGTCTCTGGAGGTCCGATAACACGCCTGTATCTCAACCAGTAATGCCTGAAGCGCCGCAGTATCGTCGCTATCGATGGCTTCCAATCGCTCCCGTAATGCAATTTGGATCATCAGAAAATCCGTTCCAACGCCCTCTCTTTCGGTTTGCTTGAGGTCAACGCCTGCGCGCTTCAGCACGTATTCAGCCCGAGCCACCTCTGCCGATAAAGTTCGAAAGCCGCTATTGATATCGGCACATAGCTGCGCAGCAACGCGCTGCTCTACCTGAGATTTTCCGGCGAAACGATCCGGATGGAACTGGGACAACAAGGTGTGGTAGGCGCGCTCTAGCGCCTCGGTGTCAATGTCAAAGCCGGGCTCTATTTGGAACAGCGCAAAGTAATCGCGGGCAGTTGCGCCCGTTAGAGATTCCAAGATCAGACCGTGAAGCTTTCGCCGCAGCCGCACTCTCCGGCAACATTGGGATTGCGAAATTCCAATCCTTCATTGAGGCCCTCTCGGGCAAAGTCAACCACGGTGCCATCGAGATACACCAAACTCTTTGGATCAACAAACACCTTGACGCCGTCGGTCTCGAAGGCAGCGTCTTCTGGCTCTGGCTGATCGACAAACTCAAGCACATAGGCAAGGCCCGAGCAGCCAGAGGTTTTTACGCCAATGCGGATCCCCTCGCCTCTGCCGCGACTGGCCAACTGACGACCCACGTGCTGGGCGGCTTCCGATGTAAGGCTAATTGCCACTCAGGCACCCTTCTTATCGCGGTAATTTTTGACCGCGGCCTTGATGGCGTCCTCTGCCAGCACCGAGCAGTGAATCTTCACCGGAGGCAGCGATAACTCCTGAGCGATCTCGGTATTTTTGATCGCCGCAGCCTCATCCAGATTCTTGCCCTTGACCCATTCTGTCAGCAAAGAGCTAGAGGCAATGGCGGATCCACAGCCGTAGGTTTTGAACTTTGCATCTTCGATGATGCCATCCTCGCTGACGCGGATCTGGAGACGCATGACGTCACCACATGCCGGTGCACCCACCATGCCCGTGCCAACGCTCTCATCCGCCTCATCGAGCTTGCCCACGTTGCGCGGATTCTCGTAGTGATCAATCACTTTTTCGCTATATGCCATGATGCTCTCCCGGAAACTTATTCTGCAGCGTCAGTGCGCGGCCCACTCAATCGTATTCAGGTCTACGCCGTCTTGGTACATATCCCAGAGTGGCGACAGCTCTCTGAGCTTTTCTACCGCATGCCGCACACACTGCGCCGCATGATCAACCTCGGCCTCTGTGGTAAAGCGACCAAAACTGAAACGCAGCGAACTGTGCGCCAGCTCATCGTTCAGGCCCAAGGCCCGCAATACATAAGAGGGCTCGAGGCTCGCAGACGTACAGGCTGAGCCACTGGAAATCGCCAGATCACGCAATGACATAATCAATGACTCGCCCTCTACAAAAGCGAAGCTGACATTGAGCGCACCCGGCAAGCGAGCGCTACGATCACCGTTAATGTGCACTTCGGGAATGTCGCTGATCGCCGCCCAAAATCGCTCTCTCAAGGCGAGCAGACGCTCTCCCTCAGTCGCCATCTCCTCTCGCGCAAGTCTTGCGGCCTCTCCGAATCCAACCAATTGATGCGTCGCCAGCGTGCCAGAACGCATGCCCCGCTCGTGACCCCCGCCGTGCATTTGTGCCTCGATCCGTACTCGGGGTTTACGACGCACATACAGCGCACCCACCCCCTTGGGCCCATACATCTTGTGCGCTGACATGGACAGCAAATCGATTTTCATCTGCTCCATATCCAGCGCCACCTTTCCAGCTCCCTGAGCGGCATCAACATGCAGCAATACCCCAGCGGCTCGGCAGACCTCACCGATCCCTGCCACATCATTGACCACGCCAATCTCGTTATTGGCATGCATCACGCTCACCAAAATGGTGTCTTCGCGCAACACGTCGCTGATCATCGCGGGTGTGGTCAAACCGTTCTCATCGGGGTCGAGATAGGTGATTTCGTAACCCTCTCGCTCCAGTTGGCGACAGGTATCGAGCACCGCCTTGTGCTCTATCTTGGAGGTGACAATGTGCTTACCTTTTTTGTGATAGAAGTGCGCCACGCCCTTGATCGCGAGGTTATCGGACTCGGTCGCACCTGAGGTCCAGACGATTTCTCTTGGATCCGCATTAATCAGTTCAGCAACCTGACTACGGGCGTTCTCAACCGCCTCCTCAGCTTTCCAGCCAAAGACATGCGTTCGTGAAGCCGGATTACCAAAGACACCCTCGGTAGACAGGCACTGCATCATGGCAGTCGCCACCCGCGGATCTACCGGCGTCGTCGACAGGTAATCGAGGTAGATAGGTGTTTGTACTGTTACCGGTGCATTCATACTCGTTTCTCTCAATGCGCTAACGCATGCAAGCCGTATTACCTGACAGATAATGTCTGCAGCATGCTGTCTGCGCTCATTCTGCGCTGACGCGGATCTCGCTTATCCATGAGATCTCCCAAGCTGATGTGGCTGAGAAACTCGTGGATCTGGCCTGACAGGTCTTCCCAAAGATGATGGGTTAAGCAGGTCTCGCCTTGATGACAATTACCCTTCCCCTGACAATTGGTGACATCGACTGATTCGTCTACGGCATCAATAATCTGAGCGACAAAAATTTCCGTTCGGCTCCTCGCCAAACGATAACCGCCGCCTGGACCTCGGGCGCTGATCACCAGCTTGCCCCGCCGCAGCTTGGCAAATAACTGCTCGAGGTAGGAGAGGGAAATCTCCTGTCGGCCGGAAATATCGGCCAGCGACACGGGGCGGCTACCGCCATTAATCGCTAAGTCCAGCATCGCTGTCACGGCATAACGGCCGCGCGTCGTCAGTTTCATGGTCGGAATTATCCTATTCCCGACTATTTTAGTCAAGAATTAGCCAATCGGGTATTACTTTGTCTGGCCGCGGGCGGCTTTCTGGGTTTCGGTCAGTATTCCACGGAGAATATTGAGCTCCATTTCATCCAAGCGCACTCGATTGAACAGGCGATTGAGGCGGGGCATCAACTGCCTCGGCGCCTCTGGATTGAGGAAACCGATCTCAATGAGAGTCTCCTCCAGATGCTCATAGAAACGCGCCATATCAGCGCTGGTGGAGAAAGGGGTGTCCCACTCAGCATCCTCCGGCAGGCCAGTCTTGTCCCGGAGCGCCATCATTCGCAACTCATAGGTCACGATCTGCACAGCCATCGCGAGATTGAGGCTGGGATAGCCTTCGTGGGTGGGGATATGGCAATGCAGATTACAGCGCTGCAACTCCTCATTTAGCAGGCCACGGTCCTCTCTGCCAAAGAGAATGGCGACTCGTTCACGCACAGACGCCGATGCAATGCGCTCGGCGCATCCTCGGGCATCCTGCAGCGGCCAGGGAATTCGCCGATCTCGCGCACTGGTGCCGACCACAAATTGACAATCGGCGATGGCCTCGTCGAGGGTCGCTACCACTCGAGCAGCTTCCAGTACGTCGATAGCAGACGCGGCCCGCCAGTTCGCCTCGGGGGCTGGGTATTCCAGGGGGGCTACCAAGGTCAGCCGGCTTAACCCCATATTTTTCATGGCACGCGCGACACCGCCAATGTTCCCGCTGTGGGTTGTGTGAACGAGAACAATCTCTATGTTTTCGGGATTCATAATGACCTTGCACTCGCCCGTGGGGTTTGTCAGGAATGGCGTTGCGATGAGCTTATGCTCTGATCGGCAGTCTACCAGAGGCATATCGGGTTACCGTCACCCCTGCTATGATGCGCCGCCCGCAGAGTGAGGTATTCGATGGAACCGACCGCATCCATGGCATTGCGCGCCGCCCGCAAGGCGGGGGATTTGATTGTGCGCGCGTCGGACGATATGGACCGCGTTGGCTATCGAGCCAAGGCTGCGGCTGACTATGTCACGGAAGTCGATCTGGCCGCTGAGAAAGAAATTCTTTACCAACTCAGCAAAACGTACCCGGATCACGCCTTTCACTGCGAAGAGAGTGGCTTGTCGGGCAATGCGTCATCGGAATACGTCTGGGTCATTGACCCACTGGACGGCACCAGTAATTTCCTGCGCGGCATTCCCCACTATGCCGTGAGTATTGCCTGCCTCCACCGCGGCAAAATAGAGCACGCCGTAGTCTACGACCCCATCCGGCGAGAGGAGTTTATTGCCTCGCGCGGTCGCGGCGCGCAACTGAATGGGCATCGCATCCGCGTGGGTGACCGTAAGGATCCCGCCGAGGCGCTGTTTGGCACTGGCATCCCCTTCCTCGGTCATTGTGACGAACATCTTGAGTGGTACACCGCCTCTCTGGCGGCGGTCACGGGGCGCTCGATGGGTGTGCGCAGAGCAGGCGCCGCCTCGCTCGACCTGGCTTATGTTGCCGCAGGCCGCCTCGACGGATTTTGGGAGATGGGGCTGAATGCCTGGGATATCGCCGCCGGCGCACTGCTGGTGAGGGAAGCCGGCGGGCTCATAACCGATTTAGCGGGCGGTGAGGACTGGTACGAGTCAGGCAACATTGTCTGCGGAAACAGCAAACTGCTGCGGCAAATGTTGCCCTGGGTCAGGTGGACCGGACCGTAAGGCCAATGCGCAGCGGGCCCCGATGAATCTTCAGGGCAGCAGCCCCTCCTGATCTGCGCCCTCTTTCTCTGGCACCATCACATCTTCTTTGTTGACCTTAAGCTGCAGCAAGGTGGTCGCTGCCACATAGATCGACGAATAAGTACCGATCGCTACTCCCACTAGCAAGGCAACCGCGAAACCAAAAATCATCTCGCCGCCAAAAACCGCCAACGCAACCAATACCAGCAATGTTGTTAAGGAGGTCACGAGGGTTCTGCCCAGCGTTTCGGTCAGCGAAATATCGATGACTTCAGAAGGCGCGGCACGGCGTACGATCCTCAAGTTTTCACGAATACGATCCGACACCACGATGGTATCGTTCAAGGAATAACCCACCACCGCCAGCAGTGCGGCCAACACCGTCAAGTCGAACTCCAGACCGGTGAGCGAGAAAAACCCCAAAGTAAAAATGACGTCGTGCGCCAGTGCAATCACCGCCCCCAGCGCAAACTTGATCTGGAATCGGAAGGCGACATACAGCATGACCAGACCCAGCGCGGTGAGCATGGCGATCCCCCCATCGTCGCGCAACTCGTCGCCCACCTGGGGCCCCACAAACTCGATACGTCGCAGTTCAATGTCGCGGTCGGTGGCCGCGCGCAGCTTGTCCACCATCATTGCGCCTTGCTGGTCTGAATAACCGTCGGGCAACCGCACCAGTACATCGCGATCAGTGCCAAAACTGACCACAATAGCGCCCTCATATCCCTCTTCAGCCAGGGTGGCGCGAATAGCGCCCAGATCCGCGGAATCGCTGTAGGCGACTTCCACTAATGTGCCACCGGTGAAATCGAGCCCCCAGTTCAGCTGTTTCACGGAGAGGGACACAACCGCGGAAAGCATCGCGGCCACAGAAAATGCGACAGCAAACCAACGCCAGCGCATAAACGGTATCACTTTCATTCCGTCGCCTCCGCCGCCAGCGTCGCAGGTCGACCGGCCCCACCGATCGATAGGGCGCGGACACGCCGGCCACCATAAATGCCGTTAACCAAGGCCCGCGTGCCGATGATGGCGCAAAACATAGAGGTCACGATGCCAACGGAGAGGGTCACCGCAAACCCCTTGATGGGGCCAGTGCCTATTGCATAGAGAATAATCGCGACGATCAGCGTGGTGATGTTGGCATCTAAAATCGTCACCACGGCCCTGTCAAAACCGTTGTTGATGGCGGTTTGCGGGGGCGCCCCTTGCGCAATCTCTTCTCTGATACGCGCAAATATCAACACATTGGCGTCGACTGCCATACCCACGGTAAGGACGATGCCCGCGATGCCTGGCAGGGTTAACGTGGCGCCCAGTAAAGACATAATTCCCACGAGCAACACCAGATTCGCGGACAACGCCACAACGGCAGCCACACCAAAAACACGGTAGTACGCCACCATGAACAACACGACCAGAGCCAGTCCAACCTGCACCGATTTCATGCCGAGCTGGATATTTTCAGCGCCGAGAGAAGGACCTACCGTGCGCTCTTCAACGAACGTAATGGGGGCCGCCAGCGCTCCCGCCCTGAGCATCAATGCGAGCTCCGAGGCCTCGGCCGGGTTATCCAATCCCGTAATTTGAAATTGCGCGCCGAGGGCAGACTGAATGACCGGGGCCGTCAACAACAGCTTTTCATCATAGGGCACGCGCACCGCGAGCTCTTCCCCAGCGTCATTGACTTCATAGCGCGTGCGATACTTTCGCTCTATAAACAGCACGCCCATGCGACGCTTGATGTTGGCTCGCGTTGCGCGCGACATGAGCATGCCGCCCTCGCCATCAAGACTGATCATGACATTGGGCTGACCATTTTGATCGAAGCCGGCTTGCGCATTGGCAACGCTCTCACCCGTGATGATCACGTCGCGCTCGAGCCACTCGGCCATGCCGCCACGGTCGGGGCTGCGGTACTCGAAACGTTGCCGCTCAGAGATAGGGGCATTAGCCTCCGCCACCAGACGAAACTCGAGATTCGCCACTTTGCCCAAAATCCGTTTGGCTTCAGCGGTATCCTGAATGCCGGGCAACTCCACCACAATCCGGTTTCGACCCTGCCTCTGTACAAGCGGCTCCGATACACCCAGCTCATTGACGCGATTGCGGATGGTCGTCAGATTCTGAGCCACCGCATAATCGACCACCTCGGCCAGGGTTTGCTCGGTAACCTGCGCGTAGAGCAGCCAATCATCACCGTCTTCTACGCGGTCGAGGAAAAGCTCTGGGTAGAGGTCTACTACCTCCCGTCGCGCCGCTTCACGATCGGCTTCCTCCCGGAACTGCATGACAACCTGACCACCTTCAAGGGTCACACGTCCGCGAATACGCTCTTCCCGCAAACGCTTCTTAATCCCCGTTTCATACTGAGCCAGTTTTCGCTCACCCGCCGCCGCGACATCCACCTCAAGCTTGAAGTGCACACCCCCACTGAGATCGAGGCCCAGCTTCATGGGCGCTGCGCCCCCCTGAACCAGCCAATCTGGAGTAGTCGGCGCGAGATTAAGCGCCACAATAAAGCCGTCACCCAATGCACGCGCCAAACTCGCCTGCGCCCGCAACTGGTCCTCGCGATCGGCCAATCGGATCAATGCCGTCTTGCCCTGATCCTGTAACTCTTCGCCAAAGAAGCGAATACCGGCCTCAGTCAACGCGGCTTCGGCGCGCGCCAGCACCCGTTCGTCGATCTGCTGAGCGCTACTGGCTCCAGCGATCTGTAGCGCTGGATCCGGGGCATAGAGGTTGGGCGCCGCGTAGTAAAAACCGGCAACCAACACAAGCAGAATCAGTGCGTTTTTCCAGAGGGGGTAACGATTCATTATTTGCTCGTTATTTAGGCCTCAAGGCAAGTAATGGGGGTTTGAAACAGGCGCGGAGTGTAGCGATTCACGGCCATGAGCGCCATGTCATCTTACCCAAGCCAGATCCGGGCATTGCGAAACAAGCGCATCCAACCGGAATCGGTGCGCCACTCGGGTGGACACCACGACAACTGCGCCGCGCGAAAGACGCGTTCCGGATGAGGCATCATAATCGTCACGCGACCATCGGCGCTGCACATGCCGGTAATACCAGCAACCGAGCCATTGGGATTAAGAGGGTAAACCTCAGTGGTATTCAGTTCGTGATCGATAAAGCGCAGCGCGACCTGCCCTGAGCCCTCCAAGGCAACCTGAGACTCGACCGAGCTAAAACGCACGCGACCCTCACCATGCGCCACCACAATCGGCAAATGCGATCCCGCCATATCGCGGAGCAGAATCGACGGTGATGACTCGACCCTGACAAGTGCCAGCCTCGCCTCATACTGCTCTGATTGATTGCGCGCAAATCGCGGCCAATCATCGGTCCCGGGAATAATGGATTGCAGCGCTGAGAGCATCTGACACCCATTACAGACCCCGAGTGAAAAAGTGTCGCCGCGCTGGAAAAAGGTCTGGAAACGCTCCCGCAGAGTATCGCTGAACAGAATGGTTTTTGCCCAGCCCTCGCCAGCCCCCAGAACATCTCCGTAGGAAAATCCCCCACAGGCGACGAGCCCATGGAATTCGTCCAAATGGCGCCGCCCTGAGATCAGATCGCTCATGTGGACATCGACCGCAGTGAATCCTGCCCGGTCAAAGGCTGCCGCCATTTCCATTTGCCCGTTAACGCCCTGCTCTCTGAGGATAGCCACCTGCGGCCGCACGCCGGTGGCGATCATGGGCGCTGCAACGTCTTCATCACAGTCGTAAGTCAGCGCGGCGGACAAACCGGGACTGGACTGCTGAATAGCCGCAAATTCGGCATCCGCGCAAACCGCATTGTCTCGGAGCCGGGCGATGGCATGACTGGTTTCGCTCCATAAGCGCTGCAGGGCGGCGCGCCGGCTGTCGATCAATTCAAATTGCCGCGTATTTACGACAATACGTTCATCCATGCGCGGCTTGCCGATGTGGCTGACCCAACCCTCAAGCCCCGATTGAGCGGCGAGCGCCATTACCTCGGGCACATGTTGCTCGGCTATCTGGATTACCGCACCCACCTCCTCAGAAAACAGCTTCGCCGCCGCGTGCTGCTGTTCAACGTCAATTTCGATATCGAGCCCGCAACGACCCGCAAATGCCATTTCCAGCAAGGTGATCAACAGCCCGCCATCAGAACGATCGTGGTAGGCCAACAGCCACTCTCGCGCTTTCAACGCCTGCATGAACTCAAACAACGCGACCACATCCTCGGGCGCCACGTCTGGACTCAAACTGCCCAGCGCATTCCAGACTTGCGCCAGTACCGAACCTCCGATGCGATCCTGCCCGCGACCCAGATCGATCAATAGCAATGCGGTATCTTCGCGGGGCACCAGCGTCGGGGTCAGCACCTCACGCACATCGCCGCATGGGGCAAAGGCCGAGACGATCAGCGAGACCGGGGCGGTTACCGAGCGCTGCTCGCCCGATTCGTCCCAAACGGTTCGCATCGACATGGAATCTTTGCCCACCGGGATGGTCACCCCAAGAGCCGGACAAAATTCCATCGCGACTGCTTCAACGGTATCGTAGAGCACGGCATCGTCACCACCGTAGCCGGCGGCACACATCCAGTTGGCGCTGAGCTTGATATCGGACAGTTGACTGATCGGGGCCGACAGAATATTGGTGATCGCCTCGGCGACTGCGAGACGGCCGGCGGCCGGCCCGTTGAGTAGCGCCACGGGGGTTCTCTCACCCATCGACATCGCCTCGCCGAGGTGAGAATCCAGAGAAACCGTGGTAACTGCGCAGTCCGCCACCGGGACCTGCCAGGGACCGACCATCTGATCCCGGGCCACCATTCCCGTAACACTGCGGTCACCGATGGTAATCAGGAAACTTTTTGACGCCACCGCAGGAAAGGTCAATACCCGCTCGAGGGATTCGGCAATCGATACGCGCGCCGCGTCGAAGGTATCGGCAAACCCGGGCTCTCGCACCGCTTGACGATGCATCTTGGGTGGTTTGCCAAAAAGCACTGACATCGGCAAATCCACGGGGTCATTCCCAAATTGTTGATCGCTCACTCGCAGGTGCTGCGCTTCGGTGGCTTCACCCACCACGGCATAAGGGCACCGTTCACGCGCGCAGATGGCCTCAAACCGAGCGAGGTGCTCTGGCTCTATGGCCAGCACGTATCGCTCCTGCGACTCGTTGCACCAGATTTCCAGAGGCGACATACCGGGCTCGTCGTTGGGCACTGCTCTCAATTCAAAGTGACCCCCGCGACCGCCATCCTTTACCAATTCGGGTAGCGCGTTGCTCAAACCACCGGCGCCCACGTCGTGGATAAACGCAATGGGATTGTCATCGCCCAACCCCCAACAAGTGTCTATCACTTCCTGGCAGCGCCTTTGGATTTCCGGGTTCTGTCGCTGCACCGAGGCAAAATCCAGATCCTCTGCGCTGTCGCCACTGGCCATGGAAGACGCGGCGCCACCACCCAGACCAATCAGCATTGCCGGACCGCCGAGCACCACCAATCTGGCACCCGCAGAGTAATCGCCCTTGTCTACGTGACCCTCTCGAATGTTGCCAAAGCCGCCCGCGATCATGATCGGCTTGTGATAGCCCCTGACACCCGCCTCGGTCATCGCCTCAAACGTACGGAAATACCCCGTGAGGTTGGGCCGACCAAATTCATTGTTGAAGGCCGCGGCGCCAATGGGACCCTCCATCATAATCTGTAGCGGCGAGACAATGCGGTGCGGCTTGCCGTAAGCGATCTCCCAGGGTCGGGGTTGATCGGGAATTTCAAGGTGAGAAACAGAGAAACCAGCGAGGCCGGCCTTGGGGCGAGACCCTCGGCCGACTGCACCCTCATCCCGGATTTCACCCCCCGCTCCTGTGCCAGCGCCGGAAAAAGGCGCTATCGCTGTTGGATGGTTATGGGTTTCAACTTTCATCAACAGATGCACAGGCTCTGTGTGATAACGCCAGACGCCGTCTTGCTCATCAGGATAAAAGCGACCGGCGCGATGACCGGAGACAACCGCGGCATTATCCGAGTATGCCGACAACACATTGTCGCCCCCGACCGCATGGGTGTGACGAATCATGCCGAATAGCGAGTGAGCGGCAGGCGCCCCGTCGATATCCCAACTCGCATTGAATATTTTGTGACGACAGTGCTCCGAGTTTGCTTGGGCAAACATCATCAATTCAATGTCACGGGGATTGCGGCCCAGACCGTTAAAGGCCTCCGTCAGATAATCAATTTCATCCTCGGCTAGAGCGAGACCGAGCTCAATATTTGCCTGAGCAAGCGCCTGTTCGCCCCCACCCAAGACGTCCACCTCAGTGAAAGATTGCGGCGATGAGCGCTCGAAAAGCGGCCCCAACTCGGCAACGGATCCCACCACCATTTCTACCATTCGGTCGTGAATCAGCGCATCGAGCTGAGGGTCGGCCGTATCTTCAGCGAGGCCATCGATACCAAATACCGTCAAGCGCTCGATGCGTTTGATGTCCTGAAAACCGCAATTTCTGGCGATATCCGTTGCCTTGCTGGACCAGGGCGAAATGGTCCCAAAGCGCGGACAGACAACGCGCTGCCCGGCACGTTGCAGCATGTTGGGATCAACCGGCTCAGCGGTGCCCGGGTGCAGCAGCGCTGCCAGCCGCGCCTCGTCGACGGCCGACCCAGACGCCGATTCCACCGCGTAGGCGTGTGCCACTTCACGTAGCCCATAGCCTTTGCCCAATTGACAGATCTGATTAGCCAATAGCTGGAAGCGGGCTTCAGACAGGGCTGAAGAACCGGGCAGGACAAGCATTTGAAATTCCCGAGCGATACAGCCCGTGGATTATACCTTGCCATCCCCGTCACAGGCAGGCCCGCGAGCAGATGTTCTGTCCACGCCGCAAGCGAACCTCTACAATCACGATATGGGTCGCGTCTGGATCATCTGCTTGATCATGCTCTGTCAGGGATGCTCTGACGGTACTAACCTGCCGCCTTTAGAGGACGCCCGCGAGTTGGTAGTCATCACTCGGAACACACCGACCACTTATTATTTTGACGGCGATCGGGCCTCGGGATTCGACTACGCGCTGGCCAGACAATTTGCCCAGCAACATGACATGAAACTGCGGATCAAAGTGGCTTTCAGCCTGCCCGAATTATTCACCATGCTCGAGAATGGTGAAGGGCACATGGCAGTCGCCGGTCTGAGCAAAAGCTCCGATCGTGATGCGCGATTTGTGGCGTCTATTCCCTACCTGCATCAGCAGGCACTGGTGATTTATAAGTCCGGGGGATCCCGGCCCCGATCTCTCTCGGATTTGGTGGATCGCGATCTGGTTGTGGTGGCAGGAAGCGTCCACGCTGAGGTTCTTGCGAACCTGAAAGTTTCCCTCCCCCATTTGACCTGGCGCGAAGTACACGCCGCAGATTCTCTGGAGGTCATGCAACTGGTGAGCGAGGAAAAAGCGGAATTGGCCATTGTTGACTCCATCGAATTTGACATCCAGCAGCGACTCTTTCCCAGACTGGTCGCCGCGCTGGAAATCGGGAACGTGACGCCTGTGGTGTGGTACTTGCCCAGAACCGGGGACACGGAAATCGCTCTTGGCAAAGTGAATCGCTTTCTGGAGGCCGCTCTGCAGACGGGCGATATCGCGCAGCTCGAGCGCCTGCATTTTGGGCAGTTCAAGCACGCTTCCCGGCTTGGGTCTTTGACATTTCAGCGCAAAATGCGCAGTGAGCTGCCCTACTGGCAGGCGCTAATCGAGCAGGTCGCGCAGGAATATCAGATGGATTGGCGACTGCTCGCAGCCATGGCCTACCAGGAGTCCCACTGGGACCCAGACGCAAAATCACACACGGGCGTCCGAGGCATGATGATGCTCACTCAGGTGACCGCAGACGAGCTTGGCGTGAAGGACCGCACCGATGCCGCGGAGAGCTTGCGTGGAGGCGCTCGCTTTTTTAAGGATCTGCTGCGGCGGTTGCCCGCAGATATTGAAGAGCCCGATCGGACTTCCATGGCGCTGGCAGCCTATACCGTTGGCATGGGGCACCTGGAGGACGCGAGGGTACTGACAGAAAAGTCTGGCCAAGACCCGCATCTATGGCCCGACGTGAGAGCGCATCTGCCGCAGCTTCAGAACCCCGACATTTTTCCGATGACCCGATTTGGTTTCGCCGAGGGCAATCAGGCGGTCACCTATGTTGACAACATCCGTCACTACGAGGGCATGCTAGCGCTCGAGAGCCTACCCAGTTCTAGGCTAACTCCACCCATACAGGTAAACGAACTGCTGCCTGAGCACCAACGGTACGCGCCCCTGCCCGTGCTCTGATTTTGCACCCCGGTAAGGCGGGGGCAGAGCGCCGGTGGACTGGCTGCTCAGACCGACTCGCCCTGAGGATTACGCCGGCTCTGAAAAAAGCCGCGCAACAACTGACCGCTCTCCTCCTGCAGAAGGCCCTCACGCCATACCACGCCATGATTTAAGGCGGGGTTATCCAATACCGTTGCCGTGCTGATAACCGCGCCGGCTTTTGGCTCCCTGGTTGCGAAAATCAAAGTATCGACCCGGGCATGGACCAATGCACCACAGCACATGGTGCAGGGTTCGAGGGTGACGTAAAGCGTTGTCCCCGGCAACCGGTAGTTCCCCTCACGGATACCGGCCTCGCGAAGCACCCGGATTTCTGCGTGGGCGGAAGGATCGCTCAGTTCAATCTGGGCATTACCGCCATACGCAAGAATCGACTCACCTTTGGTCAACACCGCACCCACTGGCACTTCACCGCGGTCGGCCGCCCGACGAGCCTCATCTAACGCCAACGTCATGCAAGTGACGTCCCAATCACTAAAACTCACAGCGGTGCCTCGCTGTAAAAATGCCAGCACAGTAGCGCCAACGCGCTGCGATACGGCGAAAAAGCACCGCCCTCATCTATCACCTTTTTCTCATCCGGCCGGTATTCCCAGCCCATAATGCGGCCAAATCCCACCCGCACCGCGAGATCACCGCTGGGCCAAATGTCGGGACGGCCAAGCGAGAACATCATGTACATATGGGCAGACCAACGCCCGAAACCTCGCACAGCGGTAATCGCTGCCTCGACTTCCTCATCGGTGAGCTCGGGCAAGGTTTCGATCGGCAGGTCCCCAGAGATCACAGCCTCTGCCAAGGACTGCAGGTAACCAATTTTCTGGCGCGACAGTCCCGCAGCTCTGAGCTTATCCGGCGCAGTAGAGAGCAAGCTATCGGGCTGCAGTGCACCCCCTACCGTCTCGTCAACACGCCGGGCGATCGTGGCGGCGGCTTTGACGGACAGTTGCTGGCCCATCACGATTCTCGCCAATGATTCAAAGGAATGTTCCCGTCGCCGCGACGGGGGGTACCCCACCTGTGCAACGGCTCGCGCCACTGACGTGTGGTCTTTAGCCAAAGCATCCAGCGCTTTGCGGATGGCCGCGTCCGTGAGCTTGAAACGCCGGCTCATGCGAGTCGGCTGGCGTCAGCCATGAACGGGATAGCCGAGGAGTCCATGAAGATAGGCCGTCACACCGTAGATAAGCAGTGTGATCGCAATCGCCGCGAACTCCCGGAGCAGTGAAGGCTGGGGCTTGCTCAATTGCGGCTTGCCGTCCTGTTTATTGATGATCACGACTTCAAGCACTGCCCACAGAAGCAGACCGCCGAAAAGTAGCAGCGACGCAGCGTCACCATTCACTAGCAGATGAGCGACTGCCCACAGCTTGACTGCCGTCAACTGCGGATGACGGATCGCCCCTGCCACCCGGGCACCCACCTGTGACCCAGCAATCAAGTAAAAGCCGAGATAAACGAGCACGTTGTTCACGCCCACCCACGGGGTCTGGCGACCCCACCAAACTGTAGTCGAGGCCTGCTGGTAACCCAGCGTCATCAGCACCACAGACGCCAATAGAAGCAGCGCAATCAGCGGCCTGCCCGCGTTGCCCAGCCTCGCTCTTGCGTCAGGTGCGATGCGTTTAAAGAGGTGTGCGCCGCTCCATAACAGGAGGCCAATCGCTAACCAGATCATGGCCTGATGTCTTCCCTAATAAGCAAATGGGAAAATGCCAGGACAGGCCGGTGCGCCTTCTCCTTCTCGCTCACTGCTTGGCCGCTCGTTGGCGCAGCGCCGCCAGACGGGCGCTCATCTGGCTATAGTCCACTGTCTTGGCAAAGGCATTACCGCGCTCGCCCTCCATGATAAGCGCGTCGCCAAGGGTCTCCTTGACGCCGTCGTTCATCAGCGACTTGAGCGCGGTCACTGCTTTGGGATCAGCATCCGCAATTTGGGCAGCACTCGCCAGCGCCTCGTCCAGCAGGCTGTCGGCGGCGCAGACACGATTGACTAGCCCCCAGGCCTCGGCGCGCTCGGCATTAATAAAATTGCCGGTCAAGCTCATTTCACGCGCGCGATTGATGCCAATGATGCGGGATAACTTCTGTGACAGCCCCCAACCAGGCAAGATGCCCACCCGCGCATGGGTGTCAGCAAACCGCGCGTGTTCACTGGCGAATAAATAATCACAGGCCAGCGCCAACTCAAACCCCCCGGTTACAGCGGCGCCGTTGACGGCACCAATAATGGGTTGGGGGCACTGTTCTAGCGCTACCACAATCGGCGATTCGGGCCCGAGACCGAGTCCGCTCGACAGCAGTTCGGGTTCATCGGTCAACGCTTTGAGGTCCACGCCCGCGCAAAATGCGCGGCCCGCACCCGTCAAAACAATCGCTCGCACTCCATCATCGGCCGCGAGATCGGCAAAGGTAGCGATGATAGCCTCGGACAATTCTCGATTAAGCGCGTTGTGGGCGTCGGGACGATTCAAGGTCACGAGTGCGACGCCGGCTTCCTGATGAACTTGGATAACAGACACGGTTGTACCTCGGTGATAAGCGGAGTCGCCAACGTATCAAACCGGCAGAGCTGAGAACAGCCCTGCCACTGCGGACGCGAATACGCCGGGGCAGACCGACGATTAACGAGAAACGAATTAAGGTGACGCTGTCTCGCGTGATGCAAGGGACGGTGGCAGCGTCTGGGCGGGTATGGGCCGCGTTAAATAGGCGGCCCGCTCACTGCTACTCGCTACCAGGCAGGCTGCATCCGCACCTGATCAGGGATGGTGTTGGCTTGAGTGGGCAAGAGGAACAGTCGCGCAAAGGTCAGCCCGGAGCCCACCATATAGCCCAGCTTTTTCAGCATCGCCACCGGACCCCGCTGACCCTCGAGGGCGTCGCGGGCAACCTGCAGCGCCCGCATCCGCTCAAGACCTGCACGGAACCGAGGGTCGTCGGTGTTCAGCGTCAGCGGGAACACCTGCCGGGAAATTTCGGTGGTAATGTCGAATACCGTGTAATCAAACTCGGTGACATCCATGCCAAACGCCTCGTAGAGCTTGGGCCGAGAGTGATCTCTGACATACATGGTGGAGTACACCGCCAGCAGGAAAAACCGGATCCATAACTTGTTAAAGCCGCTCAAGAGCTTGGGATCGGACCGCATGATGAGGGCAAACGCCTCACCGTGGGCAAACTCGTCGTTACACCACTCCAGAAACCACTTGAAAATAGGGTGAAAGCGCTTCTCGGGATGGCGCTCGAGATGCCGATAGATGGTGATATAGCGCGCATAACCAATCTTTTCTGAAAGATACGTCGCGTAATAAATATATTTGGGCTTGAAGAAGGTGTACTCCTTCTCACGCTTCAACACCCCAAGGTCGACGGCCACGCCGAGCTTGTTCAGCGCCTTGTTGATAAAACCCGCGTGTCGGGACTCATCCCTCGCCATGTAACGCATCAACTTGGAGACGTCGGGATTGCTGACGTTTTTCTCGATCTCCTGGTAGAGCACGCAACCAGAGTATTCAGCGGTAATAGAGGAGACGAGCAGATCCAAAAACTCCTCTTGGAGCTCGGGGTCCGACTCCAGAATGCTGGGGTCGTACTCGTAGTTCTGCTTGAAGTGGCCTCGATTCTTGTCGAGCTCGAAGTCTCGCATCATAAGATCCCACTCCTCGCGTACGGGTGAGATATCAATGTGCTCCATCGCTGCATAGTCAGTGCAGTAAAATCGGGGCGCCAGCGACCGACTTTCGAGCGCTTGCTGGGTGGTGAAATTCACCGCCGCATCGGGATTAACGGCCTGATTCATAGTTTCCCCCATCACAATGTGCGCGCGCGAACCCCAGCTAGCCAGCTCACCACGCCATGTGTCTAGTTTTTTTACCACATAAATGTCAATTTTATTTGACTATTGCGCAGGTAGCAAGCAATCTGACGGCAGAGAGTTTTGCACTGCCACTCCAACTCCGCATTCCGGGAAACGCCACCATGCCAGAAACTCAGCGCCAAATGGCCCGTTCCCCCGCCCCCGCAAACGAGCCTCTTCCCCTGTTTCATCTGGGGTATGTCAGCACTGAGACCCAGCACCTTTCATCTGAAACTCTCATCGCACTGCTTACCGAGGCGCGAACCGCCAATGCCAAGCACGATGTGACCGGACTGCTCCTGTATCGAGAAGGTTCGTTTTATCAGGTACTTGAGGGAGCAGAATCTGACGTAATCGCCACCTTTGAGGCTATCGAGCGAGACCCGCGCCACGCGTCAGTGCGGGTGCTCTTCAAGGGAGAAACCGATACGCGCGAATTTGCCGACTGGCAAATGGGGTTTATAAATCTGGATGGATTGGATATTGATTCCCTCAGCGGCTTCTCCAACTTCCTGTCGCGCGATGCGCAACCCCAGGAGTTTCTGGAAAACCTCAGCCGCGGCAAAAAACTGGCCCTGATGTTCAGGTCAATGCTGTAGGTTTTGCCCTGAATCGGGGGCGCCATACCCCGAGAGCAACATTGGCCGTTGCTACAACGCCGATCAATACCAGCGAAGACTGCTCTGAGGAAATATTTTGCGCGAGTTGACCGAGCTGTGATGGGTCAGCCAAAGCCCGCTCCGCCAGTAATGCCTCTCGCTTCAGAGGGCTTTGAATACCCAGCAAACTGCCCTCTAGCATTAGCACTGTCGTCACCAATTTGGCCCATGCCCACGGGGCACCATGAAACCCGGACACGGCAGCCATTGAAGCCAATCCAAAGAGCAAACTGATCAGCAGTGAAGGCATTAGGACCAGCGATGCAATGCGCTCCATCAGCCGACGCTCCGCCACATAAATTTCCAGCGCCTGATCAGGCAGGGGCAATCGATCAATCATTACCCAGAGCACAATGACGGCTCCGAGAAAACTCATCGCGGTGATCGAGTGACCAAATTTTAACCAGTACCTCACCGGCACACTCCGATTTTCCTGTCCGCCCTGTTTCGGGACCCCCATTTGTGTCGCCATATGGCGGGATGCAACAATTACGCGCTTTTACGGCTCTGGAGCCCACTTTATGAAAACACCTTACGCCACCCTTCAATACGGTCATAGCGAAGAATTGGGTTTGCTCCGAGATACCGTGCATCAATTTGCCACTCGCGAAATCGCGCCACGCGCCGCGGCTATCGATAAGGACAATCAATTCCCCGCTGATCTTTGGAAAAAGATGGGGGATTTGGGATTACTGGGTATCACTATCCCAGCGCAATACGGCGGTAGTGAGATGGGCTATCTTGCTCATGCGATTGCGATGGAAGAAATTTCCCGAGCAAGTGCTTCTGTGGGCCTATCCTACGGCGCTCATTCCAACCTCTGCCTGAATCAAATTAAGCTCAACGGATCAGAGGCTCAGCGCGCTCACTATCTACCAAAACTGTGTAGTGGCGAGCACATCGGCGCTTTGGCAATGTCAGAGCCCGGTGCGGGATCCGACGTGGTCAGCATGCGACTCCGGGCAGATCGACAGGGCGACAACTACATCCTGAACGGCAACAAAATGTGGATCACCAACGGCCCCGATGCTGACATCTATGTCATCTATGCCAAAACCGATCCCGACGCAGGATCAAAAGGGATTACCGCTTTTATTTTGGAGCGAGACACACCCGGTTTTTCACGCTCGCCAAAACTCGACAAACTGGGCATGCGCGGCTCCAATACCTGTGAACTGGTCTTTGAAGAATGCCTCGTACCCGCCACAGCCATTTTGGGAAAAGAAGGTGCGGGCGTAACAGTATTGATGTCCGGACTCGACTACGAGCGGGCGGTTTTATCGGGAGGCCCGGTCGGTATCCTTCAGGCTTGCCTTGATGTGGTGCTGCCCTACGTGCACGAGCGCGAGCAGTTCGGACAGCCGATCGGTGAGTTTCAGTTGATTCAGGGCAAACTTGCGGACATGTACGCCCGCTGCTCGGCGAGCCGCGCCTACCTCTACGCCGTCTGCGAAGCACTCGATCGCGGCGAGCAGAGCCGCAAGGATGCGGCAGCGGTCATACTCTACACCGCCGAGGCCGCGACCCAGTCAGCGCTGGACGCCATCCAGTTGCTGGGAGGTAACGGTTACATCAACGACTACCCTACGGGACGTTTACTGCGCGATGCCAAGCTCTACGAAATCGGGGCTGGCACCTCAGAGATTCGTCGCATGTTGGTGGGCAGAGAGCTGTTCGCTGACACCCGCTGACCCGCTCATCCGCTCATCCGCAAGCGGTAGCCGACTAGCCCGGCAAGGAGACGTTAGCGCGTAACAGCGGCACACCCGGGGGCACGCCCGCGTGACCGCTTAACGCCAGCGACTGGCGCAAAGAAGAAGCGAGGGCAGTGGTCAAAACGCGCTGCTGGTAAGGCAAGTGCCTCTCACCTTGGCGCAACAGGGCCTCCCAGCTCCCGGACTGAAGCAACTGCTCGCGAATACCTTCTAGATACTGCAGCAATGCCGAATGAACCGATGATCCCTCTCGAACGGCATCATCAAAGGTGAGGCCCCAGGTCATATCGTTTCGGAGCTGGCAGTGACCCACATAGTCTCCCGGTAATCGGTGCCCCCACTCCCCAGGGGACAACAGCGACATCTGCCATTTTTGCTCAACCAGATACAGGAAGTACCGATGGCCCGGGGTCACGCGAAATCCGAACGCCGCAGAGAGCACCAGTGCTGACCAACAATAATCCTCGGCCGCCTCTTCACCGGTTTTGGAGCGGAGTTCACCCGGCGAGGCCGCAGAGAGGTCTTGCAGCACCAGCACCAGGCCTTTTCCTTGATGGGTATTCTTCTCGTGAGCCGTCACGACCGTTTCTTCAATAATTCTGTCTAACAATTGTGGTGGATCCAATTAACAGATCCAACTCCCGCTCCGCGCCCAGCTATTCTCTTAGGCGAGCTCCGGATGGCGTGCAATCAATGCTGCTCGGAAGTGAGCAGGAATCGGACAGCTCTTCCGTGTTTTTTTATCGACAAAAACATAGGTGAAACTGCCCCGCCCAGTGATCTCTTCGGTTCGTAAATTTCGCATCACAAAGCCAGTCACCAAGCTCGAGTTACCCATTCGCTGTGTTTCTACCTCCACCTCTAGCGTGTCACCCGCCAGGCTCTCGCCCAGGAAGTCGATATTGGCATTGACGGTAAATGTCAGAAAGTCCTGGCCCACCACGTCAGCCACGTCGAGGCCCAGTTCCCCCCAGTACTCGCCCAGTACTTCATCGGCGAACACCAGATAGTTGGCAAAAAAAGTATGCCCGTTGGCATCTGTATCGGCGAAACGGACCTTGATAGTGCCGCGGTAGGCTTCGGACATCCTGCTCTCCTGATAAAAACATCGTGGTATCGCATAGGCGAAGCATTATGACAGACGGTGCACCGCGGTCACGCGCCATCGAGCATCAATGACCAACCGCTAACCAACTGACTCGCGAACGCTGAGGCGCAAGCATACCGCCGAGACGAGACTCAGCCTAAGGCCACTGCGCCCATCAATCAGGCCCCCTCAGCGCAACCGAAATAGGCATCGCGGTGAACCTGTCATCTTGCTGCCAGAAGCCTTATCATTCGCCGCTTTTAGAGAGGGCGCCCCGCTACACCTCGCGGCAATTCACTACATTTCGCAAGATGAAAAGGATACTGAGCATGAACACCACCTCACTTGTCGCCGCCTTTGTCGTACTGGTGTCGGGTCTAATTTGGTTGGGAATGGGCAGCAATAACGCTGACTGGACCGGCAATCGCAACCAATGCGTGGGAGAGTGCTACGAACAGTGGAAGGCCGAAAATGAGGGCGGCATCGCGGAGATGGAGCAGGTCAAGCAAGCCGCGCTAGCAGCCGCATC
>CAXPKH010000034.1:0-19688 GCA_964217615.1 Luminiphilus sp.
CGCCGACTCTGGCGTGATCTGGAACGAGGGCTCCCTGCGCCAATATCTCTCCCAACCGAGTCAGTTTCTGCCGGGCAACCGGATGATGATGGCGCCGATTCAGAATACCGAGGAGCTGGATCGCATCATCTGTCACTTGAAATCGCTGTCAGAGTAATTCGCCTCGATCGTCAGCGGGCACGGCTGGCACTGCCGGCCTTGTTCTATCGGGTGAGCCCACGCACACCTAACGCACGCTATTGATCATGAAGGCATCTGCGGGGGTGGCCCGCGAGCTTGCCTCAGGCATACTACGTTCCTATAACCACAAGGAGTAAACGCCATGAAAAGTCGCGCCGCTGTTGCATTTGAAGCAGGCAAACCCCTCGAAATCGCCGACGTGGAAGTGGGCGGCCCCAACGCCGGTGAAGTCATGGTTGAAATTAAGGCGACCGGCGTCTGTCACACCGACGCCTTCACGCTCTCTGGTGATGATCCCGAAGGCGCCTTCCCGGCGATTCTGGGTCATGAGGGAGCCGGCGTCGTGGTCGAGGTTGGCGAAGGCGTCAAGGACCTGAAGGTAGGCGACCATGTGATCCCCCTCTATACGCCCGAGTGCCGCACCTGTGACTTCTGTCTCCACCCCAAGACCAACTTATGCCAGGCCATTAGGGAGACCCAAGGTCAGGGGCTGATGCCCGATCGCACCAGCCGCTTCTCAATCGACGGTGAGCCCATTTTGCATTACATGGGCTGCTCCACCTTCTCGAATTTCACAGTGCTCCCTGAAATTGCCGTAGCCAAGGTAAGAGAAGACGCCCCCTTCGATAAAATCTGCTACATCGGTTGTGGTGTCACGACCGGGATTGGCGCTGTCGCCTTCACCATGAAAGTGGAACCCGGTTCCACCGTTGCCGTATTTGGTCTCGGCGGAATCGGGCTCAATGTGATTCAGGGTGCCAAGCTGGTGGGCGCGCGCCGCATTATCGGTGTCGACCTAAACCCCGACAAAAAGGAACTGGCGACGCGGTTTGGTATGACCGATTTTGTCAATCCGAGCGAAGTTGATAATGTGGTCGATCACTTGATTCAGATGACCGGTGGCGGTGTCGACTACAGCTTTGAATGCATCGGTAACGTGAATGTAATGCGCCAGGCGCTGGAGTGCTGCCATAAAGGCTGGGGGCAAAGTTGCATCATTGGCGTGGCCGGGGCGGGGCAGGAAATTGCGACGCGGCCTTTCCAATTGGTCACCGGCCGTTCCTGGCGCGGCACTGCCTTTGGCGGAGCGCGGGGCCGCACCGATGTCCCAAAAATCGTCGACTGGTATATGGAGGGCAAAATCCATATCGACGAGATGATTACCCACACCATGCCGCTCACCGAAATCAATACCGCTTTCGATCTAATGCATGAGGGCAAGAGCATCCGCTCAGTGGTGACTTTCTGATGTCTTCCCAATGCCTGAGCACCGTGCGCTCTTTTGGGGGAGAGCAACATCGCTTTCAGCACTGCTCAACAGTGCTCAACTGCGACATGATTTATGCGGTTTACCTGCCACCTCAGGCGGCTGAAGGGCCTGTGCCAGTGGTGTACTACCTGTCGGGGCTGACCTGCACGGATGAGAATTTCGTGACGAAAGCCGGCGCACAACGGCATGCGGCAGAGCTGGGTGTTGCCATCGTTGCGCCAGATACCAGTCCACGGGGCGATGAAGTCGCTGACGACCCCGATGGCAGCTACGACATGGGTATGGGCGCCGGGTTTTACCTCAATGCGACTGAGGCCCCGTGGTCGTCGCACTACCACATGTATGACTATGTGCTGACGGAGTTGCCGGAGGCGGTGGCACAGGCCTGCCCGCAGGTGGATACCTCATGCGCCGCCATCATGGGCCATTCGATGGGCGGTCATGGCGCACTGACTATCGGCCTCAAAAACCCCTGTTGTTTTACTTCTTTTTCGGCCTTTTCGCCGATCGTGGCGCCCACGCAGTGCCCCTGGGGCCAAAAAGCGTTCTCCAACTATCTGGGATCAGATACCTCCACATGGGACGCGTATGACGCTTGCAAGCTGCTGGGTCAGGCTACCGAGCACCGACCGATCCTCATCGATCAAGGGACGGCGGATAACTTTCTCGAGGAGCAACTCAAGACGCACTTGATTGAAGAGGCCAGCAGCGCCGCCAACTATCCGATTGAGGTCCGGATGCAGGAGGGCTATGACCACAGCTACTACTTCATCGCCTCATTTATAGAGGACCATCTGCGCTTCCATGCAGCACATCTTCAGGCTTGATTCGCATACCCGCATAACGGGGTGAACTAGAGACCAGCGGCTGTCAGCTGCTCTCGGAAAAATGCGATAGGCTTCTTGCCCTGAATTTTTTGAACAACCTCTCCGTCGCGATTCAGGATATAGCTGGTTGGAAGCGTCTCGTTCCATACCGGATCGATGCTGCTGACCAACGTATCCATATCCAGCTCAGCATTGATGAAGGATCGCAGGGTGGGAAAATGCTTGGCCTTGAACGCCGATACCCAGTCTTTGCTATAGGCGTCGTCCATGCTGACGGCGAGCAAACGAAATTCATCGTCTGAAAGCTCCGCCTCTAGCGCGAGCAGATCGGGTATCTCGCGCAAACACGGCGTGCACCAAGTCGCCCATAGGTTAATCAGTACCACCCGCCCTTCGCTGGCTGACAGCTCCTCTGTTAGGGCGTTGCGATCCATGGGTACCAGTACAGCAGGATCATGGCCCTCACCCGCCTGCGCCCCGAGGGCAAGCAACAAAGCAAGTAGCAGCGGTATGAGCCGTCTCACCCCTAGCGCGCCGCCATCGCCGCCGAGGGCGCTTCCAGATGGGTGACCTGAATCACTTCGTCAGCCTGCCAGGCAATGACGAATCGGCCGTCTGGAGTCGCCGCCGCTGCGGGATATCCAACTTGGGCCGCTCCAGTCTCCAACCGCTGAACCGGTTGGAAATGTTTCCCGCCATCGAGCGAAAAACGGTAGTAAATTTGTCTGGGGCCCCCAGATTTGGCGTGCCAAACCGCCAATAAGGTGTCCCCGATGCTGGCCAAAGCGGGACTGTCACTAATGTCAGCTTCGGGATGAATTTTCTCAGGCGGCTGAAACGCCCCACCCGTTTGCGAGGCACTCGCGTAGAGGAGACCCGGAGGGTCCTCTGCGCCATTGTGCACCAGCGTGTGGACACGCGAGGGCGTCGTGGCCATCGCAGTGAGCTTCAACGGACATCCTTCCAACTGCCAGGGTGCACCGCCCGTCTCCACGGGCGAACTGAAAGTCTTGCCACCATCATCTGAATGCATCACCGCAGGCGTGCGGATATTGTCGTTACTGATTTTTCTCGCCGATACAAACAGTGAGGATGTGCCCTGGGCGATGGCACTCACCTGACAGCACGGACACTGTTCATTCTCCTGAAGCCGAACCTCATCAGCAAAACGGGCTCCGCCGTCATCACTGCGACGATAATAAAGGGCCGAACGCATCGAGCTTGTCATGCCTCGAGTATCCAACCAAAAAGCATGCACCGAACCTGACTCGGATACCGCCATACCCGCAAAAACCTGCGCTTGCGCAAGGCCACCCATGATGAGCGACGATAAATCCTCCTCGGGATCGGCGTTCAACTGCGTCGGCGCATCAAAGGCGTTGCCGCCATCGGTCGAGCGCGTGTAATAAGAGGAGGCGACCGATTTTCCTGACTTGGGCGACATGGCATTGCCGGGGTAGACAATGTGAATCCTGTCACTGCTGTCTGTGGCAATCACCGCCCGACTGATGGAGAAGCCCCACACTGACCCCGGGTCCGGATTCACCCTGACACTGGGCGTAAATTGTGAGGCGCCCGGCGTCCAGCGCGCATAATGCAGGTCAGCAAACGCTTGATGACTATGGTGAGTGCCTTTGACCTTCTCCCCTTTCCTGTCGGCCTCTCCCACCGCACCCTTGTCGAACCAGATCGCGTGGATACTGCCGTCACGGGTCACGGCAATAGCCGGCGCCTGGGCCCGTCGGTCCGAGGCGCTTGCTGCAATACTCTCACTCATAGCCGGGCTGACCATTCCCAGCCATAGCAGGGGCGCCAAGGCGGCTGCCGGAATCACGCCAGCACACCGCCTGAAACTAGCGCAGCAAAGAGTGAGGCGTCGAAAAAATGCGGGCATCTCAAATCTCCTCAATGGGGTGATGAGGACGCGGGTGACTCCTCCCGCGCGTCAATGATTTTCTTCATATAAGTCCACGACGTCTCATTCCGGCGCGGGTCGTCCAGAGGCGGTGGCGCCACATACTCAGGATAATTCTCGGCAATTTCTGCTTTCATCATCTCAGGTAGCTGATCATAGTTTTGCAGCTTTCGGCCCATAGCATTGAAGTACAGCATCCCCGCGCGACCATTCATTTCCATCCAGGGCAACCACTGCGCCAACCGCACCCATGAAACCACGGGATACGCGACGGCCTGATCAGCATCGAGCAGCTCTGAAACATCGCCGTTAAAGTCAAAGATCTCGGTGGCATGATAGGTGCCCCCGACATACTTCTGGTAATCACCGCCCATCGCGTTTGTGTAGAAGAGCGGAATTTCGTAGTTGATCAGATACTTTCCGTTGACATCACGGTAGGCAAAGCTGCGTTCGTTGCCATCGGCATCGAGACCAAATGTGGGACGACCGTTCACTGGGTCATTGGCAACGTGAATCACCTCGTTTTGCGCACCTGTCCAGGGATTGTTGAAGGTCCTCATGACTTTGCCAGTTGTCGGATCGAGGTACAGCATGATCTCCCTTGAAACCAGTCGATACCCGGTCCCGCGATCAGGGTCCTCGATCGTCACACACTGGCGTATGTTCATGCCCAGCAACCCGAACAACTTGCGATCTCGCTCACCCGGCACGCGCGCGTAGCCATTACCAGACCACTCAAATACCTGCGGCGAGGCATCTTCCAGCGAACATTGCACCTTACGATTGAGGGCAACAAAGCCTTCTGCTGAGTTGGGATCGATAGTGCCCGCTTGCGCGGCAACGCTTATGAATGTCAGCACTGAAATCAGGCGGAGAAGCTTTGCGAAACTCGCCAACGCCCCCCACGAAATCGACAAAAATCGCATTACACACACCCCATTTGGCTACTCGAATTCGCTCGAGCATAGCCCGTTTGAGTAAAGTTATAAAGATATGACAATATGTCCAATAGACGTCCTAACACGCCCGGACTTTGGCCCGTGAACCCACTACTCTCTCGTCGACAACTCCTTCTGACTTCGGTCGCTGCGCCTTTTGCGAACGCTCAATCGATCGGTATCAGTAGCCCTGTAGGACACAAGATACTGGTCATTGGTGCGGGTCTGGCTGGACTCAATGCCGCGCTCATCCTGGAGCGATGGGGTTTTGACGTCGAGGTCGTGGAGGCCAGAGATCGCGTCGGTGGTCGTCTCTGGACGCTCGATCACATGCCAGGCGCGCCTGAGGGCGGGGGTAACGTTATCGGCAGTGGTTATGGGCGCGTCATCTATCAGGCCCATGAACTCAACGTGCCTCTGCGCACACCGCCTCGCACGCTACCCAGTGACTACCAGATCGGCGGGCAACGCATTCTGCGCAGCGACTGGGCGACAGCAGCTGCCAATCCACTTCCCGATGACTGGCGGGGAATTCATCCGGAGCGATTGCTGGCAAAACTCAATGAGGACAACCCGCTGCTGAAGACCCGTGCCTGGCATCATGTCGATCTCATGGCCCAGGATCAGCCTGCAGATGCGGGGCTTCGCACTATGGGGTTTCCCAAGAGTGCCATCCGCCTCATCAACGCCAATAATAGCTACGGTAATGATCTGAGCGACACCAGTCTGATGGGCCTGTATCGTGTTCTCGGAGAATTCGGGCGGTTGTCGGGTCCTGCGCTGGCGGTCACCGAAGTGATTGAGGGCAATATGCGACTGCCAGAAGCCATGGCCAACCAGCTGAAGCGGCCTGTCTCGCTCAACGACCCCGTCCTGCGTATCAAGCAGACTTCCGCCGGTATAAAGACAACCCTCTCCTCGGGCAGGACGCTGGACGCCGATGCAGCCATTATCGCTGTCCCGCTGCCTGCCCTCAGCCAAATCGCACTCGATCTGCCGCCCGATCGCCGGGCGCTCCTAAACTCGGTGGCGTACCACAAGGTGGTGCAGTTGCACTGCGTGGTTGATGAACCTTTTTGGGAGGCTACGGGCTGGAGCGGCTCGTGGTGGACCGACGGCCAGCTCGGGAGGATATTCACTCGCCCGATACCCGACTCCACGCGGCATAACATGACCATTTGGATCAATGGCGACGACTGCGATCGCCTCAATGCCGTGGATGCCGATACCTGCACCGACATCATCCTGAGTGCGCTGTGGAAGTTAGTACCCGAAGCCAAGGGAGTCACTTCGGTAGGGCAATTGGTGCGATGGACAACAGACCCGTTCGCCGGCGGAACCTGGGCCCTCTGGAAGCCTGGGCAAGCAGGGAGTGCTCACGATGCCATCCGCGCGCCGACCGGCCGCCTATTTTTTGCCGGCGAGCATACGGCCGAGGCCTATCGGGGTATGGAAGCGGCCATGGAATCGGGTGAGCGAGCGGCATTGGAAGTGATGAGGCTGCTGGCATGAGACTGGCAGCGGGACATCGAATCGGTTTAGGTTTGATTGTGTGCTTGCTCCACACCGCACCCATGGCAGAACCGCTCTCGGGAGAAGCACTGTTCGCCGTTGCGTGTGAGGCCTGCCACAGTTTAGGGCCCGAACCGGACTATCGTATTGGCCCCCCGCTGGGCGGGTTAAACGGTAGAAAGGCGGCCGGCGTTAGGGGCTTCGGTTATTCGCCGGCATTGCAGGCATCAGGGTGGGTTTGGACCTTGCCCACCACTGTCGCGTGGCTGACGGACCCTGACGCTGCCATCCCAAACAATGCGATGAACTATGTTAACGCTTTGAATGCTGAAGAAACCCAGCGCTTGGCCGAATGGCTTTTGGCGCAGCCCTCAGACTAAAGCCTTGCAATGCCACCTTGCCAACCAGCCAATAGGGGGAAATTTCCGCTGGGCTGATGCTCGGCAAAATCGATGCCGCCGTCTCGCAGCGCTGCCCAGGCAAGACAAAGATTCGAGGACAGCACGGGTCCAGGCAATACTGCGGACAACTCGGCGATCAGACGCAGTGTGGGCAACCCAGTGCCGGTAATCAAATAGGCGTCTGCCGTAACCTGTTGCCATCGCCCTGTGATCGCCTCTGCAGCCCGCTCAGGCGAAAGTGCGTAAATAGCGCGCGTGTCCCCCTGTTGGGGGTCTAGAGAGAATTGATCGGCAACCCCGAAACCCCTGGCCTGCCAGTGCGCTTCCGCCGCATTCAAGAGCCAATCGGGATAAGGACACGTTAATGCAATCGAGTCAGCGCCAATGAAGCGCAGTGCGTCCTCGATCGCTGCCGCGGCGGATACGACGGGGTGCCCTCGCGCCCGGCTCAATTCCGTCAAGCTTTGCTCCACAGGCTCGTGGCCCAAAAGATAAGTGGACCCGGTGCAAGCCAATGCGACCGCTCTCAGCGGCAGGGTGTCGAAGCGCTGCAGGGTCTCGGCAATGTCCTGAAAATAAGCGCGCAGGCGATTGGCAGGCTCGCGGTCGGTGCTCACCATGCGCACCGTCGCGCAGGCCACACGTGCCGGCAACAGCGCACGAAATTCTGTCTCCGCGGTGGGATTTGCCTGAGGGGTAGCGAGGCCCAAAGTGCCGTAATGACCGTAGTATCCCTCACTCATACGCCACACCCACTCACTGTTCTCAGGCTGCGCGGCAATATAGCATGTACGCTGAGCGGCAAGGGGTCGCCTACTCAGCGGAGTCAATCAGGCAGCATGCATCGTGAGTGAAGCAAGGGTCACTATTGTGGGAGCCGGCCCCTCTGGTCTCACCTTGGCTTGGTGGCTTGTTGAGCATGGAATCCCCGTCACCGTATTGGAACGAGAGGCCTCCATACCCAAGGATATGCGGGCCTCTACCTTTCATCCCGCAACGTTGGACCTGCTCGCGGCAGACGGGCTCGCTGAGACATTAATCGAGCGCGGCACCGTCGTGTCGCGCTGGCAGTACCTGATCCACGAGACCAGGGACTGTGCCATCTTTGACATGTCGTGTCTCGCGGATGTCACAGCCTATCCGTTTAGATTGCAGTGCGAGCAGTTTCAACTCACAGAGCTCCTGGCAGAAAAACTCATCGCCCATCCCCACTGCGAATTGAGGTTTAACTGCGAACTGCAGAACGTCTCCTCCGAGGGCGAAAAGGTCAGGATTTCCTACCGAGACAAGGGCGATCATGTAGACGCTGAATGCGATTGGCTCATCGCCGCAGACGGTGCGAGCAGCCAAGTGAGAAAATCGCTGGGGCTCGAATTTTCCGGGCAGGTTTTCCCCAAAACTTCGATCACGCTGGTACTGGAGCATCCCTTTGAAGAGGACATCCCCAATCTGCTTGGCGTCAATTATGTTTGGCTGCCCGACCGCCACTACAGCCTCATGCGCTTGCGGGATACCTGGCGCTTTACCTACTCACCCGAGCAAGATCAGAATGTCGAAACTGCACTGAGCGACGAGGTGGCTCGGGCCCACGTTGCGAGAGTGTCTGCCCGCGCCGAGGAGACCACGATACGGAGCAGAAATTACTACACCTTGCATCAACGTTGCCTGGACAATTTTTGTCATGGCCGCATCATTTTCGTCGGTGATGCGGCTCACCTCAACAGCCCCGCCGGGGGTATGGGCATGAATAGTGGGATACACGACGCGCGCGCTCTGGCCGATCACCTGCTACCTGTGCTTGCCGGAGAGGACCCGGCACTACTGAGCCGCTACGATCGACGCCGGCGAACCATTGCGCGTGAGGAAGTACAACGCCTCTCCTCTCAAAATTACAGGCGCCATCGAGAAACCGATGCGGAGAAACGCCGCATCATTTGGGGGGAATTACAGGATACGGTTAGCGATCCGATTAAACATCGCGACTATTTGCTCGATGCGGCTATGATTCGATCACGCGAGCGTGAACAAACTATCGAATGAGAACTGAAAAATGACCAGTCTCGATCAATTGCTGACGGCGCGCGGGCTGCACATACCAGAGGTGATCACCGGGCATATCGCCGGTGAATCATTGCCCGTGGACAGTGGGGCGACGCGACTACCGATTTACTTCCCCGGCACCGGAGAGCAGATCGCCCAGCTCCAAGAAGATAGTGCCACGGTGGTGGAAGATGCCATTGCCAGCGCCCGGAACAGCTTTGACACGGGGCTGTGGTCTGCGCAGTCAACCGCAACTCGGCAACAGGTTTTTCGGCGCGGCGCACGGCTGATCCGGGAGCACGCTGAAGAACTTGCGCTGCTTGAGTGCCTCTGTGCCGGGCTCCCCTCATCCCATCTAGCCATACGGCAGGTGCCTCGGGCGGCGGACAACCTGGACTTCTTTGCGGACTACATCGGCGTCATGGCGGGAGAGAGTTTCGAGCAGCTGTCTGGGTACCAAACGGTGGTGACTCGCCAACCGGCGGGCGTTGCGGCACTGTTTGCCCCCTGGAATGCACCACTGGCATTAGCCAGTATGCAGATTGCCTCGAGTCTCGCATTTGGTAACACCTGTGTCTTAAAGCCCTCCGAATTTACGCCACTTTCTGTGCTGCGTATGGTCTCGCTCCTAGAGGAAGCGGGGCTTCCCGCTGGAACCATCAACGTCGTCAATGGTAGCGGCGCGGTGACGGGTGCCGCACTGGCAAGCGCCGGGGGCGTTGATCGCATTGCCTTCACCGGCGGCGGCGCCACGGCGCGTCGGGTGATGGCAGGCGCCGCGCAAAATTTAACACCCGTGCATTTTGAACTGGGCGGGAAGTCCGCCAACATCGTCTTTGACGACGCTGATTTTGATCGAGCCCTTGATGGCTCGCTGGTTAATATTTTCAGCAACAGCGGGCAGATCTGCATCGCGGGTTCCCGCATTTTGGTACAGCGTGGGATCGCCAGCCGTTTTATTGAGGCATTTGTAGAACGCACCCGCTCTCTGACGGTGGGCAACCCTCTCGATCCGAACACCGAGGTGGGTCCAATGGCTTTCAAAGCGCACTGGGAGCGGGTTCTCGACCACATCGCTCGGGCGAAAAGCGAGGGCGCGGTACTCCTGTGTGGCGGCGAGGCGAGAACAAATTTAGGGAGTGGATATTACGTCTCACCCACGGTTTTTCAGGTTGAAGACAATCAACTCTCCCTTTGCCAGGAAGAAGTGTTTGGGCCGGTGGTCAGCATTCAGGTCTTCGACGAGGACAAGGAAGCCTTTTCAATCGCAAACGACAGCCGCTTTGGGCTGGTGGGCTACTGCTGGACGGGCAGCCTCGCGAGAGCGCAAGCGTTCCAGGAAAACATCGCAGCGGGGACGCTGTGGATCAACACGCCCCTGGCCCGAGACCTGCGGGCACCGTTCGGCGGTTTCAAGGAATCAGGTATCGGCAGGGATGGACCACGCCAAGCCGCAGAATTCTTCACGGAAGAAAAAGCCACTATCACTGCCCGAGGCCTCACGCCCATCAGAAAAATGGGTCGGTAGCAGCAGGAGCGCTGATCAAATCCTCGCTACTGACTCTCCACCGGCTTTAGCCATCGAGCCTGCTCTGATTCACGGCTGTGGGTGGCCCATGCACGCCCGAACCGCGGTCACACTCCAGACAAAAAAACCCGGGGAGCATCCCCGGGCTTTTCGACTTCCTGCTACTAAAAATTGTAGCGAAGCGTAGCTCCCACCTGTCGACCACGAGGCAGGGTAATCGCGAAACCCCTAGGCGTAATCGAGCCACCGCCAATGTTGGTTCGCGCGCGGGCAAAGAAGGGGCCACAGTTAGCTGCCGGATCGAATGCCGGGCTAATTATTGAACAAGGTGGACCGCCTACGCTGGTAAACATCGTCGTATCAATGTAACGCAAGATATCCATGGCAGTATCGTCGTCGTTCAAGTTTTTGCCCCAAACGCTGATCTCCCAGTTTTCGTTTCGGTAGCCAAACTGAGCGCCGATGGTGGTGCGGCCGCCGGTCTCAGCCCAGTTATGTACCTGCGCGTACTTAGAGCCCTCGTAGCGGATGTCACCACCAATAAACCACTCACCCTGTCCTACCGGAATACGATACTGGGTTCGGAGTGAGGCCTGATTCTTGGGAGAACGCGGTGTCTGATTTCCCTTTACAGAACCCTTTTCCTGAATGCAGTCGTAGTAATCTGCGGCAGTCGAATTACAGCCGATCTGAATCGCCTGATCCGACGTGATGTACTCCTCAATCTCCGAGTCGATGTAAGAGTAGTTGGCAGTCAGGTCCCAATTCGGCGTAATCAACAGACTGAGCTCGGTCTCAAATCCCAGCACAGAAGTCTCGCCCACGTTATCGATGAAAGACGTGAGACTTCCATCTGGGCGCTGGGCGTTAAAGGTCAGCTGCTGATCAGTCCAGTCGATCATGAACACCGCGGAATTCCAGGTGCCACGCCCATTGAGGATGCGCTTTTTGAGGCCCACCTCGTAATTCCACGCCTCCTCTTCGTCGTAGGAGGTTTTATCAGTGCCCGGGTCGTTAAATCCACCGGGCTTGGTGCCTTTTGAGATATTGCCGTAGACAGTGGTGTTATCGCTGGCCACCCACGTCAATGTAACGCGCGGCGTGAAGCTGTCAAACTCTTCCTCGAAGGTCGTGCTCGCGGCGAAAGGCAGGTAAGGGTAGTAAGTGTTTTCAATTTTATCCGTCGCGTGCCGCATCTCGATGGTACCGGTCAATGAATCCGAGAAATCAAATTCAATTGATCCAAACACGGCCGTATTCTCGGTCGTCCGGAGCTCCGGATAGCTGTTGGGTCTTACCTCTGCCAAAGCTGGGTCTAGCAGGTAATCAAACGAGGTGTGCGGAGCAAATCGGTCATCGACCGTGTTCTTGAATTCGTTGTCGTAATAATAGTAGCCAATCGACCAACGGAGTCGTTGGTCGGAAGAAGAACTCAGCCTGATTTCCTGCGAAAGGGTCTCCTCCTCGTCTTCAAGTTGACGCCAGAAAGAACCGGCCAGATCGAAGAACGGCGGTGCATAAATCGGCGCGAGATAAGCCAGAGCATCGTTACCCGCATAGGAAGCGTCATAGGCTGTCGTCCACTCGGTCTCCTGATAACCCGTAATACTCTGAATGGACCAACCATTGGCGAGTTCCCAATCTAAGGTCAGCGACGATCGCATAACATCCCGATCGATGCCCCCCCCGCCGGGCAGAAAATCGGTGCGCAACGTCACCTCGTCGTTGGTCTTGACAGTCCCGCAGTAGTAGCCGCGAGACGATGGACGAGAGGCGTCGGTTTGATAGCAGTTGTTGTACTCCGCGCCCTGCAGCCACAGCGCCCAGTGTTCGTCATCATCCTCCTGCACTGTCACCCTGAGCGACGCCTCAAAGGAATCGCTGGGCGTCCACAGGAGCTTTCCTGTGAATGTGGTGGTTTCCTCACCGCCCACGTTTTCTCCGCCAATCGTATTTCTATACTCTCCACCGTACTCACTAAAGCCGGCTCCCAGATAAAAATACAACTTATCCGCAACCATGGGTCCACTGATGTACGCATTGGTGTTGACCGTATCGTGCTCCGCTACCGAAACCGTAATGCCTCCCTCCAACTCGTCAGTAGGCCGCCGGGTCACGTAATTAATGGCACCCGAGAATGTGGCGCGCCCGTATAGCGCCGCCTGCGGTCCCTTTACGACCTCAACGCGCTCGAGCATCTGCAACTCGGTCGATGCGATCGTGCTGGGCACGAAGACGCCGTCAATAAAAAAGGAGGCATTGGGCGTTCCCAGAATATTGGACATGCCCCTGATCACCGGACGATCCGTCTGGCGACCAAAAGAGTTCACAAAAGAGAAGCCGGGGGTAAAACCGGCGATCTCTTCCGGCGAGAAGATCCGATAATCCTGTAGCGTAGATTCACTGAAATTAGTGACCGACAGCGGTATCTCTTGCAGGTTCTCTTCGCGCTTTCGTGCCGTGACGATCACTTCTTCAAGATCCAGCTCGTCACTCTGGGCGTGGCCTGCCGGCACCTGAGCAGTGACGACCAATGCCATTGAAACCGCAAAAGTCAGTGGATTTTTGATCAGACTTCGCATGAGTAGGACTCCCCTGTTGGTCTCAGGGCCTTCAGAACCGCAACCCCGAAAAGCTTTTAGTTATATCTTTAAGTGTTTTGATAGCCTGTGGTCGAGAAATTGTCAAGCGCAGTGCGTGTCAGGGCATCGACGCCCTGCTACTTATCGACCTTGGGGCGACGCTATATCGGGAATCCTGAACTGGAGTGCCAACACTACCTTGAGAATATTGGTTACCGCCGGAATAACCGCCATTGCCAGAGTAATCGCCAACACAGCAGACTCTGGCTGGGTGGCAGTTCTGGGTAAGCCGGGAATAAAACCCATCGAAGAAAGCAGTAAGCCCAACGTCAATGGCGCCGTAGCGAAAGCCAGTTTCTCGACGAAACTGTAGAGACCCGCGTACAAGCCCTCCCTGCGCAGACCGGTTTTTTGGTAGTCGTACTCCATGACATCAGGTAGCAGGCTTTGCCCCATAAGCAACATGCCGCCATTGCTCACCGCCAGAACAAAAGCCCGCAATAGGTATAGTCCGAATGGCTCTTCCGGCCCCGAGAGTAGCCAGGTCAGGTTCACACACGCGGCAAGTGCAGCCGAGAGCGCGAGGGTGTGGGCCTTACTGAGTCGTTTGGAAATCAGCACCCAGGGCGTGATAGCAGTGAGCGTGCCGATCATATAAGCGAGGCCATACCACAACATGATGGCCTCGGACTGCTGCATGACCTGACGGACAAAAAAAATGTTGGTGGCAACAGTGGCGGATAACGCATAGAGACCCAAATATTTGATGCCGAGTAGAACGAGGAAGGGCCGGTTGCTCGCGGCCGAACGAACCTGCTCCTTGAAAGGCACCCGCAATCGCGTCTGCTCGGTGGCAGCCGCGTCCCGAGTCGCCAAAAAACAGCCTATCGATGCCAGCAAGATAATCACGGCGGTGATCAGCGACATGATGGAGAAGGCTTCGGTCTCGGGTACGCCCTGAGTATCGCGCGCATAGGCCACCAATCTTGGCGCCAGGGCAATCCCGACAAAGGTTCCTACAGCGATCCAGGCGACGCGAAAGGACATCAGCTTGGAGCGCTCGTAGGGATCCTGCACCATTTCAGCCGGCATCGACATATAGGGCACGTTAAAAATCGTGTAGGCGGTGGCGGCCACCAATAGCATGACGAGAATCCATACCTCAGTGGGTGCGAAGGTCACCATATGCACCGAGAACAGGCCGATAACACTCGCCGCGGCGAGAATCCCGCCCACCAGTAGGTAGGGCCTGCGGCGCCCCCACCGACTCACGGTGCGGTCGCTGATAATCCCCATGACAGGATCGGTGATACCGTCGTAGATCTTGGAAATAAACACCAGACTACCCGCGAGGGCGGGAGCGATACCGACTGCACTGATGAGATAGATCATCAGCATGGCCGTTTGGGTATTGAGCAAACTGGACATCGCCAAAGTGCCCAGACTCCAGCCGAAATACAGCCGAAATGAGTGCTGAGATGAACTCACAGGCGCTTTTGCGCCTCCGCGATCTGCTCGAGGGGTTCCAGCAATCTCACCACCCAATCGGCGCGTTCCAGATCGAAGGATTCATCAGGAATAAACGCATCGAGGGCGTCGGCGGTGGGTACTGCGCCAGACTCGCACAACGCAATAAGCGCGTGGAGCTGCTCACGAGTCGCTGCCAGTTCCTCGCCCAGAATCAGTACCATTTGATAAAGCGCCTGTATTGCGGGATCGTCAAAGTAGACGGGCTTCTCTGCCGGTTGCGCGCCCTCTTTCATGATTTGCGAGCACCCACCATGTACCACAGCAATGGACCATCGACTTGGGGTTCGTAGGCCTCAAATACGGCCTCCCTCGAAAAGCCAGCAGACACAAGGGCATCAGGAACCGAGGTGACTGAAAAGGAACGCCAAAACGGCTCATCGTTATGAGCCACCTGCCAATTCGACAGCCACTGCTGGAAGGTCGGAGTATCAGGTCGCTGGGTCGGCACGTCCTGATGCACAACCAAGCCGCCGGGTTTGAGCAATCTAAAGCTCTCTCGCATCACCGCTTCGAGCATTTCCCGCGGGATCTCGTGAAGCAAAATGTTGCTCACCACCATGTCGAATGAAGCATCGGGAAATCCGGTGGCGCTGGCACATGCTTGTTTGAAATGAATGGGCAGACCCAACGCTCTGGCACGGGGATGAGCATAACGTAGCAGGCCTGCTCCGAGATCTACGCCATGAATCTCGGCATCGGGAAATGCCACCACGTAATTGCTCGTTTGACCACCGTAGCCGCAACCGAGATCCACCACCCGCCGGGGAGAGAATTCAGGGAAGGTTGTCTCGACGAACCGGACCACCGCCTGTCCTTTGCTGTCCTTGGCGCCTGTGCCGGCGCCCCGGCTATACAGCGTACCGCCAGCTTCTTGCAACGCGCCGGCGTACCAATCGCCACCATCGCGGTCAAGGCAATAACCGCCGGGCTGACCGTGGTAAGCGGTGCTGGCGAAATAATCGGGTAGCTTCAGATCAGGGTTCAGTTGCAGTGACCCCGTCGAGGAGTCGCCGCCCAGCGCCTCTGCAACCCGGTTCAACTCGGGCATCTGCCGATTGATCATATCTCCCAGAGCGCGCCACATTTGCTGCTGGGAGCCGATATTAAGTGCGCTCCATGCCGCAAAGGCAGGGTGTCCATCGAGGGTCGGCAAGGACCCCTCCGGGCAATCCATGGCCTGTTCCGTCAGCGCCTGCTGGAATTCATTTTGCAGTTTAGTTCGCGCAAATTGCCCCAGCTGGCGCTTGGTATGAAAAATAAAAGATTGCCGGCCGCGGTCACGAGAACTCTGAGGTGGAGACAGCGCGTGGAGGGTTGAACGATTCATTTCCGCTGTTGGCTTCGGCATCGCGTCCGACCTTTTTCGATAGACGTGCTGTGGGCGTGTGCACGAATATCCTGCCTGACTGCGAACGGGTCAAGCCCCGACCGGACGACTTATGCAGCTTCGGTCTCTTCCCCGATACTGGTATCCCAAGCGCTGGGCCATTTTTCCTCGAGGGAGGAGAGGTGTTTAAACAACGCACGGATCCGCGCCGACTGCCGCAAATCCTTGTGATGCAGCAACCAAGTATAGCCCCAGTGGGCAGAGGGCACACCGGGCAGAAGCATCAGATCGGGGTACTGTCTCGCCAGAAAGCAGGGCAACGCTGCGACACCCAATTGATTAGTCACCGCCACGGTGCGTGGCGTAATACCATCAATCAGATGCCGGCTCTTGAGGCCCAGTGATTCGGGATGGGGTAAGTCACCCAAAGAGAGTGCACGGCCCGAGGCACGAATACAGGTCAACTCGCGAAGACCCCGTGACGCGGCACTCAGCAGCTCGCGATGAACGTAATAACCCATCGAGATACGTCCCAGTTTGATGCCAACGATATCTTTGGGCGGGCGCTTGTGTTTGGGAATACCCCTGACCGCGATATCGGCTTCGCGCCGCGCCAGGTCGACTGGATGATCGCTGACCGTAATATCCAGCTCGATGCGGGGATATTTGATCGCGAACTCCGCGACAGCCTCGGCGATGTGAGTCACAGGCACCGCCGGCAACGACAGTTTAATGCGCCCACCGAGCTCAGAGTCTCTGCCAGATACTTGCCGCTCAGCCTCAGTGAGCCGCTCCTCCACCTCACTCGCAGCGGGCAGAAGTTGGTCGGCCAGCGGGGTCGCTCTGAATCCATCAGGCGTCCTGTCAAAGAGTCGCCCACCAATCGTTTCCTCGAGAGACTCAAGGCGTCTCATCACGGTGGTATTGCTAACGCCTAAGGTGGCGGCGGCTTTACGGGTGGAGCCCGCGCGAGAAAGGGCCAGCAGCACCTTCAGGTCATCCCAGTTCATCGAGTAACTCCCTCGTTGAAGGACGCTGCTGGCTGGTTCAATCAGGAAACCAGCTTGTCCCCGTTTTTATCTTTAAGCACCACGCGCTCATCAGATTCGGCGTCACCTGAACACTGCAGCGTCATCGATGAGTCACCTTCGGGCGTCACCTTCAGCTTCAGGGTCTCGACGCCACGATAAAATTTGGTGCCATACATTCTGACCCGCGTACCCTCGCCATACATTGCCTTCAGCTCGGATTTACAGATCGCCAGTTGTTCGGCAGTGTCTGCAGATACCTCAGCAGTAGCCACCATCAGTGACGCAGCCAAGACCCCCTTGACGCGCCTAGATAAACCAACCATTTTCATAACGGACCTCCATATTGGGTGGGAAGCAAAACGCTTCCACGCGACTATACGGAGTTCTCTTACGCAACGATTGTAACAATATTAATTCGTAATCGTATCGTTTTTGCAACAATTACGTGTTGCGGGATCTGGGTTAGTTGAGCTCAAGCCGCGAATCGGGGAGGATCTAACGCTGATTGCCGCGAGGTTGCTATGCGCTGTTTTTTTTCCCTGCTGACCCGTCAAATATTGGCAGGCACCGTCATAGCGTTAATGTCGGCCTGCGGTGGAGGAGGTGGCTCCAGTAATAGTCCTACGCCACCCGCCCAAGGAGGCGGCACCGCGCCCCCACCCGACCCCGAGCCTGACTTCGCCGAAGTCGATGCGGCGTTCCAATCCTTCATTGATGAGAGCGCTGTATTCGACGGCATCAGTTATGTTGTGGTGGACGCTGGAGGCACACTGCACACCGGCACTTTCGGCGATCATACCGAGGACACGGTGGTGATGCTCGCCTCGACGAGCAAAGTCCCTGCAGTCATGACGCTAATGGCTCTCGAGGAAGACGCCGCATCTGATTTCAGTATGAGCCGACCCATCGGAGAAATACTTCCCTTCGGCGGCACGTATGCGGACCGCACCCCCGCGCAGCTGGTCAGCAATACCTCCGGGATCCCCGGCTTACGGCAGCTGGCACTTTATGGGCCCCATCTTTGCCAGTACAGCTATGACGCATCGGTCGACTTTGAGGCCTGTGGAGAGATCCTGCTCCGCGTGCCTTTACCTGACAGCCATGAGGCGGGAAGCATTTTTGATTACGGCGGCAGCCAATGGCAATTGTCAGGGGTAGCAGCAGCAGTAGCAGCGAATGCAACATGGAACCAACTGGTGGATCGATACCTCGCCACACCCTGCGAGCTCGACGTGTTCACCTTCGGCAACATGTGGGAAGACCTCTCGAAGTGGGACGGCACTCCCGATAGCTTGTTGGGACAATCCAACCCCAACATTGAAGGCGGTGCTATCACCACCCTCGCCGACTACGCCAAACTCTTGCAGGCACACTTGAACGGCGGTTATTGCGGCGAAACTCAGATCCTCAGTGAAAGTAGCCTCGAGGAGATGCGGATTGACCGAGGCGGCGTGGTTACCGAAAACCCCACGCCTTATGGCATGGGTTGGTGGATCAGTACCGAAAACCCGGGAGTCTACGACGACCCGGGCGCGTTTGGTTCCATCAGCTTTTTGGATGTTGAGCGGGGCTTCGGCGGTTACGTCGCCATCGACGACTACACCCGAGTCGATGCGGACGCGCCCGTGAGGTTGGTTCGGCAAAACATTATTCCCCTGCTTCAATCGGCGTTTGACGCGGTGGCACAATAAGTCTTTAACTGAGCTTGGGCGCAAACGCACATCGAACGAGAGACAGGGGATCATCAAAAGTCATGACAACCACCTAAATAGCGCCGCGACCACAACCCCGAGGCGGCACAGGTGACCCAACAATATAACGAGAGCAGCGCACCATGAATTTATCCCTTCAAGACGCCAATACGCTCCCGCTCGAGGCCATTGATGTCAGCGACCCTGTGCTCTATCAGCAGGATATCTGGCGACCTTTCTTCGCCCGGCTTCGCGCCGAGGACCCAGTGCACTGGAGCGAAAATGCCTTGTTCGGCGGCTTCTGGTCAGTGACCCGCTTCAAGGACATCACCGCGGTCGACGGCAATCATGAAGCGTTCTCCTCGGAACCCGCGATCACCATTGGTGACTACGGTGATGACCTGCCGGTCAGACAATTTATCGCGATGGACCCGCCAATTCATGATGTTCAGCGCGCCGCCGTACAGGGCGTTGTGGCTCCGCGCAATCTGGCTGATCTGGAAGGCCTGATCCGGCAACGCGTCGGCGATATTTTAGATGGCCTCCCCGTTGGCGAGTCGTTCAACTGGGTCGAGAAAGTCTCGATCAACCTCACCACGCAGATGTTGGCCACGATATTTGATTTCCCCTTTGAGGATCGACACAAGTTGCCTTACTGGTCAGATAGGGCGACCTCTCTCCCTGAAGCAACCGGCAGTGACGGCGATGTCGACGAGCGCACCGCCGCCCTGCAGGAATGCCTGGGTTACTTCACCGAGCTGTGGCATCAGCGCAAAAACAACCCGCCAAACACAATGGACCTGATCAGCCTATTGGCCACCAACCCCAAAACACGCGACATGGTGGACGACCCGCTGGAATATTTGGGCAACCTGATTTTGCTGATCGTGGGGGGCAACGACACCACCCGCAATTC
>CAXPKH010000035.1:0-8202 GCA_964217615.1 Luminiphilus sp.
GGCAGAGGCGAATTTCAGCTTATCTGCGAGCACATGGAGCCCGCGGGCGCAGGTGCTTTGCAACTCGCCTTTGAGCAACTCAAGAATCGATTGGCGCAGGAAGGGCTTTTCGCAGCCGAGACCAAACAACCGATTCCCACTGCGGCTGAGCACATTGGAGTTGTGACGTCTGCCACCGGTGCGGCGCTGCAAGATATCCTTACTGTCCTCGGTCGCCGCAGTCCCCAGAGCAAAGTCTATGTTTTTCCGGTTGCGGTTCAGGGAGAAGGTGCTGCGCAACAAATTGCCGACGCCATCGAACTCGCGGACCGCTTAAGCGCTGAAGGCGCATTGCCGCTGGACGTCCTAGTCGTCGGCAGAGGCGGCGGTTCGCTGGAAGATCTCTGGGCATTCAACGAAGAGGTCGTGGCCCGAGCACTTTTTGCCGCCAGCGTTACCACTGTCTCCGCTGTGGGACACGAGACCGATTTCAGCATTGCCGATCTGGCTGCTGACGCCAGAGCGCCGACCCCCTCCGCCGCTGCCGAGCTGATTTCGGCGGATCAGGTCGAATTACTGCAAATGTTGGATGGCCTCTCTACCCGGATGACGCGATCGATTAAGCGCAATCTGATCGACAACAGAACTCGCCATACCGCCATGAGCAAACGACTCAGGGACCCAGGCTTTGCCCTGAAGCAGCAATGCGCTTCCTTGCAAAGACTGATTGGTTCGATGAACCAGAGCGTTCACAGACACATTGCCTCTGCGCGGCGCGATGCACGACAAACTCACCTGCGCTTGGTCGCCCAGCATCCCCGCCACACCCTGGTCAGACAACACGCTCCCCTCACATCGCTCCGCCAGAGATTGGCGCTGAACATGCAGCGAAGACTCAAAGGTGCCAAAGCAGAAGCAACACACAAGCAATCGCTGTTGCGATCACTTGGGCCGGAACAGATTTTGGGTCGTGGCTACGCCATCGTCACAGACAGCGCCGGGACGGTCATTCGACAACCGGAAGATACCGTCGAGGGAGCAACGCTCAAGGTGCGCCTGCAGCGTGGCAGACTCACCGCGCAAGTAACAGAGCGCTCTAAAGATTAATCAATATTTCGCTGGAAGGCGCGTATTGATAATGATGTGACGCCCCTCAAAACGGATGTACTCACCGATGGTGAGGTCTTTGAGGATACGCGCAACCATCTCCCGTGAGGCGCCGACCCGATCCGCGATATCCTGCTGAGTCAACTTTTCCGGTATGAACAGCGTGCCATCACCGCGCTCTTCTGCAAGATCCATCAACACGTTCGCCACTCTGCCGTAAACATCTTGCAGCGCCAGACTTTTGACATCCGCCGTCAATTTGCGCACCCGCCCGGCCAGATTGCTGATCAATTGTTTCGTAATACCCGGATGATCCTCCAACACACCGGAGAAATCCTCTTTCATCACAATTCGGAACTCTGATTTTTCGACGGTTCTCACCGAAGCGGAGCGGGTTGAATCGTCAAGCAGCGCGAGCTCACCGAAATAGTCTCCGGGACCCAGCGTATTCATAATGAACTCTTTGCCGTTTTTATCGCTGCAGTAGACCTTGACCTTGCCGGATTCAATTACGAAAAGGGAATCTGCCGGGTCATTCTCATGGATTACGACCGTGTTTTTGGGGAAAGCTCTGGTAGTACTACTAGCCTCAAGCGCCTTTAGCTCTTCGTCAGACAATCCGTGAAATATTTCCACTTGATCTAACATAAATCTTGTGTCCCGTTAACTCCCCAAGTTAATGCGATACTACCCCATCAATTACTGATCGCCTATCCCCAGTAGGTGACAGCTTCGCATCGCAACGTTCACCGGTATACTCATGCTGCATGGCGCGGGAAGAAGGGCACAGTGAGCACTGAAACAGATCAACCCATGGCATGGGCGCGGCGGATTCTCTCCTCTGCTGAGCCGTTCGTTGCGGCAACTAAGCGCCCCACCGTGACCATCGCACCGCCTATCGATGCCGATGTACTGGCCCTGACAGAGGGCCTGACACGGGTGTCGGAGCTCCTTGACACCCCATCCGACGATGTTAACCACGACCTGCTCAATGTGATCGGCGCGATCCGTGGCTATGCCGAAATTCTGCAGGAGGATATGGCACTGCTCCACCCCGCGCTGGCCAAAACCCTACCCGCGCTACTTTCCTGTGTCGGCAGTACACCCTTGGCCACCGATACGCTCGCTGGAACCGCGCCCTCTATATCGCGTCAGGAGGACGCCGGGGTCATTCTTGCCGTTGATGACATGCCAGAAAATCGAGAGTTGATTAGCCGTTTGCTCTCCCGTGCGGGGCATACGGTTATCTCTGCGGAGTCAGGCGAGGAGGCATTGGAGTTGCTGGAAACACGCGGCGTAGACGTCGTCCTGCTCGACCTGATGATGCCCGGCATTGGCGGTGCTGAGGTCCTCAGAAAAATGAAGGAGCACGAAGGCCTTCGCGCCACCCCCGTGATTATGATCAGTGGGCGTCAGGACATGGATCAGATCATCACCTGCATTCAGGCGGGCGCAGACGACTATCTACTCAAGCCCTTCAACCCCGTATTGCTGCAGGCGCGCATCTCTGCGGGTATCGAGCGAAAGCGCTGGCACGACCGGGAAGAGGATTACCGACATCAACTGGAGAGAAACGAGCGCTTTATCCGGCGCACGTTTGGCCGGTACCTTTCTGACGACATTGTGGAGCAACTACTGGAGGCCCCAGAGGGACTGGAACTTGGTGGCGATCTCCGCGAAGTCACGATCATGATGTCCGATATATGCGGCTTTACCAGTTTGGCGGAGCACCTACCACCCACGCAGGTGGTGTCGCTACTCAATCGCTATTTTGAAGCAATGACGGCCATCATCTTTGAACATCAAGGCACCATTGATGAATTTCTGGGGGACGCCATTCTTGCGGTATTTGGCGCCCCAAGAAGAGGTGAAGATGACCCGGAGCGCGCTGTCCGCTGCGCATTGGCCATGCAAGAAGCCATGGAGGTGGTGAATGCCGCCAACGCAGATGCCGGCTTACCGGCGTTAAGCCAACGCATTGCGCTGAACACCGGCACGGTCATTGCCGGGAATATTGGCTCGGAACAACGGGCAAAATATGGATGCGTAGGACACGCAATGAATGTGACCTCCCGCATCGAAGGACAAACCGCCGTGGACGAGATTCTTATTGCCGACGCCACGCGCCAGCACTTGCCCGAAGGTGTGTTTCGCCTAGGTGAACCGCGCGAGATCAGTGCCAAAGGCATTGAGGACCTGATCCGCACCTATCCGGTTCTGGGGATGCACTGATGATCGACACGCCACACTCGATCCTGCTGGTTGAAGATAACGAGATAAACCGAAATATGCTGATTCGGCGCCTCGAGCGAGTCGGGCACACTGTGATACCCGCTGCGGACGGAGAGACGGCACTCGAAATCATGCGCAAAGCGCACCCGGCTGTGGTGCTGATGGACATGAATCTGCCCGTTAAGGATGGCTGGACGGCGTGCGCAGAGGCCAAAAAAGACCCAACGATTAGCGATATTCCCATTATTGCCCTGACCGCTCACGCAATGGAGGAGGACAAAACCCGAGCGTTGGCGGCAGGGTGCGCTGACTTCGCGACCAAACCGGTAGATTTTCCTGCACTGCTGACGGTGATCGCGGCCGCTCTCGATGCGAACCGCTGATGTTGTCACCCAATTGCGGCCGCGGCTCAGTCTTCGGGGCCGTTTGTACCTGTTCTCGGGCGCTATTCTCATCTTGTTTGCCATCAACGTCGCAACATCGCTGTGGGGTAGCTTTGCGCGCAACGAGAGCTCCATCGCCTACCGGGAAGCCGTCACTGCAGCGCAGTTGACTACAGAGCTCGAGCAAAATCTGCAGACCAAACGACAACAGGTTCTGGTGTTGGCAACGCTGCGCGAAACGACCGATGATCCATTGGAGGACGGCCAACTCGCTCAAGCCGAGGCTGATCTGGACATCATTGCCGAGCGCCTGCGGCAGTTGGGCAGTTATGGCGGAGAGGATCTTGAGGCCTACTATCGACGGCTGCACGAGAGCGCGACGACCCTGATAGAGCAATGGCGTCAGTTCTACAGGCGCTACAACCAAACAGGACCCGCGCCTCCAGTGGAGGACGCGCGCTCGTACAATAATGCGCAACAAAGGCTTCAGGAGCTAGACCAGCGCCAGTCTTTTATAGCGGTCCAACGTGCTAATGCCATCGACCGCACGATTACCCTGACCGATCAGATCACGGTCGTCGGTTTTATCAGTTCTATCGCCATCACGTTGGCGCTGGTTTTTGCCATGATCCGCAGTACCAACGCTTCACTCACTCGGATGAAGCGGGGTGTCGAACGCTTTGGGTCAGGCGATCTGACCTATCGCATCGACGAACAACGCGACTCAGGCGAAATTGGTGATCTCGCACGCACGTTTAACGAGATGTCTACCAAACTGCAAACCGCCATCGAAGAAATGAATACCGCAAGAGCCGACGCTGACTCGGCCAATGCCGCAAAAAGTATGTTTCTGGCCAATGTGAGTCATGAACTGAGGACGCCCCTCAACGCCATCATCGGCTACTCCGAAATGCTTCAGGACGAGTTGGGCGATGAAACAGAGATCAACCGCGACCAATTTCATCACGATCTTGCCACGATTATTTTCTCAGGCAGGCAATTGTTAACGCTGATCAACGATATTCTCGATTTATCAAAAATTGAAACGGGTAAAATGCAGGTCAGCCTCGAAGTTTTCAGCCCGGCAGCATTGTTGGTTCAGGTCTGCGACGCGCTCTCACCTTTGCTGACCCAGAACGAAAACCAACTGATTCTTGATATCGATAAAGACAATATGCGGGACATGGAGAGCGACCGTGGCAAGCTGCAACAGATTGTGACCAATCTGTTCTCTAACGCCTGCAAATTCACTAAAGCAGGGCAGATCACGGTGTCGGCAAAAATGGATCAGCGAAACCTCACGGTGACCGTCGCGGATACCGGAATTGGTATGACTCAGGCCCAGCAGGCACGCGTTTTCGAGGCTTTTATTCAGGCCGAGGCGACAACCGGCCTACAGTATGGCGGCACGGGCTTGGGACTTGCGATTGTCAGGGAGTTCTGCACGATGCTGGGGGGCAGCATTGAGTTGGAGAGCGAGCCCAACGAGGGATCACTGTTCCGCGTCAGGATTCCGGTTGCCCCAGTGTAAGTTCTCGAAGGCGCTTCAGCGCCTCTTCCCGCTTCGCCAGCTCGACCGCCAGCTCTGCGTTGTTCGCTTGTAACGCGGCAATCTCGTTCTGTAGCTGATCGATCAACGCCAGCAACATCCGCAACACAGAAGCCCGCGCGCCCTCGGGGCTCGCCTCGACCGCGTCTGGCTCAAGATTTTGGGCGGCGATGGCCTCAACTAGATCAAGACCCGCCGAAGCCTCCTGACTCGCCTGATCCGCCTCAGAGCCTGCATGTCGGGCGAGCGATGCGCGAGCGGCCTCATAATCTCCTAGCGCCAAGTGCTGCAATGCCGCATCAAAATAATCGGCGCCGCCTGAGAGATCACAGGGACACAGTGTTTCATCGGCGGGAGTGACTTCGCTCTGATCGTTTGCCGCAACGCCTGAACTCGACGGGTCTTGACTGCCTTGCGGGGACAACGCACACCCGGTCATTACCCCGGCGATCAACACACTCAAAACCCAGATACGCAACTCGCGACGCACGGTATGAACCTCTATCCCTTTTATCGAGCTTAGCATCGAGCGGGCCGCGTGCACCAGCGGTGCGGGCAATTCAAGCGATCTGCTCGTGACGCAAGTGGGGAAATAAAATGACATCGCGGATCGAAGGCGAGTCGGTCAGTAACATCACCAACCGATCGATACCGATACCCTCACCCGCCGTGGGGGGCAGCCCATACTCGAGGGCCCTGATGTAATCGTGATCGTAGTGCATGGCCTCATCGTCACCTGCATCTTTTGCCGCCACCTGCTCGCGGAATCGCTCGGCTTGGTCCTCGGCATCATTCAGCTCGCTAAACCCATTCGCCAATTCGCGTCCACCCACAAAAAACTCAAACCGATCAGTCACAAACGGGTCGTCGTCGTTACGTCTAGCGAGCGGCGATACCTCGGTCGGGTAAGCGGTAATAAAAGTGGGCTCCTGAAGTTTTGCTTCCGCTGTTTCTTCAAAGATCTCGATCTGGATTTTGCCCAGCCCCCAAGTATCCTCCACTGAAATCCCCAGCTTTTTTGCTACCGAGGCAGCGCGGGCCCGGTCTGCCAAATCATCGGCGGCCAGCTCAGGGTTGTACTTGAGTATCGCCTCCAACACCGTCATGCGTGCAAAGGGTCGATCAAAATGGAAAATGGTCTCTCCGTAGCGAACTTCACTCGTCCCCAATACGGCTTGAGTCAGCTCTCGCATGAGCGCCTCAGTCAGATCCATCGCATCGCGATAGTCGGCATAGGCCCAATAGAATTCGAGCATCGTGAACTCGGGGTTGTGTCGGGTCGATAAACCCTCGTTACGAAAGTTCCGATTGATTTCAAAGACCTTCTCCAGCCCGCCGACTGTCAGCCGTTTGAGGTACAACTCGGGCGCCACTCGCAAATACATTTCCATATCGAGGGCATTGTGGTGGGTGACAAAAGGACGCGCCGTTGCGCCCCCCGCAATCGGGTGCAACATGGGCGTTTCGACCTCAACAAACTGCCGTTGCCCCAGGAATTGACGGATAAACTGGATGGTGGCGGCTCTAATCCGAAAAATCTCTCTGACCTCTGGATTGACGATCAGATCAACGTACCGCTGTCGATAACGCATTTCCTGATCGACAAGGCCATGATATTTATCAGGCAACGGCCGCAATGCCTTGGTCAGCAAGCGCCCCTCCTTCATGTTGATATAGAGATCGCCCTTGCCACTGCGGTGCAAGGGCCCCGACGCCGCAACAATATCTCCGAGATCCCACTTTTTGATCGCCTGCACCGCATCATCGGACAACTGCTCACGATTGATATAAAGCTGGATCGTGCCGGACCCATCCTGAATCAGCAGAAACGCACCCCTGTTTCGAATCAAACGACCCGCAACAGAAAAATGCCGGTCAGACGACTCCAACTCGCTCTTTTCAGAAGCCTCAAATTCAGTTTGCAGATCACCGGCGAGTGCCGAACGACGAAAATCGTTAGGAAACGCGGGGCCCTGCTCGCGAAGCTCTGCCAATTTGGCACGCCGCTCAGCAATCAGCCGGTTCTCGTCTTCCGCTGTTGGGGGCTTATCCACCATAGACTCCATCAAACATCATCTTAAAGGCCCTTTTTAAGCGAGGCTTGTATAAAGGGGTCCAATGCCCCGTCGAGCACCGCTTGCGTATTCCGCGTTTCCACCCCGGTCCGCAGATCCTTGATACGGGAATCATCCAACACATAGGACCGGATCTGACTTCCCCAGCCAATATCCGCTTTACTGTCTTCCAGAGCCTGTTTCTCTGCGCTGCGCTTAAGCATCTCCATTTCATAGAGTTTCGCCCGCAGTTGTTTCATGGCGTTATCGCGATTCTGATGCTGTGACCGTTCGGTTTGGCAACTGGTGACAATCCCCGAAGGTTCATGGGTAATACGCACTGCCGAGTCAGTCGTATTCACGTGCTGGCCGCCTGCTCCCGAGGAGCGATAAGTGTCCACCCTGAGATCCGCAGGGTTAATCTCTATCTCGATATTGTCATCAATCTCCGGCGACACAAAAACGGACGCAAAAGACGTGTGGCGACGACCGCCACTGTCAAAAGGCGATTTCCTGACCAAGCGATGAACGCCGGTCTCGGTCCGCAACCATCCAAAGGCGTAATCACCCTCAAATTGAATGGTCGCACTTTTAAGTCCCGCTACCTCGCCTGCCGAGGCTTCGACCAGCGTGGTTTTAAAACCCTTGTCCTCTCCCCATCGCAGGTACATGCGCAACAACATCTCGGCCCAATCCTGCGCCTCCGTGCCTCCGGAGCCCGATTGAATATCGAGATAGGCATTATTGGGATCCATCTCTCCGGAAAACATGCGACGGAACTCCAGTTGCTCCAGCGCCAATTCCAAATGACGCAGATCATCCTCGACCGACTGCGCGGCTTCGGCGTCGTCTTCCTCTACTGCAAGGTCCAGCAGATCACTGGCGTCGGTGCATCCGG
>CAXPKH010000036.1:0-6142 GCA_964217615.1 Luminiphilus sp.
AAGCCATTACTCAAGTTTGAGCGCTTGCTGGAGACCTACCTCGCCTATGCACCGTCGGGTTTCCGCTCATTCGTGAAATCAATGCCCCTGTGGCTCAAGGAGAAGCTGTTCCTAAAGGATCTGCTGCGACGAGAAATCGCCGAGATCATGGGAGCGCCTAAGACTGAGGTGCCGACCCTGTTGTTTGGCGAGCATCACGAATCCCATGCGGCCTCTGCCTTTTATCCTTCTCCCTTTGAGGAGGCTGCTGTGCTTTGCATGGATGGTGTCGGGGAATGGGCGACCACTTCAGTGTGGATGGGGCGGGGCAACGCGCTCACGCCGGTCTGGCAGATCGACTTTCCCCACTCATTGGGCCTGTTGTACTCCGCCTTCACTTATTACACCGGATTCAAGGTGAACTCAGGGGAATATAAGCTGATGGGTCTGGCGCCCTACGGCGAGCCCAAGTATTTGAACCTGATACGGGAAAAACTCTTGTGCCTCAAGGACGACGGCACTTTTCGCCTCGACATGCGCTATTTCAATTACGCGAACGGACTCACCATGACTAATGGACGTTTTGACGCTCTGTTTGGTGCGCCGCCGAGGCCCCCGGAGTCGCCCATTACGCAGCGTGAGATGGATATTGCGGCGTCGATCCAGGTGGTCACGGAGGAGGCGGTGCTGCGACTCGCCACTACCGTGCACCGTAAGCTCAATACCGACTATTTATGCCTTGCTGGAGGGGTTGCCTTGAACTGTGTGGCCAACGGCCGCCTGCTTCGCGAGGGACCTTTTAAAGACATCTGGATTCAGCCTGCCTCAGGGGACGCCGGTGGGGCGCTGGGCGTCGCTTATTCAGCGTGGCATCACTACCTCGGAGAAGGGCGCGTCTCCCGGGGGTCGGACAGTATGGACGGAGGCTATCTTGGCCCGCGCTATAGCGCTGCGGAAATTCGCGCAAGCCTCGATGATGCGGGGGCCAGTTACATCGAACTGAACGATGATGAATTGCCTACCCGCGTGGCGTCTATTCTGGCGGAAGAGCAAGTGGTGGGCTGGTTTCAGGGGCGAATGGAATTTGGTCCGCGCGCGTTAGGTGGGCGCTCCATTCTTGGCGATCCGCGCAGCAAGAGCATGCAGTCGGTCATGAATCAGAAAATAAAGTATCGCGAGTCGTTCCGACCGTTTGCGCCGTCGGTGCTGGCGGAGCGCGCCTCTGAGTATTTTCAGCTTGATCGGTCCAGCCCTTACATGCTGCTTGTTGCAGAACTTCAGCATGCCAAACGGGTAGCGATGAGCGCGGAGGAGGAGCAGCGGTTTGGCATCGACAAGTTACATGTGCCGCGTTCCGAGATACCGGCGATCACCCACGTAGATTACTCGGCGCGGGTGCAGACCGTGCACCAGGAAACCCATCCCCGATATCACGCGCTTCTAACTGCGTTTGATCAACTCACGGGTTGCCCTGTATTGGTCAATACTTCCTTCAATGTGCGCGGTGAACCGATTGTTTGCACGCCCGAGGACGCCTACCGTTGTTTTATGCGAACCGAAATGGATTATTTGGTGCTGGAAAATTTCCTGCTGGCGAAGGGAGATCAGCCAGTTCTAGAAAAGGACGAGAGCTGGCGTCACGAGTTTGAGTTGGATTAAGCATGGACCATTCGATTGAAGAATTAGACGCGAAAGGCCTCAGGAATTTTGGCCTGAGTTTCGGCGCAGTGGTAGCTATCCTGTTTGGATTGTTCTTTCCATGGCTCCTGGAACTGGCGTATCCGCGCTGGCCTTGGCTGTTGTGGGTGGGAATTGCCGTTTGGAGCCTCGTCGCCCCGCTGACGCTACGACCGTTTTACCGACTATGGATGAGGTTGGGCATCGTACTTAGCAAGATCACGACACCGGTAATTCTCGGCGTGGTCTACTTTCTGATTATTACCCCGACCGGGTTGATCGCGCGATTATTTCGCCAGGATCCGATGCGCAGAGATTGTGGGGAGCACTGCGCGAGTTTTTGGCAAGATGCCGAGCAGAAGCCGCCTGAGCATATGGAAAACCCTTTTTAACCCCGACGTCCGCGAGGTCTAGCAGTATTCAGTCGATCAAACTGTCGCTGCGCACGCGGTCTTGCTCGGCGGCAATATGCTGGGGGAGTACCCGGCCAAACAATTGCTGCGTTCGCTCGACCCGGCCGATGACACCGTCCTGCTCCGTGTAGGCAAAAATAGCGGCGTGTCGCGGTCTTGATCCGGGCGCAACGCGGGTGACACGGTGCAGTGAGTAACGGCCACGAAATATTTGTAGGTCACCGGGTTCAAGATTCAGGGTGCGGACACCCTCACGGCCGCCCTCGAGTACAGAATGGATAGCTTCAAAGCCCTCAGTCGTGGCGGAGCGAATGCCGGGGGCATATTCGAATAAACCGCCTTGCTCCGCCGCATCAACGAGAATCGTCACGGCGAACTCATTGGTGTCGAAGTGCCAGGTGAATTGCTGCCCGGGTTCGAGAATGTTGGCGGTGAGGCCGGCGAGGGGGTCTGAGTAGGGGTAAAGCGCTTCTAGTTCGAGACAGTCAGCTAGAAAGTGGCTCAGCGCAGGGTGTTCAAAAATGGTGCGATTGACGCTTCCACTCTCCCATGCGTCCCCAGGAATGAAACCACTGGAGCGCTCCAGAAACATATTCACCGGATGACGCCGTGGAAAATCCGGATTGATTTTGGTATGGAAGTAGGGATTGATACTTTCTTGCGAGTAATGGGTCGCCCATTTTCTAGCCGCGATCTCCGATGACATTGTGCGCAGTGTCTCGTCGGTAATAAAACGCTTGAGCACGGCGCAGCCATCCTCAGCCAGGGCTATTCGGGCCGCTGCGACAGCATTTTTATAGGCGGCGCTGTCGGGATTATCCAATGGATAGCTTTGGCTGTTCAGGAGGCGAGCGAGCGTCATCAGGCCTCCCAATGCGGTGTCCAATTGCCGTCTAATTGAAAGGAAAGCCGGGCGTCTTCCTCGATTTGTTTTGCCACGTGAAGTTCGCCGGCGGCGAGTCCGTAACGCTGCCCTGCGCGTTGAAAAGCGCCGCGCGCCGCCTCCGTGAGGGGCAGGTCAGTTCCCACCAGCGATTGCAGTTCATCGATGAGATTAAGGTCTTTTATGCAAAGATCGAGCGGAAAGCTGGGGTCATAATGGCCCGCAAAAATGGAGGGTGCATCGTGGCGTGCGACGAAACTGTCTCCCACGGAATTTTTAATCGCGTCCCACAAAGTCTCCAGCGTTACGCCATAACGCATGCCAAGGGCAAATCCCTCACCCAGTGCGGCTGCGTGGATAAACCAGAGTTGATTGGTTACCAGTTTAGTGACTGTGCCCGTCCCGAGTGCACCGCACCGAATCACCCGTCCCAGGTGCGAGAGTACTGGTTCGACGACATCTAACGCCGGTGCATCGCCGCCGGCAAACAGCGTCAGTGTGCCATTGCGTGCACCATCCACGGCGCCCGTTACTGGGCAGTCTATGATGCGGGCATCAGTTGCTGACGACCACTCAATCAATGTTTCTCGCCGATTGGTGGTGAGATCAACCCAGATTTGGTCGGAGGTCAGTGAATCGAGTAGGCCTTCTTCAATCATGACCGATTCCACATGATCGGGTCGTGGCAGGGAAGTCAGCAGTAGATCGACGGATTCAGCACACGCCAGTGCGGTATCCGCACGATGGATCTCAGGGCAGGCGTCTAGAGCAGCGGAATTGCGGTCAAAGCCGGTCACGCTTAGCCCGGCCGAGGTCAAACGACGGGCCATTGGCCCTCCCATGGTACCCAGTCCTATGAAACCAACTCTCGGGTTCATGGGCGTCTCTCCGCATTGCAGATGTCGAGAGTACTGACTGGTCAAGAAGCGCGTCAATATGCCCTGAGCGTGCTGTTTATGACGTCAAGGGTGAGTGATTGGAGGGTCGATACAAAGATGGTAGCTACGGGTGGACTTGAACCACCGACCCCAGCATTATGAATGCTGTGCTCTAACCAGCTGAGCTACGTAGCCACATAAAGGAAAACTTAGAGGCGCGCGATTCTGCAAAACTCCGGGGTTGAAGTCAACCGGCAGGGGGTCGGATTGCCGCGTGAGCCAGAGCATTGCTTCACGGACCCACATTTTAATGAGTGACTCACCGAAAGACCCCTACCAAAGCCTACAGGAAAAACTGGCTGATACGCTGGATTCGGCGCGTCCCGAAGCGGTTGCCAAGCGTCATGCGCGGGGCGGACGCACCGCCAGAGAAAATTTGCACGACTTAACCGACGGCCACACCGTTCGCGAATACGGTCAGCTGGCGGTTGCGGCTCAGCGTAGCCGACGCCAAGGCGATGCACTGTATGCCGATACTGCGGCTGATGCCGTGATCACTGCCGTCGGCCCGGTCAATGCTCAACTGTTTCCCGCTGGGGATAGCCAGACCGCGCTGATCATCAATGACTATACGGTATTAGCGGGGACCCAAGGCTATTTTCATCACCGGAAAATCGATCGATTACTGGAGCTCGCTCAACAGGACAAGCTGCCCGTTGTCATGTTCACCGAGGGCGGTGGTGGGCGCCCGGGTGATACGGATGTCCTGGTGTCGATGGCGGGCTTGAATGTTCCCACATTTCATCGCTGGGCCGCGTTGGCCGGCATAGTGCCGCGCATCGCGGTCAACCACGGCTATTGTTTTGCGGGCAATGCGGCACTTTTCGGCGCCGCCGATCTGCGTATCGCAACTGAGTCGAGCTACATTGGCATGGCGGGTCCCGCAATGATCGAGGGGGGCGGGCTAGGCAGCTGGAAACCACAAGACATTGGACCTGTCTCGGTCCATAAGAAAAACGGTGTGGTGGACATTGTCGTTGCCGACGAGGCTGAGGCAGTTGCTGTGGCGAAAAGGGTGCTGGCCTGTGTGCAGGGCCCATTAACGCAATGGCAACCTCCCGATTCCTCGGGGTTGCCTGCACTGATGCCGACTAATCGGCGCTATGCCTTCGATGTGCGGAAGATTCTGGATCTGGTCTTTGATGAGGGGACATTTATTGAAACGCGTCCCGACATGGGACGCGCGATCGTAACGGGGTTGGCAAGGATTGAAGGCATGGCGGTGGCTGTATTAGCCAGCGACTGCCGGCATCTTGGGGGCGCGATTGATGGAGAGTCAGCCACCAAGGCGGCTGCGCTTTACCAATTGGCCGAGCGATGGCGACTACCCGTTGTGTCCTTTATCGATACGCCCGGTTTTATGGTGGGTCCCGAGAGTGAGGCAGAGGGTGCGCCGCTGTTAATGTCGGAACTTTTTATCGCGGGAGCCACGCTCACGCAGCCAATCGTTGCGGTTTTTCTTCGTCGCGCCTACGGATTGGGGGCGATGGCATTGACTGGCGGCTCATTTGAGGTACCGCGTTATGCGGTAAGTTGGCCTCAGGGTGAATTCGGGGCCATGGGGCTGGAGGGTGCCGTTCATTTGGGCTTCAGGCAGGAGCTCGCCGAGGCACCCGATGAGGCAACCCGGCAGGCGTTGTTTGATGCCTTATTGGCTGAGATGTATGCCAAGGGGCGTGCGACAGAGGCGGCCAGTTACCTGGAGATCGATGCGGTTATCGATCCAGAGGACACCCGTCAAGTTATCGTTGAGGCGCTTCGTCAGCGCCAGAGATGACGCCCTAAACGTTGAAACGAAAGTGGATCACATCGCCATCCGCGACGACGTAGTCTTTACCCTCAAGTCGCCAGCGACCCGCATCTTTGGCGCCCTGTTCCCCGCGGTGGGTGACGTAATCTTCAAAGCCAATGACCTCGGCGCGGATAAACCCTTTCTGGAAATCCGTGTGGATCACCGCCGCAGCCTCCGGCGCTGTAGAACCGACCCGGATTGTCCAAGCGCGGACCTCTTTTGGGCCTGCAGTAAAATAGGTCTGCAGATTCAGTAGCTCGTAACCCGCGCGAATCACGCGATTCAGCCCAGGCTCTTCCATACCCATCTCCGCCAGAAAGTCCACTTTCTCCTCGTCATCGAGCTCGATGATCTCGGACTCCAGTTTATTACAGATCACTACTACACCCGCGTTTTCGGACAAGGCATGGGTGCGCACGGCATCGAGGTGTGGGTTATTGTCAAACCCATCTTCGGCCAC
>CAXPKH010000037.1:0-19666 GCA_964217615.1 Luminiphilus sp.
GGGGCGTTCCTGTTTTGAGGCGACCTACCCGCGGACAAACCTCCCTAAGACGGTCAGCGAGGCCCAACGACGCCGCGTCACCCATCCGCCCTCCAGACGCCTGGGATTCACCCACATGCATTTTTCCATTAAGAAATGTGCCGGCTGTCAGCACCACTGCTTTGGCAGAAAAAACAATACCGGTGCGAGTCAAGACGCCTGAAACCGCATCACCAGAAATCTGAATGTCTTCTACCGCGTCCTGGAAAATCTGGACGTTTTCAGTTTGCTCCAATGTTTCTCGGATCGCCTGACGGTAAAGAAGACGGTCTGCTTGCGCCCGCGTCGCCCTCACCGCCGGCCCTTTCCTCGCGTTCAACACCCTGAACTGAATACCGGAGCGGTCAGTGGCGCGAGCCATAATGCCACCCATAGCGTCCACTTCCCGCACCAAGTGGCTTTTGCCAATCCCTCCGATCGCGGGGTTACAAGACATCTGCCCAAGCGTTTCTATTGAATGGGTGATTAACAGCGTTCGAGCACCCATCCTCGCCGCTGCCAGCGTTGCTTCTGTACCGGCGTGTCCTCCGCCAATCACGATGACGTCATATGCGTTTGGGTGATGCATGATTGAATCGCTAATGAAGAAGCGGGAGCGGAGTATAAACGCGAGAACGGCCTGTATGAACCTGTCTGTCCGGTGATAATAAGGAATGAATTGGCTTAAGTAGCAGACAACGTTAATAGTTAAATATTTTTATTTATAAGAAGAGTACTTAAATATTGTTGTTATTAGCGAAGCTTTATATGCGGGATAACCCCTTTAAAATAAATAAAAACAATGCTTTATGCGATTTATAACCCACTGGGGAACTGCGCGATAAGGAGGGGTTTTGGTGGGGCTAAGCCGTGGATAAATAGGCGAACAATCTGATGCTTATCACCAATCACAGACTATTACCAAGTTGTTCCGTGGGTTTTACACAGTCTTCAGAGGGAAAAGTGGGGCGCGTCAGTGTGCGTGAAGCCAAGTGTTGGCGGATTGTGGGTAGCCTGTGTATGACGGCATGAAGACGTTGTTACCGCGGGTTCGAGTGCTTTGCCTTGCTGGTAGCGTGTACTTGATTTCAGCGGGTTAAAAATGATTATTTCCCGATACAAAAGGAAGAGAAAATTTCCCCGAGTAGATCATCTGCCCCCACAATCCCCGTTATGGCCCCGAGTGTTTCGTGCGAACGTCTGAGGTCCTCTGCCAGAATTTCCCCCGCACCGGTTTGACCGAATTGTTCGATGCCCGCGTTCAGAATTGCTTTTGTCGCCTCCAGAACAGAGACGTGACGCTCCCTGGCGCTGTAGGGTGTTGATTCGTCAGGGCTGGACGCGCCTAGTTTCTGCAAAATCGCGGCTTCAAGCGCGCCAATACCGGCTCCCGTCACGGCTGACACTGCGATTGTGGTTGTCTCCTCCGAAGATTGCTCCCCTGCCTCCCGCTTGGAAAGGTCAATTTTATTAAGGACTCGAATGCTCGGGACGCTGTGGTCGGTACATGCCTGAGTGCTCGGCGCTTTTGTGTCATCGATCACCTCAATGATGAGATCAGCGATCTCAAGCTCTCTTTTTGCCCGCTCGATACCCTCTTGCTCAATGGCGTCGCCAGCTTCCCGGATACCGGCAGTGTCAGAGAAGTCAAATGCCATCCCGCGCAAGTTGAGTGTCTGCTTAATCACATCGCGGGTTGTTCCCGGAACGTCTGTGACAATAGCCACGGCATCGCGCGCCAGTTGATTCATCAAACTGCTTTTGCCGACGTTGGGTTCGCCAGTCAGGACAACTTTTGCGGATTTGCTCATGAGAACGCCCTGTCTGGCATTCCTTATCAGCGTGTCTAGTGCCTCCCGGGCATCGCTGAGTTTCTGTTGAATGATCGTATCTGAGAGGAAGTCGACTTCTTCCTCGGGGAAATCAATAGCGGCCTCAATGTAAATCCTCAGCTGCAGTAAATCATGGGCAACCGCGTTCACTGCTTCGGAAAAAGCGCCCCTCAATGCGGCCGATGCCTGACGAGCAGCCTGCTGAGTGGGCGCATCAATGAGATCGGCCAACCCCTCTGCTTGGGCGAGGTCAAGCTTGTTGTTCATGAACGCTCGCTCGGAAAACTCGCCCGGTCTCGCCAAGCGAGCCCCCAATGCTAAGCAAGCATCGAGCAGCATTGAGGTGATAACCACGCCACCGTGGCAGTGCAACTCGGCGACATCCTCCCCGGTAAAAGAGTTGGGCCCCTGGAACAAGATGACGAGGCCCTGATCAATGACCGCATCCTGATGCGTAAACGAGCAGAGTGTGGGCGTTTTGGTTTGCACTTCGCGCCCGCACAACTGTTGGCCGATGGCCCATGCATTAACGCCCGAGAGTCTGACGATCGCTACGCCCCCTCTGCCGGGCGGAGTAGCGATCGCGGCAATGGTGTCTTGATCTAACGCCTGACTGCTAAGGAGTCCAGATTGTTGCTCCATGAGTATTCAGAGGCTACCGCTCTCAATACGTCGATTAATGATGTATTGCTGAGCCATGGAAAGTAGATTGTTGCAAAGCCAATACAGCACTAAACCGGCGGGGAACCACAGGAAAAAGAAGGTGAAGACGATTGGCATCCATTGCATGATTTTCGCTTGCATGGGGTCTGGGGGTGCCGGGTTCAGCTTTTGCATGTAATACATGCTCGCACCCATCAGGATGGGGAGAACGAAGTAGGGATCCATGATCGACAGGTCTTTGATCCAAAGTGCAAACGGCGCCTGCCGGAGCTCCACGGACTCCATCAGCACCCAGTAGAGGGCGATAAACACCGGCATTTGTACGAGAATGGGGAAGCACCCACCTAAGGGGTTAATTTTCTCTTTCTTATAGAGCTCCATCATCGCCTGTGACTGCTTTGCTTTGTCATTCGCGTATTCGTCGCGAATGGCCATGATGCGCGGCTGTACTTTCCTCATTCTCGCCATGGATTTGTAACCCGCAGCAGAGAGCTGAAAGAAAGCTAACTTTACTAATAGGGTCAGGATGAGGATTGCAATACCCCAGTTAACCACAGCCGATTGGATCAGCGTGAGTAACCAGAAAAGTGGTTGCGCTATCCACCAAAGCCAGCCGTAATCGACCACGAGGTCGAGATGCGGCGCCAGATCTGACAGCACAGCCTGATTTTTTGGGCCGACATAAAGTATGTTGGTTACTGTGGTCGTTTCCCCGGGCGCAAGCGTGAGCGCCGGTCCGGTATAACCGATAATATTAAATCCGTTCGTGGTATGACGCGTTCTAAAACGGTGTGTTTCGGTCGCACTGGGCACCCATGCGCTAACAAAATAATGTTGAAGCATCGCGATCCAGCCGCCCTCCAAATCGGCCTTGAAGGGGTTTTCGGCCATTTCTTCAAAGTCGAATTTTTCAAACCGCTGTTCAGTGTGGGTGAGCGCAGAACCCAAGAACGGACGCATACCCATCCCCGAGTTGTTATCGGAAGGCGCTGGTGAGCTGTCCCGCTTCAGCTGTGCAAAGGGAGAGAACTCAGCATTCTCATTACCGAGATTGCGTATTTCATGCGCCACGGAAATTGCGTGACTCCCGCGCTCAAAGCGGAAACGCTTAACCACTTCCAGTGCGGCATTGTCATTTGTGTAAAACAAATCCACGCCCAGCGAATCACCCCCCGACAGCTCATAGGTGGATCGTTCCGCTCGGTATGTTGCTCGGTTTTTTTGGTCGATCCCGTCTGGGCCGACCAGACCGGATTGAGCGATATAGGTTCTTTGCGAGTTTCTTTCGAGCAGGACAAAGGGGTCTGAGGGGTCATCAAGGGTTTTTGGATAATCGCGGAACGCGGCGCCCACGACATCACCGCCTTGCAGGTCAATGACGATATCGAGCACGTCGGTTTTCACAGTGATGAGCGAATCCGAAGCCGTCTGGGCGAGGCCGTCTATCCGGGTGCTTTGCGGTTGCGCCAGATCTCCGGCGCTCGGCATATCATTCTCGAAGGATTGATCTAAAACGCCTGGATCGGTATCTGTTAACGCGTTGCTTTGATTTTGCGGTAGGGATTCGACAATAGGACTGGCGGCTATCGCAGCTTGCTCTTCTGCAGTAAAGCGGGTCCATTCCCCCAACAGCATGAGGCCTAGCAACATACTGGCGGCAATCAGGGCGTATCGAGGGATATCCATGTTTTTGGTCTCAATCTGGTTGACGGTACGAGTGTGGTTCTGGAACCGGGTCATAGCCGCCTGCACCCCAAGGATGGCATCGGGTGACCCTGCGAACAATGAGCCAGCAGCCGGCAAGGGTACCGTGAGCCTTGAGCGCGTCAATCCCGTATTGTGAACAAGTGGGTGTAAAGCGGCACCATCGCCCAAGCCAAGGGCTCAATAGCAGCTGATAAGCGCGGATGAAAAGACACAAGGCTTGCGCGAGGCACTGGTCCATCTTTGTGAGCCAATTCATAGTGTTTTTGCTTTTTCGCTCAGAGCCGACCACAGTGTTTCGAGGTCTCGCCAAAGCAAAGGGTTGGAGAGCCGGTCTGCCGGGGGTCTCGCCAAAATCACCATGTCGAGAGAAATCGGTAGCGTAGAGCACCGAAAATGTTCCCTGACAATACGCTTTAGTCGGTTCCTCCGGGTGGCCCTGCGGATATGTTTTTTCGCGACCACAATGCCGAGCCGAGATCTTTCTGCCGCAGACGGCACTGCCAGCACCAGAAACGACGGCGAGCTAACGCGGATTTTGGCGGCGTTAAAAACGCCGGCGTAATGATGCGACTCGGAGAGCCTGGCGGATAGAGGGAAATCTCGCATGGGTCACTTATGAGTGCCCCGCTTGACGCGACTTATGCAGAGAGCTTGCGGCGGCCGCGCGCTCTGCGTCGGGCCAAGACCTGTCTGCCGCTCTTGGTAGCCATGCGAGCGCGAAATCCATGCGTACGCTTGCGCTTCAGAACACTGGGCTGGAATGTACGTTTCATGGCGTCGACCTATTAATCAATGACTCGTCAGATTCGGTGAGAACGCAGGCTTTTGATTCACGGCAAACCCACCGGCGCTCGGGGGCGCGGATTATAGGTGTGCCGGATGCCCTTGGCAACCTCAGCCGAGATCACTTCGAGGTGGATTAGCTGCGGGGAAAGTATTTTTATCATCCACTGCGCCATTGCTGGTCAGTGCCGCGGACGGTGGCGCCGCCCATTTTGCTGAATAACGCAAATCAACAGAGTCAAAGTTAGCAAGCGCCAACAAACTGCGCGTAGGGCGGCCTTCTGCTCGGTAAGTCGGCCGGGTACAACACAGCTTAATCCTAACTTGTGCACAGGTTAAACACAGGCCGGATAAAATTTTGTTGCATTTGGTTGATTTGTTTTGTAAGGGCTATAAATATCTCTAAACCGCTAATTTTAATCGAAAAAAAATATGTTGATAACGCTGCGGCAGTGTGGATAACTACCTTTCGCTGCAGCGTCTCAAGCGCTCAGGCGAGCGGCCGGAATAGACGCTAAGAGCAGCGTGCCGTCGTCGACGCGATCGAAGTAAAAACAAGAAAACAATTATATAGGAGCAAATGCGTTGGCAGCCCCTCAGCCAATTTCGAACCCCTGGCAGCATTGTTTACACCGCTTGGGTGGAGACATTCCGCAGCAACAATTTAATACCTGGATACGCCCGCTGCAGGCAGAATGGCGAGATTCTGGGTTGACCTTGTCGGCGCCGAACCGATTTATTCGCGACTTTGTGGTGGAGCGGTATGTGCCCATGATTGCTTCATATCTTATGGATGTTGTGTCCCCTGCCGCCGCGCAGGTCTCGGTGACGGTCGCGGGAGATGTTGCGAGTGGCGCGAGACCGGTTTTTTCGGTTGAGCGACCTCTCGAGGCGGCGGGGCGGATCAGCCAGCCAACTCCGCCCCTGGCTATCAAGCCAGCACCTGCGGCGCTGGTGACGTCTTCAAGCCTAGTGGAAGGTTACACCTTTGAGCGCTTTGTTGAAGGAAAAAGCAACCAGCTGGCGCTTGCCGCCGCGCAGCAGGTTGCTGAACACCCCGGGGCGTCCTACAACCCCTTGTTTCTCTACGGTGGTGTGGGGCTTGGAAAAACCCACTTGATGCATGCCGTGGGGAATGCCATGCGGCGTCAAAACCCAGAGGCAAAAATCATCTACTTGCATTCAGAGCGCTTCGTGGCGGATATGGTGAAGGCGCTCCAGTTGAACGCGATTAACGACTTCAAGCGGTTTTATCGCTCGGTGGACGCACTGCTGATTGACGATATCCAGTTTTTTGCCAATAAGGATCGCTCTCAGGAGGAGTTCTTTCACACCTTCAACGCGTTGCTCGAAGGCGGTCAACAAATGATCCTGACCTGTGACCGGTATCCTAAGGAGATTGAGGGCGTTGAGGAGCGACTCAAATCGAGATTTGGCTGGGGCCTTACCGTATCGGTTGAACCCCCTGACCTAGAGACGCGCGTAGCAATACTGATGAAAAAGGCCGAGCAAAGCCATATCTCCTTGGCTCCCGACGCTGCATTTTTTATTGCGCAGCGTATCCGCTCTAACGTCCGGGAGCTCGAGGGGGCGCTCAAGCGGGTGATGGCAAGCGCCAACTTTACGGGCCGGCCCTTCGACATTGAGCTGATTAAGGATAGCCTCAAGGATTTACTCGCGCTGCAAGACAAGCAGGTGTCCCTGGACAACATCAAGCGCAAGGTGGCCGAGTACTACAAAATTAAAGTAGCGGATCTGATGTCGAAGCGGCGCAACAGGAGCGTAGCGAGACCACGACAGGTCGCAATGGCGCTGGCAAAAGAGTTGACCCAGCATAGTTTACCGGAGATCGGAGACGCCTTCGGCGGGCGAGACCATACGACAGTTTTGCACGCATGCCGTAAGATAAAGGAGTTACGCGACATTAACTCTGACATTAGCGAGGATTATCAGAATTTACTCCGGTCGCTGACGACCTAACGAAGCGCTGACAGAATTTGCTGGCAACGCCCTATTCCCAGACCCACAACTTGAGCTCGATGACATGAAATTCTCGATAGCCCGTGACACGCTGATCAAACCCCTGAATTTGGTGGCGGGAGTCGTTGAGAGACGGCAAACGCTGCCCATTCTCTCCAACGTATTGATTGCGCTGGATGGCCCCCGATTGTCCCTGACCGGCACGGATCTTGAGGTCGAGCTTGTGGGTCGCCTCGATTTAGAGGGCCCTGGTGTTGATGGCGAAGTCACGGTACCAGCCCGAAAGCTGGTGGATATCTGTAAATCCCTACCCGAGGGTTCTAATATAGAATTTTCGGTTGAGGCGGGGAAGGCCACGGTAAAAGCGGGCAGGAGCCGTTTCACGCTATCGACATTGCCCGCCGCGGACTTCCCCACCGTGGATGCGAGCGCGGCCGACACGACGCTAGGGATGCCTCAGTCGCTGGTGAAGCAATTAATCGATAGCACGGCGTTTGCGATGGCGCAGCAGGACGTCCGCTACTACCTGAATGGCCTGTATTTCGAAGTGCTAGGCGGAAGGCTTCGGGTTGTTGCAACCGATGGCCATCGATTGGCGCTCGCTACCGCACCTCAGCGGGCAGAGGCGGCCGACTTGGGCGTTATTATCCCGCGCAAAGGGGTGCTCGAGTTGTCGCGCCTGCTCGAGGGGTCTGCGCCCATTTCGTTATCAATAGGCAGCAACCATATCCGCGCGACGACCGATCAGTTCACTTTCACTTCCAAGCTAGTTGACGGCAAGTTCCCCGATTATGAGCGCGTAATCCCGAAAAATCCCGACAAGTTGTTGGTGGGAGATCGGTCAGAACTGAAACAGGCCTTTACGCGCACAGCGATTCTGTCCAATGAGAAATATCGAGGTGTTCGGCTCCGGGTATCTCAAGACAGCCTGGATATTACAGCGAACAATCCCGAACAGGAGCGGGCCGAGGAGGTCGTTGCTGTGGAATACGACGGCGCGGAAATGGAGATCGGCTTTAACGTTAGCTACCTTTTGGATGTGCTCTCGGCCCTCAGCCAAACCAAGGTGCGCTTTTGCCTGTCAGATGAAGCCAGCTCAGCGCTTTTGGAGCATGCTGAGCCACCCTCGGACGAGGAGCCGGAACGTCTTTATGTTGTAATGCCTATGCGCCTCTGACCAGCTTGCTTGCACTGAATGCTTGAGCATATCGAGATCAAGTGCGTTCGCAATCTAGCCGCGCTTGAGCTGAGCTTTGCGGGTGGCGCGACAGCCCTTTTCGGCGCCAATGGCTCTGGCAAAACGAGTTTTCTAGAGGCGGTTCACCTGCTCGGGGTCGGCCGGTCTTTTCGCACCCATCAATCCAAGCCCGTGATTCAGCATGATGCGGCTTCCTGCAGAGTCGTGGGACGCATGAACAGGGCCGGTCGGCCGTTTGTGATGGGGATAGAAAAACATCGCGATGGGCAGGTGCGCGCGCGGGTTGACGGCGAGCCCATCCCCTCCCTGTCGGAGCTGGCCCAGCAATTGCCGCTCGTGCTACTCGATACCGACGGCCTGACTTTGCTCACCGGCCCCCCAGAGGGCCGCCGGCGCCTGCTCGACGGGACACTGTTCCACGTGGAACATGCGTTTTTAGGGCTTTGGAAACGCTATGCCCACTCGCTGCGGCAAAGAAATAGTGGCTTGCGCCATGGTATACTTGCGTCCGATAAGGCATGGCGCCAGGAGCTCGCGGATACCGGCGAGCGCCTGACACAAGTCCGCTTGAGCGTCGTTGAGCGTTATGCTGAAAAATTGAAACAATTGGCTATCGCCATTTCGCCAGACTTGGCGGAGGTGGAAATGGCATTCCGCGCTGGCTGGGACCGACGAGAGTCTTTGCATGCCGCGCTGGAGAAGAGCGCGCAAAGTGATGCCGCACAGGGGTTTACCCAGGTAGGGCCACATCGGGCAGATCTCCGGTTCAGTGCGGGCGGCCGCGGCGCTGCCGCAGAGGTGTTGTCGCGAGGGCAAATGAAGTTGCTGCTGGTGGCACTAAAGCTCGCTCAAGGGCAGATTATTGAGGAAACTTGTAGCGTGCAGCCACTTTATTTGATCGATGATTTGCCCGCCGAGCTCGATGAGTCGCATTGCGCCAGTGTATGTGCGCAGCTGAGGGGCGGGCGACAGGTCATTATGACCGCGGTAGATCGCGCCTCTCTGGAAAGGGCCTGGGGCGACGAGCCAATGAACTTGTTCCACGTGGAACAAGGGCGTGTTAGGCCGTCGGAGTAAGCATGCCAACCAGGTGGGCTGCCCGGCCCCTGGGGTGCAAGGCTGGTTGGTTTTACAGATGGGTCGACAGATAATAAGCGAATTTAGGAAAAGGTTTAGAACCTATGGCTGAAGATAATCAGAGTGATTCGCCACCGAGGGATTACGATTCCTCGAGCATAACGGTGTTGAAAGGGCTAGACGCGGTCAGAAAGCGGCCCGGGATGTACATTGGTGACACAGACGACGGCACCGGCCTTCATCACATGGTGTTTGAGCTGGTGGACAACAGTATTGATGAGGCGCTAGCAGGCCACTGTAGCCAAATCGATATTGTAATCCATCCCGATGAGTCTGTTTCGGTCTCTGATAATGGCCGGGGTATTCCCACTGAGCAGCACGAGGAAGGGGTATCTGCCGCCGAGGTCATCATGACGGTCCTCCATGCCGGAGGGAAGTTCGACGATAACACCTACAAAGTGTCTGGTGGGCTGCATGGCGTGGGCGTATCCGTTGTAAATGCGCTGTCTTCCTCGTTGCAGCTCACCATTCGGCGCAAGGGGCAGTTGTTTGAGCAAAATTATGCCCACGGTGTGCCGCAAGCACCTTTGGCAGTCGTGGGTGAGACCGCTGAAACAGGGACGTCAGTTCGTTTCACGCCCTCGCCTGATACCTTCACTAATATCGCCTTCCACTACGATGTGCTCGGCAAGCGTCTCAGAGAGCTGGCGTTTTTAAACAGCGGCGTGAGAATTTTCCTCAAAGATGAGCGCACCGGGGAGGAAGAGTTATTTGCCTATGAAGGCGGCCTCCGGGCCTTTGTTGACTTCCTTAATCAAAGCAAGACGCCCATTGCCAAGGCCTGTCATTTTCAGGCCCAGGCAGAGGAAGGTGTGGAGGTTGAGGTTGCTCTGCAGTGGAATGACGGCTTTCAGGAGGGTTTGTACTGCTACACCAATAATATTCCCCAGCGTGACGGCGGCACGCACCTTGCCGGCTTCAGGGCAGGACTTACCCGCTGCTTGAATAATTACATTGAAAAAGAAGGGCTTGCGAAGAAAGCAAAGGTTTCTACCACCGGAGATGATGCACGAGAAGGCCTCACCGCTATCGTCTCAGTCAAAGTCCCAGACCCAAAATTTTCCTCGCAAACCAAGGACAAATTGGTTTCCAGCGAGGTTAAAGGCGCTGTCGAACAAGCAATGAATCAATTCTTTAATGATTTCTTGTTGGAAAACCCCGTCGACGCCAAGTTGGTTGTAGGCAAAATGATTGATGCGGCCCGGGCGCGAGAGGCGGCGCGCAAGGCCAGAGAAATGACGCGCCGTAAAGGCGCGCTGGATATTGCCGGTCTCCCCGGAAAGCTCGCTGATTGCCAGGAACGGGACCCGGCCATGAGTGAGCTGTATTTGGTTGAGGGAGATTCTGCCGGCGGTTCTGCGAAGCAGGGCCGAGACCGCCGCTTTCAGGCAATTCTGCCGTTGAAGGGCAAAATACTGAATGTGGAAAAAGCGCGATTTGACAAGATGCTGGGGTCCGCAGAAGTCGGAACATTGGTCACCGCCTTAGGCTGCGGCATTGGCAAGGACGAATTCGACCCCGAGAAATTGCGTTACCACCGCATCATCATCATGACCGACGCCGATGTGGACGGCTCCCATATTCGAACGCTACTGCTGACCTTTTTCTTCCGGCAGATGCCTGAGTTGATAGAGCGGGGCCATGTTTATATTGCCCAGCCCCCACTCTATAAGTTGGCCCGCGGCAAGCAGAGCCGCTATTTAAAAGATGAATCGGCGTTGGCCGAGTACCTGACCCATTCAGCGCTTGAAGAAGCCGCACTCTTCGCCAATGCCGGTGCTCCACCGCTGGCAGGTTCGGCCCTCGCCGATCTTGTGCTGGCGTATCAGCGCGTCGCATCGGATATTGAGCGGCTGGCCCGGGTGTACCCTCGGGAAGTGCTTTGGACGTTGCTTCAGGTCTCGACCCTCGACGTGGCGTCGCTCACCAGCGAGGAAACTGTGAGTGCTTTCGCGTCGGGTCTGAGTGAGCGCTTACTATCGCTTAAAGATAAGTCAGCCAGCTATGAGGTATTTGTCCGGCAGGATCCCGAGAGGGGGACGTATTACCCGGTTGTGAGGCGGACGGCACACAGCGTTGCGTCGGATACGGCTTTAGGGCGGGGTTTTTTTGGCTCTTCAGAGTATCTGGCGTTACGGTCGCTGGGGGACCAACTAGCAGGACTGATAGAGCAGGACGGGTTTTTTAAGCGAGGTGAAAAGCGTTTCGATACGCAGGATTTCGCCGAGGGCCTTAAATGGTTGCTGGCTGAGGCTCGCAAAGGCTGCAGCATTCAGCGATACAAGGGTTTGGGCGAGATGAATCCAGGCCAGCTCTGGGAAACCACCATGGACCCGGGTGCCCGTCGGATGTTGCAAGTCACCGTAGAGGACGCGTTTCTGGCCGATCAGATGTTCTCAACGCTGATGGGAGATGACGTGGAGCCCCGACGAGAATTCATTGAGCAAAACGCGCTGGCAGTTGCCAATCTCGATATTTGAGCGATTGGCTCTCGATGCCGAGGTCAATCCGCCGCGGGAGCGTCGGATTCCTGTGAGCGCCGGCTGTCTAGGGTAATGGGCTCGATCTCAGCCTCAATTGGACCAAGGGCTTTGGGAAACGTTTTGTTCGCTTTTTTTGACAGCGTTTGGAACCGAGCTACCTTCCCAGCTAAACCCTGTTTACCCTGAACAGCCCGGACGGTTTCATTATATTTCTGGGTGGCCGTATTCATTGATGACCCCAGCGCCTGCAGGCGATCACCCAGCAGACAAACCGTATTGTAAATATCGCCCGCGCGGTCGCTGATCTCCCGGGCCTCGCGATTGCTATGCTCAATCATCCACAGGTTCGCCACTGTCCGCAAAATAGGCATTAATGTGGTGTGTGACACCAGCACGACATTTTTCTGGTAACCATGGTTAAACAGCTCTCGTTGGCTGCGCATGACTTCGATGTAGGCAGGCTCTACCGGCATAAACATCAGCACAAAATCCGGGCTATCCATGCCGGGAAGGTTGGCGTAATCCTTAGCTGATAGGGCGTCTATGTGACTCCGCACCGCTTTTGCGTGGGCTTGCAGGGCGCTGGCGCGCTCGCTGTCTGATTCTGCTGTCACCGCGCGCTCGTAATCGACGAGCGAGACCTTACTGTCAACCACCAGGTTTTTGCCTTCGGGGAGGCGGATAACAAAGTCTGGTACGTGTCGGTCGCCCTGCGAATCTTTCACCGTAACTTGGGCGTCGTAATGCTCCCCCCGTCGCAAACCTGCCAGCTCCAGCGTTTTTTCCAACTGGGCCTCTCCCCAGTTGCCCACCAGCTTCTTGTCACCTTTTAGGGCGCGGGTCAGATTGTGGGCCTCGTCTGACATGGATACACCAACGGACTCGAGATGCTTGATTTGCTCTGAAAGCGAAGCGCTGTTGCGCACCATATCGGTGTGCACCTGGTTAACCCGGGCTTGGAATTGATCGATTTTTTCCGCAAGTGGTTTCAGCAAGCTATCCAGACTTTTTTGATTGGTGCTCTCGAGCGCTTTGCCAGAGGAAGCAAGGAGTTTTTGCCCCACGACCTCCAGCTCTGATCGGAGCGCAGCGCGAGACGTTTCCAGCCACTTCATTTGGTTTTGGTGACTCGTTTCGCGTTCCGCAAGCGTCGCGCTGTGGGCGCTCAATTGGGCGCTCAAGGCCGCGACCTCTTTATTGAGCGACAAAACCTCTTGTTCCAGCGACTGTGCTCGGCTTTCTGCCAGTTGGGTGGTTGTCCGCTGCGCGGTAGACAACTCGCGGAGAGAAATTAGCTCCTGACGACCGCGATTTAGGAAGAAAACGCCAAGCAACAATAGGACGTTGCCCGCCGCTAGAAGGCCCACTAAAAACTGTGGATCTGTGCTCATTCAGCTCCTGAGGAAAGTAGCGCGATATCGGCAATTTGCGTGAACAGCCGGCGCAATTTATTCAGCAGGGCGAGTCGGTTCAGGCGCACTGCCGGATCGTCTGCATTGACCATAACCGCATTGAAAAAATCATCAACCGGCTGTTTCAGGGTCGCTAATTGACTGAGGGCCGAAGCGTAATCTCGCTGCACGATTAGCGGACTGAGCGTCTCCTGAGTCGCTCGTACCGAAGCGAGCAGTGCCCGCTCGGCCTCCTCGTCAAATTTTGCGTCATCCGGTGGTGGCAGGTCGTCCAGCTCGGCTTTGGCGAGCAAATTGGCCACTCTTTTGTTAGCCGCAGCAAGCTCCTTTGCAGTATCGGTCCTGGCAAACGTTGCCAGCGCATTAACGCGCAGGTCGATATCAAAGATGTCACTGCCGCCGGACGCCAGTACCGCTCGAACGACATCGCCCGACACGCCCTGCTCGCCATACCAGTTATCGAGTCGCTCAAAAATGTACTGCAGCACGACAGTTGTACTGTCCTCTGCCAACGTGGCCGCGTGCTGACTCCGGGCTACATCCAACACTTCACGCAGTGATACCGCTTGCCCAAGACCGATTAGCGTGCGAATGACAGCGAGGGAAGCGCGGCGGAGCGCGAACGGGTCTTTGGAGCCAGTGGGGGGCTCCCCGATACCAAAAATTCCGACCAGGGTATCCAATCGGTCGGCCAGAGCGAGCGCGCTGGCCTCTGCCGATTTGGGTAGCGTGTCGCCAGCAAACCGGGGGAGGTAATGCTCCTCGATTGCCTGCGCCACAGCGGCAGGTTCCCCGTCGTTGAGGGCGTACTGTGCCCCCGCGGTGCCCTGTAATTCTGGGAATTCAAGCACCATTTCGGATACCAGATCACACTTGGCAAGTGCCGCCGCCCGGGAGGTAATCGCCGCATCTGCGCCGATGATGTCAGCCAGTGCGCCAGCCAAATGTGTCATGCGCTCGGTTTTGTCTAGCAGACTCCCTAGCTTTTGTTGGAAGACGACGCTGGCCAGGCGTGATCGCCTGGACGCCAAAGTGGTGCGCTTGTCGTTGGCAAAGAAAAACGCCGCGTCAGCAAGTCGAGGGCGTATTACCCGTTCGTTGCCAGCGATTACACGGGCGGGTGAGGTGCTCTCTATATTGGCGACGGTGATAAACGCCGGTAGCAGGGCGCCTGTCTTGGCATCATTGAGGTGAAAGTACTTCTGATGATTTTTCATTGCAGACACGAGTGCTTTCTCTGGAACCTCCAAAAAAGCTGGGTCGAAGCTGCCGCGTAAAGCAACGGGCCACTCGACTAGACCCGTGACCTCGTGAAGTAATTCGTCAGAGAGGGCGACCACTTCCGCCGGTGTGGCGAGGGCGGCAACTTGCTCAGTAATGACCTGTCGGCGTTCTGCTTCGTTGACGATAACCTTTGCATCACGAAGTAGGGATTCGTAGTCGCAGGCTTGGTGCAGGGAGACAGCTTCGTTGTGGTGAAAGCGGTGTCCGCGACTTTCTCTGCCGGCGTTGAGACCAAACTGCTCATAGGGCAACACTTCTTCACCAAAAAGTAGTACTAGCCATTGCACGGGGCGCAGAAACTCGTCCCGCGAGCGCCCCCACCGCATACGTTTTGATATCGGTATGGCATTGACGGCATTTTTGACGATATCGGGGATGACATCTCGAGCGCTGGCTCCCGGCTGCACAATATGAGCGGTGATGCGTGCAATGCCATTTTCCTCTGAGATAGTGAGCGCTGATGTGTCGATACCTTGTTTGCGCGCAAATCCCTCTGCGGCAGGCGTCCATCGGCCTTCGTCATCACGCGCTGCGGTGACCGGCGGACCAACAACGTGTCGCTCCTGATCCGGCCCTCGGAGCGCCACGTCCCGCACCAAAACCGCGAGGCGTCGCGGCGTCGAAAATTGCGCCACATCGGAATAATTCAGCGCGTGTTTCTCAAGATCCCCTGCGACCGAATCGACCAGAGCGCTTGCCATACCCGATATTTCGCCAGCGGGAAGCTCCTCGGTGCCGAGTTCAAACAACAGGTCTTTGGCGCTCATGCCGGGGCTCCGTCTTGGGGCTCAAGCGCTGCTAATGCCGCAGCGGCCAGATCCGGATGGGCCATCGGAAACCCCAACGCACCCCTCGCGGCAACGTAAGCAATGGCTGCTGTTCGAGCCAGTGTGCGCACCCTGAGGATGTACCGTTGCCGTTCTGTGACGCCGATAGCGTGGCGGGCATCGAGCAAATTAAACGTGTGAGACGCTTTCATCACCGCCTCGTAGGCGGGTAAGGGGAGTTTTTTTTCCGCCAGCCTCCGCGCCTCCTGCTCGTAGAACTCAAACTGGGAAAACAGGTTATCGACATCTGCCTCCAGGAAGTTGTAGGAGGACATTTCTACTTCGTTTTGAAGATAAACATCGCCGTAGGTCACTGCCCCTGAGGGGGTGTCGGCCCAGACGAGATCGTAAACCGAGTCGGCGTCTTGCAAATACATAGCGATCCGCTCGAGGCCATAGGTCAACTCTCCCGTGACCGGATAACACTCCAGTCCGCCGGCTTGCTGGAAATAAGTAAATTGGCTGACTTCCATGCCGTTTAGCCAGACTTCCCATCCCAGGCCCCATGCGCCCAGCGTCGGCGATTCCCAGTTGTCCTCGACAAAGCGGATGTCGTGCTCCAGCGGATCGATTCCCAGCGCGTAAAGGCTACCGAGATAAAGATCTTGGAAATCCTCGGGCGACGGCTTCATGACGACTTGGAACTGATAGTAATGTTGGAGGCGATTGGGGTTTTCCCCGTACCGACCATCTGCGGGTCGCCGGCTGGGTTGCACATAGGCGGCGTTCCAGTTTTCTGGACCCAGGGCGCGTAGGAACGTCGCCGGATGAAATGTCCCGGCGCCGACCTCCATGTCCAGGGGCTGCAGCACAACGCATCCATGGCCAGCCCAATAGTCCTGCAGTCGCAGGATTACGTCTTGAAAAGTCGCGGGAACCACGGAAACAGCCCAAAATCAGTGTGAAGGGTTAGTATAACTGCGATGCTCATTTCAAAATCAATTTTCCGGAAGATTACCTGTAGAAAACGCTAGTTTATGGCCGCCTCACCAAAACCCATCTGGCTGGAATGGATAGTCATCCTGCTCATACACCTGATGATGACCGTTACGCGATGTCTCCCGCTCGCTTGGGCGCGAGCGCTGGGGCGGCGAGTCGGTGCCTTGCTTTTCTTTTTCAATCCCCGGATGCGGCGCGTGGCGATCAGAAACCTCGAGCTGGCCTATCCAGATTGGACGCCGGCTGAAAGGCGTCGCGTTGCCAAGCAAAGTGTGCAGTCAACGGCAGAATTGATGGCAGAGATGGGGCGCTTATGGGTTCACCCCTGGGAGAAAATTGCCCCGTTGATCGAGGTAGATGGCCTCGAGTGCATTACCGAGCCGCTGGAATCGGGTCGGGGGGTGATTGTGCTTGGCCCTCATCTGGGAAATTGGGAGTTGCTGGGGATGCATGTTGCGACGCTGGGCCATCTGGTCGCGCTCTATGAGCCTCTCGCCCTGAAAAAGCTCGATCAGCTTGTTCACAAGGGCCGACAGCGAACAGGCGGCAGCTTGGTGCCCACGACACCTCGCGGGCTTGCCGAGCTCGTGCGCGCAGTGCGCCGTGGCGAGATCACCGGCGTTTTGCCCGATCAAGTGCCGCGCGAGATTCAGGGCGGACTGAATGCCCCTTTTTTTGGTGTCGACTGCTTCACCGCAACGCTGTCTTATAACTTGATAAAGCGCTCTGGAGCAGCGGCGGTCATGGGCGCAGTGCTGCGGACGCCCACCGGTTTTCGTGCCGTGTACCGAGCGGCAGAGGAAGGGGTCTATGGTGACTCTCCCCAAGAAGCGCTTGCGGCGATCAATCGCGGCGTGGAAAAGCTGATTATGGGTAACGAGACGCAGTATCAGTGGCAGTACAAGCGGTTCAAGGTTCAGCCATTCGGACAGGTGGATTACTACAATTGGACAGACCACCCGTTACTGGACGAAGGCGGCTCCGTCGGATGAGGCAGGTGACGGGGAAGCTACTGGCGGGGGCGATGGGGTTCTTGGCTTTCGGCCCGGTTGGCCTATTGTTCGGACTGGTGCTGGGGCACGCCTTTGACCGAGGGCTTTGGCGGGCGCTTCAACTGTCGGGGCCCGACGCCGCAAATCTGATGCGCGCGCAATTTTTTGAGACGACCTTTACCTTATTGGGATACGTCGCCAAAGCGGATGGTCGGGTTTCGGAAGCGGAAATAGCGCAAACAGAAAACCTCTTTGTGCAGCTTAGGCTCAATGCGGAGCAACGCCGCACCGCCATCTCGCATTTCAAGGCGGGGTCTGCGACGGGCTTCGATCCGTCTTTCACGGTCTCTCGATTCAAGGAATGCCTGGGCGGACGCCGCCAGGCCCAACACACGCTATTGGCTTTTCTGGCCGGTATCGCGCTCGCCGATGGGACATTGTCCCCGGCGGAGCGCAACGCGTTAAATCAAGTCGCGTCACTACTCTCTGTGCCACGCAGGGAGATTGATCAGCTCCTCTCAATGATCAATGCTCAGGCACAATTTCAGCAGCGGGCCTATCAGCAGCAGGGTGGCCGGCAACGTCCGGGAGTGCAGGAGCCTTCTGGGCTGGATACGGCGTATGCGGCGCTTGGATTGGCGCCCGATGTGTCCAACAGTGAGTTAAAGCGCCGCTACCGAAAGCTGATGAGTGAAAATCATCCCGACAAGTTGATTGCGGAGGGCGTTCCCGACGAATTACTCAAGGTCGCCACCGAGCGAGCGCAGGAAATCACGGCGGCGTATGAAGTGATTCAGCAATCGCGGGGATTAAAGTGATCAGTTACGATTCGTGCGGCCGACACCGGCCCCCTCAATCTCGCCAGAACGCCGGGGTGAACAGCACAAGCAGCGTGAAGACTTCGAGCCGGCCCATCAGCATGGCCAAGCACAAGATGATCTTGCCCGGTTCGCTGACCCCAGCGTAATTGCTCGCGACCTCTCCGAGGCCCGGTCCCAAATTATTCAAAGTCGCGGCGACTGCTGAAAATGCCGATGAGAAGTCTAGGCCTGTCGCCAGCAATGCAAGCCATATGGAAACAAAGCAGAACATATAGACGGCAAAAAAACTCCAGACGGCGCTGATGATTTCGGGCTGTACGCGACGGGAGTCAATCTTGAGGGGAATAATGGCATTTGGGTGGAGCAACTGTTTGAGTTCGCGCACCCCCTGACGAAAAATGAGCAGGATTCTCATTGCCTTCATCCCGCCACCGGTGGACCCCACGCAGCCGCCCATGAAGCTCAACATCAGGAGCAGTACGGGCAAAAATAACGGCCACACGGAAAAATCCTGCGTCGTGAAGCCGGTTGTGGTGGCAATGGAGATCGTCTGGAACAGGCCATGAATCAAGCTGTCTTCCACATTAAATGTCTCGGTCAATACCAGTAGCACGCAGATCACGCAGGTGGCCAAGGCGATCACCGTCAGAAAAAAGGCGGTCTCTGAGTCATGGGCGTACACCCGAATATCGCGACGCTGAATTGCGATAAAATGCAGCCCGAAATTAACGGCGGATACCACCATAAAAAAGGAACTGATCAACAAGACGCTGTTTTGTTCGTAGTAACCCAAGCTGGCGTCATGGGTCGAAAATCCGCCGATGGCGACGGTGGAAAACGCGTGACAAACCGCGTCGAACGCCGTCATTCCCGCAAAAAAATAGGATGCTGCGCAGGCGGCGGTGAGTAATAAGTAGACGCCAAAGAGTGCTTTGGCGGTGCTGGTGATCCGGGGCGTTAACTTGCGCTCTTTGGAAGGGCCGGCACTTTCCGCGCGATAAAGTTGCATGCCGCCAATGCCTAGCATTGGTAGCACGGCAACTGCGAGCACGACAATCCCGATACCGCCCAGCCATTGGAGCAGTTGCCGATACAGCAGCAGAGATTGAGGTAGGCCGTCCAAGCCCGTAATGACCGTGGCGCCCGTGGTGGTGAGTCCGGATATCGATTCAAAAACTGATGCGGCGCCAGAGAGCCCTAGCGCGGGTGTAAGCCAGAAGGGAATCGCACCAAAGACGCCCAACACCAACCAGAAAAGCGCCGTCACCAAAAAGCCATCGCGAATATTTAAATCTCGCTTCAGGCCGCGTGTTGGCAGCCACAGCAGCACACCCGCCAGAAGGGTCATGCTAAAGCCGGTAGCGAAAGCGGACTCCACGCCATCCCCTTGAGTGAGAGAAAAAATAAGCGACGGAAGCATGGCGCTACTGAATAGCATCAGCAGAACGCCAATGATTTTAAAGGCCATGGCAAACTGCATCAGATAAAGCCGAAGCCCACCGCAAAGAGTTTTTCGACCGCTGGAATTTGCGAGCGATCGGTAAGAAACAGAATGACGTGGTCATCCTCTTCAACCACGATATGGTCGTG
>CAXPKH010000038.1:0-6896 GCA_964217615.1 Luminiphilus sp.
GGTCTCTTTGCACCACGGATGGACCATCCACCGCTCCTCACCCAACCGTAGCGCAGACCGGCGTATTGGGCTGAACATCCAATACATCCGACCCAGCATGCGGCAGCTCAAAGCCCATGTCGACACGACGCTGCTGGTGCGAGGGACGGACCAATATGGTCACTTCGAAGCTGACGTTCCGGCTACCGACTGGGTCTTGGAGATTGCAGCACAACGTCTGGCAGATTGTAGCGCTCAATACCGAGCAATTGCCGGCCGCTCGACCCCGCACCGGACAGGTACGCTCTGAGGCTTGGGAGCGTTGCCAGCGCTCGGTCCTCCAAAGGTGATGGGTGTCGATAGCTTTAGATGGATCGAAGTAAAATGCCGCTCCTTGCGAACGGGCGATGGCACCAAGGCCATCGAGACTAGCGCGCCACTCTCAGGCGTCAACACTCGATCAAGCTGACGGGAACTTCCAACACATTGATGGCCAGCCCGCCTCGAGAGGTTTCTTTGTATTTGTCCTGCATGTCACGGCCGGTGTCGCGCATGGTTTTAATCACCTGATCCAGCGACACAAAATGCTCTCCGCTACCCCGCAAGGCCATTCGCGCGGCGCTAATCGCCTTTACGGCCCCCATCGCATTGCGCTCAATGCAGGGCACTTGAACCAGTCCGCCAATGGGGTCGCAGGTTAAGCCGAGGTTGTGCTCCATCGCGATCTCAGCGGCATTCTCGACTTGAGCGGGTGTACCCCCCAATGCGTCGGCAAGCGCCCCGGCCGCCATCGAGCAGGCGGCCCCCACCTCACCTTGACAGCCCACTTCAGCGCCAGATATTGAGGCATTGATTTTATAAAGAATGCCAATCGCCCCCGCGGTGAGCAAAAATCGGCAGACATCGTCGTCACTGGCGCCCTGACAGTGATGCAGGTAGTACTTTAAAACCGCCGGGATGATACCAGCCGCGCCATTGGTCGGCGCGGTGACAATACGACCACCCATCGCGTTTTCCTCGTTAACCGCCAGCGCATACAGGGTCACCCAATCCATGGTGTTGAGGGAGGCATCACCCAATGAGTCGCCCTGACTCTTTAACTGTCGGTAGAGCTGCGCCGCCCGCCGCTTGACCTTTAGCCCCCCCGGCATCACACCCTCAGTGCGACAACCCCGGTCAATACAGTCCGCCATCACTTGCCACAAAGCGAGTAATTGACTGCGAATATCGGCCTCGTTTCGCCAAGCTTTTTCGTTGGCGAGCATTAAGGCGCTGATTGATAGGCCATGTTCCCGGCACTGCGCGAGCAGCGTTTCCGCGGTGGTAAATGGATAAGGCACAGGTGTTGGGTCATCGACGATGATGTCGCCGTCGGTGGCGGATTCGTCGACCACAAAACCACCTCCGACCGAGTAGTAAACGCGGGTGGCAATCACCTCACCACTATTGTCGTAAGCAGTGAAACGCATGCCATTCGCATGAAATGGCAAGGTCTCGGTGCGATGCATCACCAGGTCGTCGCGATAGTTGAAATCGATAACGTGAGTACCGAGCAGGGTCACACCGCCGCCCTCTCGCACCGCGGCAATACGGCTCTCTATCCGCTCTATATCGACGGCATCGGGCGTGTCTCCCTCAAGGCCCAAAATAATCGCCTTGGGAGAGCCGTGGCCCGCGCCGGTGGCTCCGAGGGACCCAAAGAGTTCAGCCGTGACGCGCCGACACGGGCCGAGAGCACCTTCTGTCTCTAGGGCCACCGCAAACTGTCGGGCCGCATGCATCGGGCCCACGGTATGAGAACTCGATGGGCCAATACCCACTTTGAACAAATCGAACACGCTAATAGACATGACGTTGCCTCGGCGCGACTCTGGAACGGGCACGGAGTCTAACGCCTTAAATGAAGGGCCGATAGACGCACAACTGTGGGGTTTTTGTGCTGTGTTTCGACAGTCAGATTGACTTGCTTCACAAGCTCACTGGCTTATGATTCGCAATCCGCCGTTTGCACAGCGGCTCCGGACACCCGAAACACACGTTCACCGATGGAAGCCCACATGACGACGCCTACCAAAATTCTGCTCGATGAATCAGAGATGCCAACACGTTGGTACAACATCGTGGCGGACTTACCCGCACCGCCACCGCCCCCGCTACATCCGGGAACACACCAGCCTGCGACTGGCGATGATTTTGCTGCGCTCTTCCCAAAAGCGCTGATTGAGCAGGAGATGTCTGCTGAACGCTATATTGATATCCCGGGCGAGGTACTGGACGTTTACCGGCTTTGGCGGCCAAGCCCGCTCTTTCGCGCTCACCGATTGGAAAAACTGCTCGATACACCGGCCCGCATTTATTACAAATATGAAGGTGTCAGCCCGGCGGGCTCACACAAACCAAACACCGCGGTACCTCAAGTTTGGTACAACGCGCAGGAGGGTATCCGCAAGCTCACCACCGAAACCGGGGCGGGCCAGTGGGGAAGCTCGCTGGCGTTCGCGTGCGCGCAGTTCGGACTTGAGTGTGAAATCTGGCAGGTCGCTGCTTCTTTTCGTGCCAAACCCTACCGCCGCACCATGATGGAGATCTGGGGCGGCGCTGTGCATCCCAGCCCTTCTGACGTCACTGAATATGGCAAGCAACTGCTAGCCCAGGATCCTGATCATCCCGGCTCACTCGGCATTGCCATCTCTGAGGCAGTCGGTGAAGCGGTGGAAGATCCTACCGTGCGCTACGCGCTGGGCAGTGTCTTGAACCATGTGCTACTGCATCAGACGATTATTGGTGAAGAAGCGCTGCTGCAGTTGGCCAAGGTAGGTGAAACCCCTGATGTGCTGGTTGGATGTACCGGGGGCGGATCAAATTTTGGTGGTCTGGCCTTTCCGTTTTTGCGGGAGAAACTGGCGGGCAAAATGAACCCGGTGATCCGCTGCGTCGAGCCCGCGGCCTGCCCCACCCTGACCAAGGGCGAGTATCGCTATGACTTTGGAGATACGGCAGGTCTCACGCCACTGATGAAAATGCACACGCTCGGCGCAACGTTTATCCCTGAGCCGATCCACGCCGGCGGCCTTCGTTATCACGGTATGGCACCGCTGGTCTCTCACATTTACGAGCTGGGCCTGGTTGAGGCGATCTCCATTCCGCAAACCGAATGCTTCGACGGCGCGCTGAAATTTGCTCGCACCGAAGGCATCGTGCCCGCACCCGAACCCACTCACGCCATTGCCGCTGCAGTTCGCGAGGCTATGGCCTGCAAGGAATCGGGAGAAGAAAAAGTCATCGTGACCGCGCTGTGCGGACACGGGCATCTGGATCTTGCCGCCTACGAGAAATTCCTCGCGGGTGACATGGTGGATTTGGATTTGTCCGATGACGTCATCGCAGAGGCAATGAAACACGTTCCCAAAATAGATGCCTAAACTCCAAACCAGAAACTAACGACATTTCCCAGATGGACATCGATATGGATTCTTTTTACACACGTAATGCCCTCGCGACTGCCCTTGCAGTCACTACCGCCAGCTTCTCTGGCCTAACCAATGCGCAGGACGGTGCATCCTCTTCCACGGCGAAGTTGATGGAAGAAATTGTAGTAAGCGCCCGCGGGATTGAAGAAGGGCTGCAGGAGGCGCCCATTGCAGTCTCTGCATTCACGGGTGAGACACTGGACTACCGAGGAGTGGACAGCTTGGACCAGATTGAGCGGTTTGTGCCGAGCCTCACCTTGCAGAACAACCCAAGCTTTGGTGGCGCCTCGAACTCTGCAGCGATCTACCTACGCGGTGTAGGGCAAAAAGAATTCCTACCTACGACTGAACCCGGTGTAGGCCTCTACGTGGATGGGGTTTACGTGGCGCGATCGGTCGGCGCGATCCTCGATATTGTCGATATCGATCGGCTCGAGGTCTTGCGCGGTCCCCAGGGCACATTGTTTGGCCGCAATACCATTGGCGGCGCGATCTCAATTGCCACGCGCAAACCCCAACCCGGTGGTGAATTCGAGGGTAACCTTGCCGCAGCTGCTGGGACCGACAGCCTGGTACATTTGCGCGGAACCGTGCACCTTCCTGTCAGCGACACTGTCGCGTTGCGAGCCACCGTGGCTTCAATGACGCAGGATGGCTACGTTGATCGGAGTGACGGCATCGATCTCGGCAATGACGACACTTTCACGGGGAGAGTGTCATTGGCCTTCCAGCCCAATGATGATTTCTCTGCATTGATTACCGCAGACATGACCCGAGATCGCGAGAACGGCCCTGCGATGCAACTTATCGGGATCGACTTTACTGATCTCAGCCAGCTTCAGGGTGTGGTGTTGGCACCGCCACCCCCCATGGCATTTATCCATAACGTGACGGCCGCGGCCATGGGCCCGGGCCAGCCCTGTGCCGTAACGGATCCCGCCGGCAATGGCATCACCTACAATCCGGCATCACCTAACTGTTATGACAGTCGTTACATCGGAGCGGATGGCACCAATGAAGGGTCGGCGCCCGCGTATTCCGAGACTGATGTCTTCGGTTTATCTGCCACGCTGGATTTCAATCTGTCCGACAGCTTGGCACTGAAATCGATCACGGCTTATCGCGAGCTGGAATCAGATTTTGCGCGCGATGGCGACCACTCTCCGCATCGCATTTCGCAGTTCGAGGACACACTCGACCAAGAACAGTTTACTCAGGAGCTGCAGCTGATCGGCACCCATGAGCGGCTGGATTGGATTCTGGGGCTTTATTACTTTTCTGAGGACGGCGACAACGTCAACACCCTCGATTTCACCGTTTCAAACTTCCGCTCGGGCGGTGCTTTCGACAACACCTCCTGGGCCGCGTTTGCGCAAGCCACCTTTGATGTGACAGACCGACTGCACCTGACCCTCGGAGGACGTTACACCGACGAGGACAAGGCGTTCACCCCCGACCAAATCATCTATAACAATTACTTCGCCGGCATCAGCAATGTGGTACCTCCTGGCAATCCGCTGGCCGCACTCGACGCGCCTTTCCTGCAGGCCGGGTCACGCATCTTGCCCCTGCTGGAAAAGGAGATATCGATTTCGGAATTCACCCCCATGGCGAACCTGTCTTTCGATTTAAGTGACAGCATCATGCTTTACGCGACCTATTCCGAAGGCTTTAAGTCGGGCGGTTTTACACAACGGGTGTTTCCACCCATCGTGCCACCGTTTACCGCGCCCCCGGGTACGCCAGATATCGATTTGATACCAACCTACGAGCCCGAGTTTGTTGAAGTGCTCGAAGCTGGCTTCAAAATGAACTTGCTCGACGGTCGCCTTAAGTTAAACGGCGCCTTCTTCCAGACTGACTACGAAGAACTGCAGGTGCAGGTATTTAACAGCGTCGCGCCAGTAACCCAGAATATCGGGGAAGCCAGCATCGAAGGTTTCGAGGTGGAGCTCTTTGCCTCGCCGGCTGAGGGTTGGTTTGTCGAGGGAAGTCTGTCGCTACTCAATGCGGAGTACGACAGTATCGACACCGCCAACACTTTGATTTTGCAAAGCAATGAGTTTGAGCGTGTGCCCGAAACTACCGCCAGTCTCGGCTTATCCAAAGAGTTTTCGCTCGGCGACACGGGCACCCTTTTGTTGCGGGGCGACTGGAGCTATCGCTCTGAAACCTTCAACGACGCCTATAACACACCGCTACTCGAGACAGATTCCTACAGCCTGATCGATGCCAGTGCACGGTGGACCAATACGGAAGGTGATTGGACGGTTATTCTTTCGGGTACCAATCTCTCTGATAAAGAATACTTGGTGACCGGCGTCTATGGCACCGCTTTCCAATCGCTCGAGGGTGTTTATAACCGAGGCCGCCAATGGCGCGTTGAGGTTCGCAAATCTTTTTAAGTTTGCGCGCTCGCCTGTGCGGTGAACGCAGGCGGGCGCATCCATTGCAGGAGGTGCCGCATGGCTAGAGTTGCCCTGCCCAGACCCGAGCATGTGACCGATCCCGCGGTCGCCGAGATCTTTGCCTGGGTGACTGAAATGGAAGGCAGCGTGCCGAACCATTTCTATGTTGAGCTGAACTTCCCCGAGTTTTTCACCGCCAAACTGGGCGCGACCAAAGTCCTCTGGCAAATGGGCGAGCTCTCCATGGAGGAAATTCAGCACGTAGGAATTCTGGTATCACAGGCCAATGGCTGCCCTTATTGCACCGCCGCTTTCTGCACCATCCTGAACTATGGCTTAGGCACCGCCGAAGATTATGTGGGTTCGCTATTGCAAGCGGGTGTGGCAGCGGTTGAGGGGGAACGCCTCACGGCCGTACTGAACTATGCGCTACAAGTGAATCAGGACCCAGCAGGCGTGACCGATGAGCAGGTGCAAGCGTTGCGTGATCAGGGCCTGACCGACAAAGGAATCGTCCAATTAACCCATGTCGTAAGCGATTTTTCTTCGTATAACACACTGAATCTGGCGCTCGAAACCGATTACGACTATCGTGATTTCTGGAGAGAGCTGGCAGGATTTGGCACCTCCTAGCCATCTTCACCAGGTATTACGTTACGCGGGCAACTGCCTCTTCTGCTACCGTGCTAGTCGCCGTAAATAAGGGAAATCCATAGTAATCATGGGGCAAACCCAAAACACGACATCCGTCGATATGGTCATCGTTGGCGCAGGTTTTGCCGGGCTCTATATGATCCATCGTGCTCGAGCAGCGGGTCTCAGCGTACGGTGTTTTGAAATCGGCAGTGGTGTAGGCGGCACCTGGTACTGGAACCGCTACCCCGGTGCGCGCGTTGATATCGAGTGCGTTGAATACTCCTACTCCTTCTCAAAAGAGCTGGAGCAAGAATGGGATTGGACAGAACGCTATGCCGGTCAGCCCGAGATAGAACGTTACGCCAATCACGTTGCAGATCGCTTCGATTTGCGCCGCGACATT
>CAXPKH010000039.1:0-22389 GCA_964217615.1 Luminiphilus sp.
GGCAGTGCCAGCCGTGCCCGCTGACGATCGAGGCGAATTACTCTGACAGCGATTTCAAGTGACAGATGATGCGATCCAGCTCCTCGGTATCCTGAATCGGTGTCATCATCATCCGGTTGCCCGGCAGAAACTGACTCGGTTGGGAGAGATATTGGCGCAGGGAGCCCTCGTTCCAGATCACGCCAGAGTCGGCGATGGCGCGGGAGTAGGTGTAGCCTTCAGCAGAGCCCGCTCGACGGCCAACGATCCCCCACAGATTGGGGCCGGAGAGATGACCGGCTTCGGGTGTTTTGGTATGGCAAACGGCGCACCGCTGGAAATCGCGGTCTGTACTCGCTATTTCACACAATGCATCGTTACCGTTGGCATTTCCCGCTGAAACGAAAATGATGATCGATAAGCAGCGCAAGACGCGCATGTCATTCCACCCGAGTCAGACGAATGTGCGTTCGGTCCTCTCGACCCTGAAATAAGGCGCCATCATCCAAATAACCGTTATCGTAAATCCAGAGCTCCCGGTCATTCAGCACCCATTCCGCATCCCACGTCATATTGATGCCACTCTTTTTTGAGGTCATGGAGCAATTTCCGTCAATGGCGGCTTCGCCTTTTTGCGCCAATCGGCCAACGATCTGATTGCCATGAAGTCGCCAGCGGAAATCACAATTACCGCCGTAATCGGGGTCAATCGCCATGGTTGCCCACAATTCGGGGTGCTCATGCGCAAAGGCAAACTGTTCCGGATTGGCGATTCGGCGCCCGCTTACACTGACCGCCATATGCTCCTCGTCGATTGAAATGATATAGAGCACCTGCGTACCCGGCACGATCGGCTGGTTTTTGTCACCGATGTGAAGTTGTCCATAGATCACATGCTCGCCAATATGCGGCGCGTTTATCCGCGCAAAAATACGATACCAGTCGTAATGTTCCCCATCTGGAGGCGCGCCATATTGCCTCTCGAGTTCGAGCTGTGGTTTTGAAGAGAACTCACCGGGCAGCCATTTGATCAACATGTCCATCACTGACTCAAGCTCAGGTCGGGAATTGGTGGCATGGGCTGACGGTAGCAGCACGGCCACTGACACCGAGACGACCAGCAGCAATCGTATTAGCGGGAAGGTTTCTCTTGAGAACAGTTGCAGCGGGCTGAGCCGACGCTCTTTGTGGCTGCATCTCGTCATATCCCCAGCGGCGGCGCGACTTTTCATCCGGCACTCTCCTCATGTTAGGGCATCGGATAGTATGCCCCAGCGCGCGCTGGTAGCCACCCCTTACTGGCGGCCATCTCGTCTCGCTGTGATTTGTCTGTCCCGGGAGGATCTGGGGCCTGTCTGGGCGTTATAGTTCAACCCTGACCATTGCCGATTGAGAAAAGCCATGCGCGCTGTTTATTACGAGAGTCATGGGACCGCTGATGTCCTTCAGATAGGCGAATTAGAAAAGCCCAGCTGCAGTGCTGAGCAGGTGTTAGTCGAGGTCGCAGCCGCGGGAGTGAATCCGATCGATCGACGTCTTCGCGCGGGTGAACTGCAGGAATACATCCAGCGCACCTTCCCCGTGACGCCCGGTTTCGACTTCTCCGGTCGTATTGCGGAAGTCGGTGAGGCGGTGGCCGATTGGCAGGTGGGAGACGAGATCATGGGACTGGCGTTCACCTGGTCGATCCAGCATGGCACTTACGCTGAGTTTGCTCCGGTAGACGCCACCGCGATCGCGCGGAAACCCCTTAACGCGTCTTTTGCTCAGGCGGCCGGCATCCCACTCGTTAGTCTCACGGCTTGGCAATCGCTGCTGGAATTCGGGCGTTTGAGTGCTGGAAAGACCGTGCTGATTCAGGCGGGAGCGGGCGGGGTGGGTAGCGTGGCGATTCCCATGGCCAAATATCTAGGCGCGACTGTTTATACGACCGCAAGCGCCGCCAATGCCGACTATGTGCGCGCCCTCGGCGCCGATGTGGTGATCGATTATCAGAAGGAATCCTACGAAAGCGCCATCCTCAGCGCCGAGCCCGAGGGTGTCGATATGGTGCTCGAGGCTCTGCTGGGAGATGGGACAGACGAAGCGGCGATTAGGATCACGAAAAGTGGTGGCGCGGTAGCGTATATGAATAACGAACCACCAGACATGCGTGATATTAGCGATCGAGGCATTCGCGCTGAGTTTATCCATCACCGTGCGGATGGCGCGATGTTGTCAGAGCTTGGAGCGCTCTATGAACAGGATATTTTACCGCTGCCTCAAATAGAGACGCTGCCGATGACGGCAGCCGTAGAGGCGCATCTTCGATCGGAGAGTCGCCGGACACGGGGTAAGCTGGTGTTATCGATTGCGAACCTGTGAACACGACGCCCAATAACATGCTCTGGATGCCATCTGAAACACGCATTGCTGCGGCTCTGCTGACTGAATTTATGGGATCAGTGCGTGCTTCGACGGGGTTCGATGCGGGCGGAGATTATTTCGCACTGCACCGTTGGTCTACGGAGTCGCCCGCTGCGTTCTGGCGTGCAGTCTGGGAATTCACTGAGGTTCAGGGGGTCGCCGGCGATACGATTTGCACTGACCCCGCTCGGCTTCCCGGCTGCCAGTGGTTCCCCGAAGCGTCCTTGAATTACGCAGAAAACCTGCTCCGGTGTGATGATGATGTCGAGGCACTGGTTGAAATCGACGAGGGATCCGCACGGCGTACGCTGACCTATGGGCAATTACGCCAGGAGGTGGCCAAGCTTGCGAATTGGCTTCGTGAGCGCGGTATTCGACCGGGTGATCGCGTTGCGGGTTTCATGCCAAATGTTATCGAGACGGTTGTCGCGATGTTGGCCACGACCAGTCTGGGTGGCGTGTGGTCTTCCTGCTCGCCTGATTTTGGCATTCAGGGCGCCGTGGATCGTTTTGGGCAAATTGCGCCACGGTTTTTGTTCGCCGCCGATGGGTATCGCTACAACGGCAAGCCTGTTGACTCCCTAGAACGGATAGCGCGGATTGCCGATGCCATTCCCGCGATCGAGGCGGTGGTTGTCGTGCCAAAATTGTCTTCGGACCCAGATATTTTGGGTATTAAGCACGCCATGCTGTGGAAGGATTGCATGACCGATAGCACCTGGCCACTGCAGTTCGTACCCCGCAAATTTAACGACCCCTTATTTATTCTCTATTCATCGGGAACGACAGGTGTTCCCAAATGCATCGTTCACGGCGTCGGCGGCACGTTGTTGCAGCATGCCAAGGAGCACGCGCTGCACGCGAACATCGAGAGGGGCGACCGGTTTTTTTACTTCACCACCTGCGGCTGGATGATGTGGAACTGGTTAGTGAGCGGACTGGCGCGCGGTGCGACCTTGATTCTTTATGACGGTTCACCGTTTGCCCGAGAGGGGCGCCGTCTCATTGATGCGATTGATGAAGAGCGGATCACAGTATTTGGGGTGGGCGCGAAATATTTGGGGGCGCTAGAGAAGTCGGGGGTCGTTCCAGCGGCCGAGCACTCGTTAGCTTCCCTGAAAACCCTTTTATCGACGGGCTCGCCTTTGCCGCACGAGGGCTTTGAGTGGGTATACCGGGCGTTTAAATCGGATCTGCATTTGGCCAGCATTTCCGGTGGCACTGATATTGTCTCTTGCTTCGTGGGGGGCGTGCCGACCCTACCGGTTTATGCCGGCCAGATTCAGGCGCCGGGTTTAGGGATGGCCACGGCAATCTGGAATGAAGAGGGAGTCGCCGCGACAGGTGAAAAGGGCGAGCTGGTTTGTACCCAAGCGTTCCCCTCTTGCCCGGTGGGCTTTTGGCAGGACCCCGATGATGAGAAGTTCCACGATGCCTACTTTTCTCGATGGCCCGATGTATGGGCACACGGTGATTACGGCGAGGTTACACCCGAGGGGGGATATATTATTCATGGTCGATCCGATGCCGTGCTCAATCCGGGTGGGGTGCGGATTGGCACCGCGGAGATTTATCGACAGGTAGAACGCGTGCCCGAGGTCTTGGACAGCGTGGTAGTCGGCCAGGTCTGGCAGGACGACGTTCGTGTGGTGCTGTTCGTTGTTATACGCGAGGGTGATGTGTTGAGTGACGCGCTATGCGATGCGATTCGTTCGGAAATACGCGCAAATACGACGCCGCGGCATGTGCCGGCGAAGATCGTTCAGGTGGCGGATATCCCCCGCACGATTAGCGGCAAGATTGCTGAGTTAGCCGTCAGAAAAGTGGTGCACGGTGAGACTGTGGCCAATCAAGATGCCTTGGCCAATCCAGAGTCGCTCCGCTTGTTTGCCAACCTGCCGGAATTGAAGTTCTAGCCCTCGGCATATTCCTCAAGCGGAGGGCAGGTGCATACCAGATGGCGGTCTCCCCAGGCATTATCGACGCGCCCCACGGGCGGCCAGTATTTGTCGACTCTAAAGCTAGCGGGGGGGAAGCAACCCTGCTCGCGACTATACGGTCTGTCCCATTCGCCGATTAAGGCATTGACCGTGTGCGGCGCATGCTTCAGCGGGTTGTTCTCGGGATCACTGTCGCCGTTTTCAATCGCCTGAATTTCTTCGCGGATAGACAGCATGGCAGTGATAAAGCGATCCAGTTCCGCTTTGGTTTCGCTCTCGGTGGGTTCTACCATCAGCGTGCCGGCGACCGGCCAACTCATTGTCGGCGCATGGAAGCCGTTGTCGATCAGCCGTTTCGCGATATCGTCTACCGATATGCCCGCACGCTCTGAAAAGGGTCTGGTATCGAGAATACATTCGTGCGCTACACGACCATGTTTACCGCGAAACAAAATATCAAAGCTGCCCTCCAGGCGCTTGGCGATGTAGTTGGCATTGAGAATGGCAATCTTGGTGGCTTGCGTTAACCCCGCACCGCCCATCATCAAGATATAGGCCCAGGAAATAGGGAGAATAGAAGCCGACCCCTGTGGCGCGGCACTCACGGCGCCCACGGTTGCTTCGTTCTCGGTACGACCGGGAAGATAAGGCGCAAGGTGGGCTTTTACGCCGATAGGCCCGACCCCGGGACCACCTCCACCATGGGGGATGCAAAAGGTTTTGTGTAAGTTGAGATGGGTGACATCTCCACCAATATCACCCGGCCTGACCAGGCCCACCATGGCGTTCATGTTGGCACCATCAATATAGACTTGCCCACCGAATTCATGCGTGATCTGGCAGATTTCGCGAACGGTTTCCTCAAACACCCCGTGGGTGGAGGGGTAGGTGATCATGCACGCGGCCAGGCGCTCCCCCGCGGCTTCGGCTTTGTTACGGAAGTCGTCTACGTCAATGTCCCCGTTCGACGCAGATTTGACCACTGCGACTTCCAGGCCGGCCATTTGGGCGGAGGCGGGATTGGTACCGTGCGCCGACACGGGTATGAGGCAGATATTTCGGTTCGCCTCACCGTTGGCTTGGTGAAAAGCGCGTATCGTGAGTAGGCCGGCGTATTCCCCTTGAGCGCCCGAGTTGGGTTGCAGGCTAAGGGCGTCGTATCCAGTAATCGCACAAAGCTTGTCGCTCAGATCGTCTATCAGCTCGGCGTAGCCACGAGTTTGCTCGGCGGGGGCGAAGGGGTGAATGTTGGCAAATTCGCGCCAAGTGATCGCCATCATTTCCGCGGCCGCATTGAGCTTCATTGTGCATGAGCCTAACGGAATCATCGCGCGGTCCAGTGCGAGATCGCGGTCGGCGAGGCGCCGCATGTAGCGCATCATTTCGGTTTCCGCGCGATTCAGATGGAAGATGGGGTGTGTCAGATAATCTGAGCGACGCAGCAGCGAATCGGGGATCCGATAGACGGGTTCAGGAATGGCCTGTTTCCCTCTAATGCCAAATGCTTTCCACAGGCGCTCCATGACATGGAGTAGCGTGCTCTCGTCCAGCGAAATACCGATGCGACTGTCGCCGATGACTCGCAAATTGATGCGCTCACGCTGAGCAGCCTCGATGATCGCGCCCTGTAGCGGCCCAACATCAACGGTGATGGTGTCGAAGAAAGCATCCGGTTCTACCTTGAAGCCCCGTTCCTTTAACCCCTCCGCCATGCATACCGTTTTTTGATGGACCCGCTGGGCGATAGCCTTAAGTCCTTCGGGGCCATGAAAAACGGCGTAAAAACTGGCCATATTGGCCAGCAGCGCCTGCGCAGTACAAACGTTGGACGTCGCCTTTTCGCGCCTGATGTGCTGTTCCCGGGTCTGCAGGGCGAGGCGGTAGGCTTTGTTGCCTTGGGCATCGACGGAAACGCCTACGATGCGGCCCGGCAAATTGCGTTTGTAGGCATCTTTGCAAGCCATGTAAGCGGCTGAGGGCCCACCAAAACCCATCGGCACGCCAAAACGCTGGGTTGATCCCACCGCGATGTCTGCGCCCATGGCACCAGGCTCTTTCAGTAAGGTCAGCGCGAGGGGATCGGCGATGACAATCCCAATAGCGCCCGCTTCATGGAGCGCGGCGATGGCATTACTGAAGTCGCGGATGTGCCCGTAGGTGCCTGGGTACTGAAAGATGGCAGCGAAGACTCGAGTCGGGTCCAAGTCGTCGGGTTCGCCGGTAATCACCTCGATGCCCAGTGGCTCGGCTCGCGTGCGCATCACCTCGATGTTTTGGGGGTGGCAGTTAATATCGATAAAAAACCCGGGGGCGCTTGATTGAGCAACACGTTGTGCCATGGTCATGGCTTCAGCTGCGGCGGTGGCCTCATCCAGCAGCGAGGCATTGGCAATATCCAGACCCGTCAGGTCGGTCACCATTGTTTGAAAGTTCAGCAGCGCTTCTAGTCGGCCCTGTGATATCTCGGGCTGGTAGGGCGTGTAGGCGGTGTACCAAGACGGGTTCTCGAGAATATTGCGTTGAATAGCGGGCGGGCAAACCGTGCCGTAGAACCCTTGCCCAATCATTGTGGTAAACACTTTATTTTTCTTGGCGACCTGCCGCAGGTGATAAATCAATTCCCGCTCCGACAGCGGCGCGCCGAAATCCAGCGGAGCGTCTTGGCGGAGATCAGCCGGCACAGTTTGTTCGATGAGCTCGTCCAAGTTTGCGACGCCCAGCTCGGCCAGCATCTCCCGCATTTCCTCAGGCGACGGGCCAATATGGCGGCGGTTGGCAAAATCATAGGGGTCATAGTCAGTGGGAACAAAATTGATGTTTTCTTGTTTCACGCCGTGATCTCCGGTTGATAGATAATCCATTTCAGCATTCGGGTTTATCGCCGATACCGAGTGGGTAGGAAGGGAAGTTGTGTTTGCGTGGTGGGAAGCCGCGAGCCGCGCACCTCGCCAAATAGTTGTGAGTCTTCATGCACGCAAGCGTCGATCAGGCCGATCGCGATCGGGCAACCGAGGGAGGGCGAATAACCGCCTGATGTGACCGTGCCGACGCGTTTGCCCCCCTCGCTCTGATCGAAAATCGGCACCCCTGCACGCATGGGCGCCTTGGTTTCAGGCCTGAGACCAACACGTCGCCGCGCCGGACTGTTTTCCATCGCCTCAAAGATGTGTCGGTCGCCGGGGAAGCCGCCTTCACGCGGGCCGCCGACCCTGCGTGCTTTGCCAATGGCCCACGTCAAATTTGCCTCTACCGGCGAGATTTCTTCGTTCAGATCCTGCCCGTACAGCGGCAAGCCAGCTTCCATGCGAAGGGTATCGCGGGCCCCCAATCCGGCGAGTTCCACCTCATCCATGGCAAGCAACGCGTCGAAGAGCGCGTCGCCCCCATTCGCGGGCGCGGAAATTTCGAAACCATCCTCACCGGTGTAGCCGGATCGGGTGATCCATAAATCGCGGTTTTCCCATTCCGCCTCAATGGCGGTGAGAAAGCGCATGGTGACTATCTCAGGCACTAGCCTTGCCAGCGCTTGCTCTGCGAGTGGGCCCTGCAGGGCGAGCAAGATACGATCACTGATCTCTTCAACGTTGTCGATCGCTGCCCGTAGCACCTCGAGGTCCCGGCACTTTCTGGAAGCATTGGCCACCAGAAACAAGTCACTACTGCGGCGCACCAACATGAAATCGTCAATCACGCCGCCTTGGTCATTGGTGAATAGCCCGTAGCGTTGATGGTTTTCTGGCAGCCCTTCGATATCGCACGGTGACAGCGTCTCAAGCGCAGTGTCGGCCTGCCGCGGCAGCAAAATCTGCCCCATATGACTGACGTCAAACAGCGAGGCCTTCGAACGGGTATGAAGGTGCTCTGCAATGACCCCTTGTGGGTACTGCACTGGCATCAGATAACCGGCAAATGGCCCTAGTTTGGCGCCCCTCGCCTCGTGCAAAGCATGCAGAGGAAGTCGTTTCAGCTCGTCCACTCAGGCCTCCCAGCAGAATACCGGGGTCGGCCCGGCACCGCGACAGCACATAGTTTGTGCCGCGATGCCCCCTCTGTCCTTGTGCCTGAGATCGTTATCCCTTCGGCAGACGCTCGAGGCGTCATTCTCCAGAGTTTTGAAGTTCTTAAGGTCCGTTTGCCTGAGAGTTTACCGGGGCGGTTGCTCCTTCGGCACCGGCATGACACCGGCTTCTCCCTGAAGAACGGCGATAGATTATCAGAGGTCAGTGTGTGATGTGGAGGCCACTTTTGCCACAAATGCTGTCGTTTCTAGCGGGCTTGATTGCAGCAGGAAAATAACGGTTGCCAAACCGCTGTCGTCACCCCAATTCTGGTATCTTGGCTGTCGGCGGGCTCGCATGAAAGGTCTGACACTCGTCAGGTCGGTGGCAGCGTTACGGAGGGTCGGCAGATAGATTCGGGAGCATCAAACGACAAAGCCTTGGGCCTCGGTGTGCGACTTGCCTACGGTTGCGGTGCAGTCGCCTACGGCATAAAAGACAATGGCTTTGCCTACTTTTTGTTGCTTTTCTACACCACGGTAGTCGGCCTCGAGCCTGCGCTCGCGGGAACGGCGCTACTAATCGCTCTGCTACTGGATGGGTTTGGCGACCCCATCGTCGGGTACTGGTCCGACAATACACGCTCAAAGTGGGGTCGCAGGCACCCATTTATGTATGCGGCAGCCATCCCTGTTGCGGTCTCCTATGCGCTGCTGTGGCAGCCGCCCGATTGGAGCGATGGCGCGCTGTTTCTTTACCTTCTGATTTTGGCCGTTTTCGTGCGCACCCTGATTACCCTCTACGAGACGCCTAGTTCTGCACTGATGCCAGAGCTCACTGCTGATTACGACGAGCGCACGGCAATTCAGGCCTGGCGTTCCCTGTTTGGGTGGGTGGGTGGAGCGGGTATGGCGATTTTTATGTATGCCTACTTATTGGTGCCGACCGAGCGCTACCCCTTAGGCACACTCAATCGTGACGGTTACGAGACAGGCGGCATGATTGCCAGTGGCGTAATGTTGCTGGCGATTCTGGTATCCGCATTGGGCACCCATCATCGCGTTGGCCTGCTGGTCGAGCCCAAACCACGATCGACCCACGGGATTAGAGGTGTTTTCAGCGAGGTTATGGAAACGCTCCGGGACAGGAGCTTCTTTGCGTTATTTCTATCCTCGATCGCCAGTGCGGTGGCCTCGGGTCTCACAGCGGCACTGACTTTTCTCATGCTGACCTACTTCTGGGGGTTTTCTTCTCAGGAGATGTTCTACTGGCTTGTTTTGGTCGTGGTGTCGGCATTCCTCGGTTTCGTTATGGCGCCCCGGGCCGCCAAGCGATGGGGGAAAAAGCCGGCCGCGATTCGTTTGGGCATTGTGGCCTTCACGGTGCAGCCCTTGCCGGTCTTTTTCCGACTCATGGGGTGGATGCCTGAGAATGGTGATCCCGCCCTGTTTCCGATCTTGGCCATTATCAACACGCTCGATCTCGCCTTTATCATTGCCATGCAGGCCATCTTGTTCTCGATGCTGGCGGATCTGGTGGAGCAGTCGGAAGTTCGCACGGGTCGACGTAATGAGGGTGTATTTTACTCAGCCCTCACCTTTATCCGAAAAACCAATCAAGGCATTGGAACGTTTATCGCGGGGCTCATGTTATCTGCCGTGTCTTTTCCTCAGGGTGGTGTTCCCAAGGAGGTGCCCGTTGAATCCCTGCGGCAATTGGGGGGGTTGCTGATATCGGCGCAGTGGTGCCTTTGGGCTACGATGCTCGCCGCCTTGTTTTTTTACCAAGTCGATAGACAGCAGCATCAGTCCAATCTCGCTACCATCGCCGCGAGAACATAAGCCGATCATCCTCGCGGTTTGGGCGGCCCAGCATGTCATGGCATACTCACTGTCATAACTCTAGCAGCACACATTTGAGGCGATCCGTTGGCACTAAAAATGATGCAATCCTCCGACGGTCGACGGCAGCGTAGCGAGCGGAGTCAGGTCGCTATTATCGAGGCTGCGCTGGCGCTCATGGACGAGGGCGTGCTGGTTCCGACTGCGCAGCAAATTGCTGATCGTGCAGGGGTGGGTATCCGCTCGTTTTTCCGGCATTTCACCGATATGGACTCGCTGTTTTTGGCGGCGGATGAGATGCTGCTCGACTCCTATGAGGCGCTGTTCAAAGTGGATGACCGATCCGGCACCCTCGTCGAGCGTGTTGCCCGAGTGGTTGCCTTGTATGGCAATGCCTTTGATCAACTGAGACAGATCATTCTGTGTACCCAATCACTCCTGTGGCGGTTTCCCAAGCTTCGGGAAAACTATGCGTGGCATCAGAAGCGGCTGCGCAAGGAATTTGAACTCTGGGTACCCGAGGCGACGCAGCTCACCCGGGAGCAGCGTGAGGCGGTCCATGCGGTAGCCTCTTTTGAAATGTGGCATCGCCTGCGCGAGCACCAGGGGCTTTCTCCCAAAGTTGCTGCTGACATTGTTACGCGACTGCTCATGGATGCCCTCTCGGGATCCTGAATAGAAGCCCACTCAGTGTCTGAGCAATTTAAAGATCAGGGTGGGATGGCTACCATGGACCCAAGCCGTCTCATGCGCTGGCTTACATCCCGTGTCATGAGCCGACTGTCGCGCGCGGCCCATGTCGACGCGCGTCATGCCAAGGCAGAGCAAACGCGAGTCAAGGCCGGTGCGCCCCATCGCGTTGACTATTTCCATCAGGTGGACGAGGGATACAGTTACCTCACCGCCCAGGTTCTCCAACGGTTCGCCGAGCGATACGACATTGAGCTGCACTGCCATCTGGTGCGGGGGCAAGAGGGCAAAAACGCGCCTGAACCCGAGATGCTTGCCCGGTTGGCGCGCTACGATTCGCAATGTATTGCGCCCGGGTATGGATTGCACTTTCCTGCGCATCCTGAACCACCCGACCCACACCATGTGGATTTGGCTGCGCGTATTTTGGCGGCGCAGTCGAACAATGATTTCCCAACCGTCGCTGCGGTCGTGAGCGGGGCACTGTGGCGGGGTGATGCCGCGGCGATGGATCAGTTGGCGCAGCGCCATGGCAGCGCGGCTGCCGACGAGGCGTTGGCTGTGGTGGATGCGGGCACAGCCATGCGGCGTGAACTCAAGCATTACTCTGGCGCCATGTTCCATTACGGTGGGGAGTGGTACTGGGGGGTCGACCGCCTGTACCACTTGGAAGCGCGGCTCGCGGCACTTGGCGCTGACCGAGACCCGGGTAAGCCACTGATCGCGCCGCGTCCGGCCATTGATCTCGGCGGCGTTGCCGACTCGGGTGACTATACCCTCGAGTTTTACGCCTCCCTGCGAAGCCCCTATACCGCCGTCATATTCGATCGCACCGCGGCATTTGCCCAGCAGGCCGGTGTCACACTGAAGCTTCGACCCGTACTGCCTATGGTCATGCGCGGTGTGCCCGCAACGCGTGAGAAAGGGATGTACATCTTTATGGATGCAGCGCGGGAGGCACGTGCCGCGGACGTCCCCTACGGTAACTTTTATGATCCCATCGGCGATCCGGCGCGGCGGTGTTATGCGCTCTTTCCGTGGGCAGCGTCACAGGGAAAGGGCGTTGCGCTCTGCTCAAGCTTTTTGCGTCACGCCTTCGTCTTGGGGGTCAATACCAACAATGATCGCGGGCTTCGCAAGGTGGTCGAGGCCGCAGGACTTAGCTGGAGCGAGGCCCGGGCGCATCGCCACGACGATTCTTGGGAGGCGCTCCTGGAGGACAACCGGCAAACGATGTACGCCGCAGGTTTGTGGGGTGTGCCCAGCTTTCGCCTGCTGAACCCCTCGGGCGCACCTTTGCTGGCGACTTGGGGTCAGGATCGTCTGTGGCTGGTTGCCCGCGCCCTGCGCAACGCCTTGCAATCCAAAGCCAGCTAACCGCGGCACCTTTATTCATTGTGCCCACCATCTATTGGCACTTATACTGCCAATAGATGGGCGATGTTATTAGCGGGCAGCGGTTACGCGCCCCATGCACTGAATGCAAAGGAGAGTGGATATGCGACGAACGCTCATCCTGATCGTGACAATGCTGGCGGCGGTGGCCGGCTGGGCTTATCTGTACCCGAGTGCGGCTATATTGACCGCGGTGAAGGTGCGGACTGCCATAGACAGCACGCGGGTGGCACCCTCGCGCGACATTGCCTGGCAGCAGGGCCCGCAAACAGCAACACTCAGCCCCGTCGATCGGCCGCCGAATATCGTACTGATTGTCGCCGATGATCTCGGTTACAACGATATCTCGACCTTTGGTGGTGGCGTCGCGGGCGGTCGACTACAAACGCCTCACATCGATGCTCTCGCCGCGCAGGGCGCCGTGTTCACACAGTCCTATTCCGGTTCATCAACCTGCGCACCCTCTCGCGCCATGTTAATGACCGGACGATATTCGACGCGCACCGGATTTGCCTTTACGCCGATGCCGCCCGCAATGGGAAGCGTTGTGACCACGGTGTCAAACAACATGGATCGTTCGGTGCCTGCGGCTATGTACGATTCCCAGGCGGCAGCTGACAAACCGCCTTATGAGTTGCAGGGTCTGCCTGCGGATGAGGTCACGCTGGCAGAGGCTTTAAAGTCGCGGGGTTATCACACGGCGCATATTGGCAAATGGCACCTTGGCCGCACCCATGGCATGGCGGCCCATGAGCAGGGCTTTGACGAAAGCCTGCTGATGGCAAGCGGGTTGTATCTACCCGAGGATCATCCTGATGTCGTCAACGCAAAACTGGATTTTGACCCGATCGATCAATTTCTCTGGTCGGCGCTCACTTTCGCCAACAGTTATAACAGCGGTGACGCGGACCGCTTCAAACCGGGTGGCTATCTCACGGACTACTGGACCGAGGAGTCGATCAAGGTCATCAAAGCCAATCGGCATCAACCCTTCTTTCTATATTTGGCCCATTGGGGCATTCACACGCCCTTGCAGGCCACGCGCGCCGACTACGAGGCCGTGGGTGATATTCAACCCCATCGGCTCCGGGTGTATGCGGCGATGACTCGTGCACTGGATCGCAGCGTAGGCCGTGTTATGGCTGCGCTAGAGGAGGAGGGGCTTTCAGATAACACCATCGTGATTTTCACCAGCGATAATGGGGGTGCCGGCTACATTGGTCTTGCCGATGTGAACGCGCCATTCCGAGGGTGGAAGATCACGCACTTTGAGGGCGGTATTCGAGTGCCCTTGTTTATCAAGTGGCCGAGCCAAATCCCTGCGGGTACACAGATCGATACGCCCGTTGCCCATATCGATGTGATGCCGACGGTATTGGCGGCAGTTGATCAGCCCTTGCCCGAGGGGCGGGTGATCGATGGCGAGAATTTGCTACCGCTCATGGCCTCGGACCCCGATGCGCGGCCCGCATGGGATCGGGAAACGCTGTTTTGGTCAGCGGGCCATAATCGCATCGTGCGCCATCAGGACTGGAAGCTGCACCTTACGGCAAGGCCCGAGATGCAATGGCTCTTCAATCTAGCCGAGGACCCGACTGAGCAACACAACCTGGCGGCAGAGCGCCCCGATAAGTTGGCTGAGCTGATGGCACTGCTCGATAAACACGCGGCCAATGCCCGACCGCCGCTCTATCCGTCTGAGATTGAGGCGCCAGTCCCTATCGACAAGGACCTCTCGGTGCCGTTTGAGAACGGCGATGAGTGGGTGTCGGTTCCCAATTAACCCATGGCCAATGGGTAAGTTTGACTAACGCCCGTGATGGGCTGTCTCAATACCAGCGACGCTACAGGCAGTCCGGCGTGAGCCATCCGGTTCTCACCCGGGCGAGCCCCATCGCGTTACATGCCCTCGCGGGTTTGAATAATCTCGCGGGAGTTGGCGGGTAAGCTGAATGAGACCCCGTCGTACCCCACGGTGTAGTTGGGGAAAATCTCTCCCGCATCGCCCAGCCACAGTGCTTCTTGCCCCGGCACAATGATCGGTGGAACAACATGGTAGAAGAGCAGGTGGCCGACCCCGGCGTCCCTGGCTGTTTCGGCTGCCTCCGCAGGGCTGGCATGGTAGTCGGGCACATCCAGCATGATCTTGGCCACGATCTCGTTTCCCAAGCCTTCGGCCGTATCCCCCATCATGCTGATGAGGTTGGGTGCCAGTGCCTCGTGCACCAACAAATCAATTCCTTGGGCAAAGCGAGTAATGTTGTCAGATTTAGACGTATCGCCGCTAATAAGTACCGAGCGCCCGCCGTAGCTGAAGCGATAGCCTACTGCGGGTGACACTGGTTCATGCTCGACGCGGAGCGACTCGACGGTCACCCCGTTCTGCTGATAAATCACGGTTAGTTCACCGTCGGCGGGGACCTCAAAAGGCATCGCAGACAACCCTGCAGCGGCGAGCGGCGTCACCCGGTCACCGTGGTGAGCGTGCCGGTAAATAAAATCCTGTGCGTAGGCAGCATTAAACCCGGCGACCACCTGCTCCACGCCGCTCGGTCCATGAACCGGCAATGGCGCTGAGTGGTCTCCTGCAGCCCAGCGCAAGGTCGCGAGCTCGCCGAGACCATCAATGTGGTCTGAGTGAAAGTGGGTCAGGAAGACTGCCTCGACGGCGCCCGGGGGATACCCCAACCGCTGCAGATTGCGCGTACCATCGGTCCCGGTATCCACAATGAACAGCTGCTTGCCCGCAACAACGCCGACGCAAGGTCCCGAGGCGTGTGGCGCGGCCATAGGGCCGCCAGCGCCACAGAGCACAACATGGAGACCATCGGCCAGCGCCGCTAACCGATTGGTTGCCATCTGCTGAGGTAACGCGGCGGCGAGAAGTCGTTCTGCGATAGAAGCACGTTGTGAATACCCCGCGAGCGCGAGCACCAAAATCGCGATAAAGCCCAATGTCCATTTTTTCATCATGCTTTTCCTGTGATTGTGCCCGCCGTGTGGCAAGCCAGTTGTGCGAGGGTGTAATTATTGGCAGTATAACTGCCAATACCTAACGATGCACCTTTCGCAGCGCATCCCATAGGTCGAGAGCGATAAGATCAGGATGAACAGAGCATCCCCTCCAACACACCGCCTATACGCCATGCCCCATTCGCTTTATTCGGCGCGGGCCCGGTCTTATCTCATTAAACAAGGTATTCCTTTTGAGGAATACTCTACCGGGCATGAGGGTTTCAAGCGGGAGGTGTTACCTGAGGCGAAGCTACCCACCATCCCAACGCTCGTGACGCCCGAGGGTGAGGTCGTGCGCGATGGTGCCGCCATCATTGAATACTTCGAGTCGCGCGCGGGCCGCCCCTGTCAGCCACCGGGTGCTTGTCACGGCGTTGTCAGTGCCCTGTTTGACGTTATCGGTTCCCAGGGTTTGTTGCGGCCTGCCATGCACTACCGATGGAACTTTCCCGAAGAAAACGCCGAATTTTTGCGTTACCACTTTTTGCATTCGCAACGTCGGGTGCCAGAGCGGGAGGAGAAAACCGATCACATGATGGACCGCATGCGCCACGTTGCCCTCATTTTTGGTGTGACTGATGAGACCCGGGACCTGGTGGAGGCCCTTTACCTCGAGTTTTTGGATGCGTTGAACACCCATTTTGAGCATTACCCTTATTTGCTGGGATGGCGCCCGTGTATCGGCGATTTTGGCTTGCTCGCGCCGCTGTACGCGCATTTAGGGCGAGACCCTTATCCTGCCGCGCTGATGCAGCGGCGTGCCCCGCGAGTGTGGCGCTGGGTAGAGCGCATGAACCGGGCTGATCAGGACACGCCCGAGTATTTCCAACCGGGCGATGATTTTTTGGCCGATGACGTCGTACCCGATACGCTGCTGGCCGTCATGCGCGTTGCGGCAAAAGATTTTATGCCCGAGACGCGCGCGTCCGCCGAATTTATCAACCATTGGCTGGCTGCGCATGCCCCCGAGGCCGGTGCGCCGGCGGTCGGGCGTTTGGCCGAGGCCCCGGGGAGTGTCTCATTTTCCGTGGGTGGACAGCAGATCACCGCGCTGGCGCAGCCCTACCGGCACTTTCAATTGCAGCGGGTTACGGAAATCTATACCGCCCGAACCGACGGCGAGCAGCGCACCGTCAGCGATTTGTTGGAGCGCTGCGGCTTTGGGCAGGTTTTGAAGCTGTCGTTAAGTCGCGGGATCGAACGACGGGGCAATTTGGAGTGTTGGAGTGTGTGAAAGCGTCAAATGACTGCCCTAAGAGGTCGGTAATAGTTGGGTTAAAGACACTACGGAACAGTTGTGTTTCTTCGGTCATGTGGCACTATTCGATTCTAGCAAGTTGCGTCTGTCGAACGGCAGTCTGCAGAAAATAATGATTATATTAGCTACCCATGGGAGTCCTTAAAATGGTGAAGACATTTTCCAAGCTGGCTTTAAGTACCGCCATCGCAGGTCTGGCGTTGAGCGCCAGCGCTCAGCAGTTGGAAGAAGTGGTCGTGACGGCTCAGAAGCGAACTGAGAGTCTGCAAGACGTTCCGATCTCGGTAACCGCGATCTCCGGCGAGCAAGTTGCGACGGCTTCGATTCGAAGCTTCGGTGAACTTGGCGCCTACGTACCTAACTTCGCCGTTTCCGAAAACGCGGTGAACACAATCATTTCCATGCGCGGTATTTCGGTGGGGGCCAACCAATCTTTCGAGCAGTCCGTCGGTATCTTCGTCGATGGTGTCCCTTATGGGCGTAGCCGGCAGGCGCGATTGGGCCTGTTTGATCTGGAACAGGTCGAGGTGCTGAGAGGCCCGCAGGGTATTATTTACGGTAAGAACACGCTGGCAGGCGCGGTGAACATCCGCACGGCGGCGCCCAAAGTGGGTGAGGGGCTGAACGGCCGGCTGGCGGCAAGTTTTGAGTCAGACAATGGCCAGTATTTTGAGGGTCATATCGGCACAAGTCTGGGCGACACCGTGGCGGTTCGCCTGTCGATGATGGACCGACAAATTGACGGCTATAACGAGAATACTGCGCCCAATGCGGCACGTCCCGAAATGCCCAGCACTGATGAGACCATCGCTCGCTTGGGCATTCAGTGGGAGCCCTCCGATCAAACCAGCGTCGGCATCCGCTACACCTACAGTGACTTTTTGCGGGTGGGCAGCACGGGTACGGTGACCACATTCCAGCCACTACCCAATGCGCCTGCTTCGAACCAGGCGATGTACGCCATGATGGCCCTGGCCTGGCCAAGCTTTGCGCCCAGTCAGACCGATGCTTTCAGAGACGGTTATTCGGTAGGGGGCGCTTACCTTGATGGCGCTGGTGCCCCAGAGCGCCTCGATGGCACCGACACCCAGAACCAAGAGTTTTCGCTCAACATCGAGCACGAATTTGCTAACGGTATGAACCTTAACCTCGTTACCGGCTTCTCGCAGTACGAGTACGAGGACGGTATCGATGCCGACTTCCTGCCCGTCACCTTTATCGGCCGGAGCGACGATTCGGAATTCGAGCAGTTCAGTCAAGAAATTCGACTCTCATCGAACGGCGAGGGCCGCTTTAATTGGGTGGTGGGAGGTAACTATATTGAGTCAACCCAAGAGATTGACCGTGCCGTGTCTGTTGACGGCACCCTGGGTCGTCCTGATCTCATGAGACTCATCACCTGTCCCCCGCAGTTCATACCCATACTGGGCGCTTGTGGGGTCCCCAGTTTCCTTGCCTACACCCAGGGGCAGTTAGACGGCGTCGCGGCCGCGTTTGGGTTGCCCCCGGGCACCTTCCCGGCAGGGGTAGAGGGGTTTTCGATGTGGAGCCAAACCGGTCGTCTCTCTCGATGGGATACCGATACGGATTCCTGGTCAATCTTCTTGCAGGGAACCTTTGACATCACCGACCGACTCAGCCTGACTGCAGGTGTTCGGTACACTGAGGAAACCAAAGAAACCTACGCCATGACGCGCATCTCCGCCTCGGCATACGGTTTGGAAAATCCGCTGCCTTACCCCGAGGAGATGTCTCCAACGAATCCTCTGTATGTTCCGAATGTCTTGTTCCACGCACTGCAAGGTGCCTCCTTCGGTACCTACCCGCATGAGTTTAACGAGGAGCGGGACACCGATCAGACGATCCCTGCGGTTTCTCTGAATTGGCGGCCCGCGGATAATCACCTGCTGTACGTCAGTTACAGCGAGGGTTTCAAGAGCGGTGGTTTCAACGCGGTCGACGATCAGAATCCTGTCATCACCGCCGCCGGTATACAGCGCACTGTGCCCGGCCCAGGTTTCGAGTTTGACGATGAATCGGCCTGGTCGGTGGAAGTTGGTGGTAAGCACACGTTGCTTGACGGTGCCATGCGCCTTAACTGGAACTACTTCACCAGCGAGTACGAAGACCAGCAGGTATCCACGTTCGTTGGCCTTGGTTTTGTCGTAGCCAACGCAGCGTCAACGGAAATCTCCGGGTTTGAGCTTGACGCCGCATGGGCCGTGACCGAGAAGCTCACCCTGAATCTTGCCTTCGGCTACGTTGACGGAGAATACGGGTCATTCCTGGGCGCGGGATGCACCGCGAACCAGCAGGATGCGATCCGTGGGCTCGGTATTACCAACGTGAACGATCCCGTGACCTCGGTTAATGTGGACGGTCGAGTCTGCGCAGCTACCTTCCTCGGTAACGGCGATGTGGCCGGGGAATCACAGGACCTCAGTGGTGTGGCAATCGGTGCACCAGAATTTTCGGGTTCTTTTGGCGCCCAGTACATTCAACCGGTGGGTTCTCTGGTGTGGTTCACTCAGCTCGACGTCAACTTCACCGACGACTACTACATGACCGGCGATTTGGACCCAGTTGATATCCAGCAAGGCTACGAGTTGATTAACCTTCGTACCGGTTTGATGGGTGATAACTGGACGCTCATGTTGTACGGCCGAAACATTGGCGACGAGAATTTTGCCACCGGCGCGGCAGACGTTCCGCTCGCGAGTGGATCGCACTTCCAGTACCGTGCAAGGCGCGATGTGTATGGCGTGCAGGTGGTCTGGGAGTTCTAGGTTTTTCAGCTTAGATGAGATCAAGGGCGGCTCTGGCCGCCCTTTTTTTATAGCTTCATGTGAACCATTGCCCGAAGGGTTTTTCAGAGGATCAAGGGGTTCTAGCATCTTGCTCCGAAGGGTTTGAGCAGAGGTTGCCATTGTTCAAAGTGGCTTTTTTCCCAGTGGCCTAAAGTGCGATGAACGCGAAAAGTTTAGGTAAAACATCGAATGATCATTCAGGTAATAAAAAAAATAGTGTGGGTGCTTTTTGCGCTGATTGTTTGGCTGGTATGGCTCGGATGGTTCTCTGCCCGGCCCCCACTGACCACCGATGCCGCCACGCTGGCTGGTGATGGATCAACGCTCAATTACTGTGAGTTGCCCGTGTTGGACGGGTCAGGCAAGGAAGCGAGGGACATCCCAAAGGGCAATACACCTGGCTGTGCCTACGATCACTTTCCGTTGCCCATTTTGGCAGCCTGCACGGAGCCGCTGTCGCCTGAGGCAGACGACATACGCGGGCTGTGGCGCGGCGTATCCGGTGGTCACGTGGGGCATGTCGAGCGGGTCGAGCAATGCGGTAGCCGGGTCGTTGTGACGGCGGCGGGGCTCATTCACGACTCCGGTCCCAACAGCACCGGAGGCATGAACACCAACGACACAGAAGGCTCCGTGCTGTTCACGCTGGGGGGTCAAGAGCATTGCATGCGCACCTCAGCAAGTATGATTTGGGAGAACAAGATTCTTAACTTTTATGCCTTCGGTTGGGGGCCTCGGGTGGTGCGCCGCTATCGCGATGGCGACGAGTTGATTTGGGAGTACGCGGACGGCTCGGTGACGCGCATGGAGCGGTTATGTACCTTGCCGGAGGAGAATAAAGTGCCCGCACCGCGCGGTCGGCGCATCGCGTTGTTTTAGCGAACGTCGATTAGATGGCATTAATCGCGTGAAGTTGGTGAAGGCCGATCTCCGCTTTGGCGCAGCCATACATAATGGCTGCACCTAAAAAAAGGATAGGGATATGCTGACTGAGCTTTGGACTGACCGCACCGATTATCGGCATACCCGCATTGTGCGCGGCGACACCCCCAAGCCCAAGGCGGATCAAATACTCGTGGCCATCGACAAGTTCGCCATGACGGCGAATAACGTGACGTATGCGGCGTCCGGGGACCTGTTTGGCTACTGGCAGTTTTATCCCACCGGAGAGGATCCTTGGGGCAAGGTAACGGTGTGGGGCATTGGCGAGGTTATCGAGAGTCGGGTAGCCGGCATTACCGTCGGCGAGCGCCTCTATGGTTTTTTCCCGATGAGCAGCCATGTGGTAATGCAGCCCAGTGAACTTTCCGAGCGGGGGTTTACCGATGCGATGCCCCACCGCAGCGAGCTCCCGGGTCTTTACAGCCATTACGCTCGCACGCAGTCGGAGCCGGCTGAGCTTCAGGCGCTTGAAGATCAGCGCTGCATTTTTTTCCCGCTGTTTATGACGGGTTATGTGATTGCCGATCTCCTTGTGGATAACGATTGGTTTGGTGTGCAGCAAATGGTGATTGGTTCGGCATCCTCCAAGACGGGCTTCAGCACAGCGGCATTTTGCCGTGCCGCGGGTTTTGAGGGCGCCATCGTCGGCCTCACCAGCGATCCAAACGTTGCCTTCTCTGAAGCGCTCGGTTGCTACGACCGCGTCGTTCCCTACCGTGAGGTGGAAAAGGTTGAGAATTTAGCCAGTGCCTATGTTGATATCGCCGGGAATGTTGACGTGCGGTCACGCCTACATCACAGCCTCAATGAGAATGCGGCGCACACATTGTTGGTGGGCGCGACCCACTGGGATCAATTTGGCCAGTCAGTGGGCGGCGAGCCACTGCCCGGCAAAGAGCCCCAGGTTTTCTTCGCTCCCGCGCAAATTGAAAAGCGGGACAGCGAGTGGGGTCGTGGTGTCATGATGGGCAAGGCTTACGCGGCGAGTATTGAGCTGGTGACGCAGCTGGCGCCAACCCTCGTCATGGAGTCCCATCGGGGTGCTGAGGCGTGTGATGCGATCTGGCAGTCGCTGTTGCGCAACCAGATCTCGGGTCAGCGGGGGGTCATGGTATCGCTGCAGGCCGAGGCCTGAGCCCAACGGCAAAAATAGACGCTGAACCGCTGGCCGGTATGCAGAGTATTTAGCTCGAAAGCACCAGTGGGCGCTCGCCCCTAACAAGATGAGCTGTAACGCAATGAAGAAACTCATTTTTATTCTGCTGGCTGTGGGTCTGCCTTTGGGTGTGGCCACGCTGGCCAATCCTGCGGGGCTTACTCTCGCGGGTTGGCCCACGATGACGGCTGTGGCCTTGGGCGCTTTTGGTATCCAGTGGCTGGCGTTTGTACCTGCCCGGATTTTTCAGACCGAGCGGTTTTATGACCTCACCGGGAGCATCACGTATATCGCGGTCACACTGGCAGCCATCAGCGCAGCCATCGCGCCCTCGGACGCGCAATGGCTCATCGCGATCATGATCTTCCTCTGGGCGGGTCGCCTCGGCAGTTTTTTATTCCGCCGCATCCACGCGGCGGGTGGCGATCAACGCTTTGATCACATCAAGGTGTCGTCTTCGCGCTTTTTTGTGGCTTGGACATTGCAGGGCGCCTGGGTGGTGATGACCAGTTGCGCCGCCCTGACCGCCATACTGAGCGCCGAGCAGACAGCGGTGGGCGCTGTTTATGTCATCGGCGCTGCGATGTGGGCCGCCGGGTTTGCCATTGAAGTGATTGCGGATCAGCAAAAGTCGCGCTTTAGGTCAGACCCGGCCAATGCGGGGCGTTTTATCAATACAGGATTGTGGGCCCGTTCCCGCCACCCCAACTATTTCGGCGAAATTCTTCTTTGGGCCGGCATTGCGGTGATGGCCATTCCCTATTTATCGGGCACTCAGTGGGTAGTGATGCTGTCGCCGCTCTTTGTTTACGCCTTGCTCACGCGCATCAGCGGTATTCCAACGCTCGTCAGGCGGGGTCAGGAGCTGTGGGGTGACGATCCCGACTACCAAGCTTATCTGGAAAATACCTCGCGACTGTTGCCTCGTCTCTTTTAAGAGCGCCTCGTAGGGCGCTCGCCCT
>CAXPKH010000040.1:0-13608 GCA_964217615.1 Luminiphilus sp.
ACTTGGCTTATTCCTGCCACTCCTAATTCCTCCAATCGAGCGAACACCTGAGCGAGGAAATTAACAAATATAGTGATGCACTTTCAAAGCTTCCTCGGCACAATGTTGCTGATCTGGCAGACAAGCGAATTCTGGCTGTCAACATGCCAGACAGCAGATTGAACAATACCGCACAAGAAAGGGGTCTTCATAGCAACACTAGCTCACAAGGTTTCTCGGGACGAATACTGGCTATCGGCGGGCGGTCATGGTGCTCGTTACGCTTGGTTGTCGTCCCTTGTGACACTCACATTGCTACTTGGCAATTATCCGGCCTCAGCGCGAGAAGCAGTTGTTGTTCCGCCGGAAAGTTCCGGAAAATGTGCTGAAGCGCTCTTCGCGGATCGAAGGCAATACTCCTCTCAGGGACTGCCGCAATTATTTTCCGTGCTCAACTGGAATGTGGAGAAAGCACAGCATCCAAACCTGGTCTCTGAATTCGCAGCTCTCGCCAAAAAGTCCGACCTGATCTTTCTACAAGAGGCCGTCCCACTCAAAAAAACCCAGACCGTCATTGAGCAGTCACTTTTTGAGGCGTTTGTGCCGGGTTACGTGCAAAACGAAATCGAGACGGGCGTGCTCACCCTCTCTCGGGCGCCCCATCTTGTGCACTGCCACCTGTTGGCAATTGAGCCCTGGCTGAGAACCCCCAAGGCCACCAGCGTTACCCTCTACCCATTTGCAGACAGCGGTGCCACGCTGCTCACCGTCAACCTCCACGCGGTGAACTTCAGCTTCGGGGTTGAGGCCTACCGGGGACAGTTAAACCAAGCCGCCGCCTTGATCCGCAGCCATAAAGGGCCCGTCATTTTTGGGGGCGATTTGAATACTTGGAGCGACAAGCGACAAGGTGTGGTCGATTCGGTTGCCGATGAACTGGGGCTTATCCCTGTTCCTTTCTCACCTGACCACCGCACCACGCAATTCGGCAAACCACTGGATCATCTTTATGTGCGGGGCTTGACGTGGCAGTCCACCGAAACCCAAGAGGTCAGCACCTCAGACCATAACCCGTTGCTTGTCACTTTTCGGCGCGAGGATTCATGAGCCGCGTTTTGCTCACACTGATCTTACTCGCCGCCCCGATCTCTCGGGCGCATGCGGAAACCGATGCCGAAGCAGAAATCAGGTCGCTGATTGAAGCCGTTCGCGACAGCGGCTGCGAGTTTGATCGCAATGGCACGCGATACCCCGCCGAGAGAGCGGCCGAGCACCTTGAGCTAAAGTATTCTCGGGGCAAGCGATACGCTGACTCCGCAGAGGCATTTATTGAGCATTTGGCTACCGGGAGTTCGTGGAGTGGAGAGCCTTACTGGATGATCTGCGAGGGTGACAAAACTCTGGCTGCCGAGTGGCTTGGTGAGAAACTGGAGGGCTCTCGCGCTCAATAGGCGCTGCGGCTATTGAGGCCAAGGCTTTTGCGCGGATTTGGGCGAATCTCCTTCAGTTGAGCGGAGCACCCGGTCGCCAGTGCCGCAAAAACCCACGCAACCGCGCGCGAGAATAAAACGGTATAGCGCCAAATCAAGCGCCCATGAAATGACCGAGATTAGATAGCCTTGCCGCCTCATCAGGTATCAGCGGGTCAGACGCGCCCCACAGCGCATGGTTTGCCAACGCCGTATCGAACCCCTCGATGAGTGCGACAATTTGCCCCTCGCGGATCTTGAAGATATGAAGGTAAATCTGATCGTACCGGTTACCCGTAAGCGCCACGCCGTCATTCTGCGCTACGGCAACGACCACCTCCCCCGCGTCCGCAACGATCTGATGCTCAGCGCAAAAGCTGATCTCTTCGGGGTTCACGCATCCGAATACGTGGGGTAATACGTCTTCGAAGAATCGATTTTTGCCCTGATAAACCCCCGACAAGACGTTATTCTGACTGGGACAAATCAGACAAAAATCCTCAGCAATCAGGGCCTCCAAAGCCCGAACATTACCCGTTCGCACCGCATCATAGAATTGGTCAACGACCTGCCTCATTCCACTGTCCTCCCGCGTCAGATACGCTGACGATTGCTAGATGCGTGCCTCAGCCCTGATCAGCAGGTTTCTCGCCACGCAGCGACTGCAGACCGCGAATAACAAAATGGATAAAAGCCAGCCACAATGTCACGTACGCGAGCGTGAACCCCCATTGCCATCCCAAATATCCCGCAACCACCCCGGTCACCGGCACCATGGCCAGCCAGTGGCCGGTCACCCATGCGGAATGCTTCCAAGAAAAATACACCGCACTGACCGCGGCAACGATCATCAGTAGCGCGAACACATCCTGTGCCCACGGCCGGGTATACATCAGGCCACCCAATATGATCGCTGACACACCCGCAATGGCGTGAGCAAGTGCGCCCCAATCAATGCCACCCTGCGTTTCGGGCGACGCTTCGCTCACGGGGTGAGGTCTCGCACATAGCCCAGCACGTTGGGGTAATGCGTGGTCGGTGTCCCGGTCGCTCGCAATGCCGACACGGCCTCCTCGGAGACCGCACCATAGAGCTCCACGGTGAATACATCGAGCAGTGGCGAAACCGCGGCCAGATAAGCCCCGAGGTCCGCATTGTTCAAATGAAAAATCAACGCGTCGCTGTTCTCATAGACCTCGGTCCAGACAAAACCCAAGGGATCGTTGGGGTCGGCATCAAAGGTATGGAGTAGCATGCCAGGCTCGCCGGCTTGCACTTTTTCATCCACCGCCGCCGACAGCGCAACGACATTCTCAGCTTCTCCCGGGAGCGCATGGAGGCGCCCAATCAACACAAAAGCCGTGGGGCCACTCGGCAGGGGTTGCGCCGATACCAGGCTGGATACCAGCGCCAAAAAGAGCACGAACAGTTGGGCAAAACGACAACGTGACATGTAGCAATCTCCCTGATCAAAGCACGACCATAGACCAAGCAAGTCCACTACTGCAATGCGAAACCTGATCTGCAGTAGGCACCTCTGATAGACCCCTCGCGGGGAATGACGTACCGTAGTCCACAACGGGAGACGGCCATGCAAGATCATACTTTTTGGGAAAACGTGGGGAATCTCGGCGTGATTTTTCTCGCCGTCATATTGGCCACGGTCGTGCACTACGCAGTACTGAAGCGTCTCAATGCGGGCGGGCAATTGATAGGCCGCTACCCGCGCTTCCGGCTGCTCTATGGCGTATTGATGTCGCTCATTGCCCACTCGGTCGAGATCGCTATATTCGCCGTGGCGTACCAGATTTCTGCGAGCTCCGGATTCGGCGTTTTGGAAGGCAATTTTGACGGGGCCTTGGCGGACTATCTCTATTTCTCTTACGCTGCTTTCACCACGGTAGGCTTTGGTGACATTGTCGCAACCGGCCCGATCCGATTACTCGCGGGCATGGAAGCACTCACCGGGTTCGTTTTAATTACCTGGACCGCCTCCTATCTCTACATTGAGATGAGCAGAACCTGGGGCGCTGACGACTAATCCCTCGAGGTCTCGATGAGACTGAATCGGGGGACTCGACCTTCACGAGTCTCTACCGTCTCAACAAACATGGACAAGGGCCTCACCCATAAAGCCCTCTCACCATATTCGGGTCGGTATACCACCAGCGATTGCTCCGTTTCTGAGTGGCGCGCAACCCCCAAAACCGTGTATTCACGGCCCTTATAGTGGCGGTATCGACCCGGCTTCACATCGCTCACTCAGCAACACCACCAAACGCAGATAGTAAGCTCGATTGAAGGCCGCTCAGAATCTCGCACATGATGAGAAAATCGGCATCGGCTCGCGCCAGCGGATCCTCAACGAGCTCGTCGTTGGCTTCGCGTATCGCGTCACTGAACTTCAGGCGCCGTAACGTGAGGTCTTTATCTACAACTGCCGCAACGCGATTACCCCACTCAAGGGCTAGTCGAGAAACCTGATGCCCAGTAGACAAGTGGGCAAGCACCTCCTCGCTGTCCAACGGCACGCCGCGCACCTTGACTGAACTGCCGTCCTCGCGTTGATCAACAAAATCGGCCTCGTCAGCCAATTCGATCTCATCGGGCACCGCCCCATGCAACAACCACTGGGTCATCACATGGGCGGGCGCCTTCTGGGTATCTGGAAGGACAGCCGGCAAGTTGCCCAGCGCCTCGCGGAGATGGTTTAGCACCTCCTCTGAACGACCTGCGCTGGCATTATCGATCCAGATCCAGCCGGCGGCGTCTGCAATCACGGCGCGGATTGTGGTTGAGCGCGAGAACGCGCGCGGGAGTAGATCCTGCGTGACTTCGTCAGCGACCGCCATACGTTCACGGCGACTGACCTTACGCCCCTGGGCCTTGGCGATTTGGACACAGCGCTCGTTGGCCTGCTCTCGCACGACCGTGGCGGGCAGGAGTTTTTCCTCGCGCTTGAGACGCACCATCCAATAAGGTCCCGCAGCGTGAACCAAAGCCGACGCTGAATCATCCAACGCGGGGACCCAGCCCATGCTGCTGGCCTGCGCGGGGGTACAGGCGGAGAAAATGCGCGTCTGCAGGCGTCGCTCCAATTCTTCGGCGTTAATACCAAGGCGGCTGGGTAATCGATAGGGACGAAGGGCGCGGAACCACATAGAGCAACAATCCGAAAAACATCATTCATAACGGGCCGCGCAGTGTATCGCAGTCTTCGCCAGCAGGTAGCGAGTTAGCCTAGAATCATCCCACTGAATATGGGAGCACACCATGCGCTATCTCCACACCATGATCCGCGCCGCCGATCTCAATGACACCCTCGACTTTTTCGTGGATAAACTGGGGCTCGTTGAGGCTTATCGTTACGATAATGAGGCCGGGCGTTTTACCTTGGTCTTTCTCAGTGCGCCGGCAGACTTAGAGGCGGCTAAAACGCACCAGGCACCGCTGGTTGAGATCACTCATAACTGGGATCCCGAAACTTACGATGGCGGCAGGAACTTCGGGCATCTTGCGTATCAGGTCGACGATATCTACGCAACCTGCCAGCAACTCCTGGACAAGGGCGTCACTCTCAATCGTCCGCCACGGGACGGCCGCATGGCCTTTATCCGCTCGCCCGATGGAATCTCGATTGAGTTGCTACAGGCCGGTAGTGCACTGCCGCTGCAGGAGCCCTGGCAATCGATGGAAAATATCGGCGAGTTGTAACGCTTAGCGCGTGAGAAAGGCCAGCATCCAGCGCGCAACCCGAGCGCCCTCGTGTTGGCGCTCATCGAGGCTCCGCATTCCCTGGGCGACCCGCGATTCTCCAATCATTTCGCGACGGAAGGTCATAATCTCGCGCGAATAGTCGGGCACAAATTCGGGGTGCCCCTGAAAGGTCAAGATGTGCTCCCCCAGCGTCATACCCGCCACCTCGCAGTGGTCACTGGTCGCAATCTGTTGGGCGCCGGGCGGCATCGTCATCACCTGATCCTGGTGTGAGGCCAACAGACAGAATTGTTCACCATCGGCCAGATCGAACGCCGCTTGATCGACGTTGTAGCAATTCACGCCCACGCCCCAGCCTTTGTCCGACTTCCCCACCGAGCCGCCAAGCGCCTGCGCCACAAGCTGGTGCCCAAAGCAAATACCCACCACTTTACGACGTGCCGCATGGCAGTCGCGCACAAAACCTTCGAGCGCGCGGATCCACGCCTTGTCGTCGTAGACACTGCTTTTACTGCCCGTGATCAAGAAGCCATCTGCGGCCTCGACACTGTCGTGCAATTCCCCTGCCTCGACGTTCCAGGTGGTGAACGTTAGGGCGTTATCCTCAGCCGACAACAACCGTTCGAACATATCCGGATATTCGCCAAAGGTGGGAACCCACTCCGGCCTGACCGAATCGGTGCGTAAGATACCGATGTGCATCCCGAAATTCTCCGCTTCTGCCCAAGCCTCGGACATGTTTCACTCCGCGCGCCACGATACGCCAACTTGAGATATTTGCCAAAGCAATGGGGCCTGAACCGAGCGCCACACCGCTGAACCCGCTAGGGTTAGGAGGTGTTGCAGAGCAAGCGTTAAATCGTCGCCTTCGGAACGCACACTGACCTTGCATGCAGCCACCGGGTTGTCTGTAATGCAGATATCACTCACAGTGCGGAGCAACAGGCTTGAGCATAAGCCTTAACAGCAGTTCCTCTCGCGGCAGGCTTACGACTGCTGCAAAAGATGGCATCGATGCGCTGCGTCAGCTTGCATCGTTAGCTGCTGCATTCGCTTTACTCTTTGTCAGCTGTTCGACCGGAGCGGCCAATGTCCTCTATCTGGGCAATGCGTCCTGCGCAGGTTGTCATGAACAGGCCACTACCGACTGGACAGGCTCCCATCACGATCTGGCGATGCAAGAAGCCACGCCTGAGACGGTATTGGGGAACTTCAACAACGCGACCTTTGATTATTTTGGCGTCACCACCACCTTCAGCCAAAAAGGGGACGCCTTTTTCATCGAGACCGATAACGCCGCGGGTGAGCTGGAAACGTATCCGGTCGAGTATGTGTTTGGGGTTGAGCCCCTGCAGCAATACTTGTTACCGCTGGGCAATGGTCGACTGCAAGCGCTGTCTATCGCCTGGGATACCCGGCCCGAAAGCGAGGGCGGGCAGCGTTGGTACCACCTCTACCCCGAGGAGCACATCGCAGCCGGCGACCCACTGCATTGGACGGGCGGATTCTTTAACTGGAATACCAGCTGCGCGGAATGCCACAGCACCGACGTGGAGAAACGCTACGACGCGGTGAACGACCGGTTTGATACCCACTACGAACAAATCGATGTGGGTTGTGAGGCCTGTCACGGGCCGGGTAGTGAGCACGTCGCACTCGCCGATGCAGGGAGCCTCACGCCCGCCGAGACCGGGTTTGCAATGAGCCTCAAGGCGAGAGGTGTATGGCAATGGGCTGAAGGCGACGATATCGCAAAACGCAGTGAACCCCTCACCTCAAACCATCAGATTGATAGCTGCGCGCGCTGTCACGCCCGGCGCGGCACATTAGGCGAATACCACCCTGGCAAGCCGCTGTTGGACACCCACCGGCTGGCAGTGATCGAAGAGCCGCTCTACTGGCCCGATGGACAGATCCGCGACGAGGTCTACGTATACGGCTCGTTTATTCAAAGCAAAATGCATCAGGCGGGTGTCACCTGCACTAACTGTCATAACCCTCACAGCAATCAGTTGGTTGCGGAGGGCAACGGCGTATGTGCCCAGTGTCATCTGGCCAGCACCTACGACAACCCCATACACCACCGGCATCAGCTCGCGTCGGCCGGCAGCGCCTGCGTGGACTGCCACATGCCGAGCCAGCTTTACATGGGGGTCGATTCGCGGCGGGATCACAGCATGCGCATCCCGCGGCCCGATTTGTCGATGAGCACGGGCGCACCCAATGCCTGCAACCATTGTCATACCGACCAGAGTGCGGACTGGGCCTACTCGGCCTTGGTTGATTGGGGCGTGCGATTCACCGACCGGAGAAACCACCCAGCCCGCGCTTTTCATGCAGCGGGTCGTGGCGATGTGCGCGCTGCACCGGTGCTGGTAGAGACCGCTAACGACAGCAGTAACGCCGCGATGCTTCGCGCTTCCGCGATTACCCAGCTGGGACGACTGCTTCCGGAGAGACTCCTCCCCTCCCTTCCGTTGTGGTTGGAAAGTGACGATCCCCTGATTCGTCTAGCCGCAGCGGAAGCTGCGGGGCAATTGCCGCCCGACCAACGTTGGGAGCGCTTGCTGCCTTTAAGAAAGGATCCGGTCCTCGCCGTAAGAATGGTGGCGGCCGAACAGCTGGCGAGGTTGGCTCCCGTCCCAACCGATGCAACACTGCCGGCAGAGGGGAGTCCGGCGAGTGGAGCGAGACCTCAAGGTGAGCAATCCCCACCACCGGGTTCTCTAGGCGCGCTCTTTGACGAATATGTCAAAGTGCAGTCCCAGCATCTGGATATGCCGTCCGTGCTCACCCAATTGAGCGGTTTTCAGCAATCCAGAGGGGATACCACTGCCGCGGAGACCTTGTTGCTCTCTGCGCTGGCTAAAAATCCGCAGGCGAGCGCCTCCCGGGTCAACCTCGCGGATCTCTATCGGGCACAGGGCAAGGAAGCGGCTGCTCGCAAAACGCTAGAGCGTGGTATTCAAGGCAACGAAAACGATGCTTCGCTCTGGTTCAGTCTCGCACTCCTCGAGGTGCGTGAAGGCAATGCCGACTTGGCGCTGCAATCACTGGCAAAAGCGGCTGCTCTCGAAGAAACGCCGGGCTATTACCACTATGTTTATGCCGTAGCGCAGCACGATCAGGGCCGCCCTGCTGAAGCTTTGGCCACGCTGCGGGCAACGCATCGCGCAGCACCAGGGCAACCCAACGTGCTGGCAGCGTTAGTGCAATACAGTCAGCAAATCGGGGATATGCAGGCGGCGGAGCGTTATCGTAACGAGCTGCGCAATACGGCTCAGGCGGCCGGGCTTCAGTAAGCGATTATGGATCGTCGGCAGCGCCTGCAGGGATGAGCTGCAATGTCACCGTGACGGGAATAACTCGGCTAATTGCGGCGAGGCCCGCAATTTCCTGAAGCGCAGCGACACCGCTCTCGAGCCCGAATTCTGAGGCATTGAGCAAAATGGGTTGGGCTGTCACGGCGCTTAAGCCCTCGTCGGTGGTGGCGATATTCATTGCCGCTTCCTTGGTCACTGATTGACCATGCAAGTCAATCTGGAGCGCCACGGTAACGAGTCCGCTCTCTTCGGCCATGGCCCCCAGTACCTGAGGATCTAGCTGCGCAGTAATGACCGCCTCAGGGTAGAGGCCCACCTCAAACAGCAGTTTCTTCATCCGCTCGTTGCGGATACCGATATTAGTCTCGACAGAGTCCAAAGCGACCCGTACCTCAACCTCACCGTCCTCGGTCACTGTCCCCGAAATGGTCTCAAAATGACTCACCTCGCCAATCAAATTGTTTTTGATCGATACAAACTGAATTTGCGAACCCGAACCCACCTGCCAATCTGCTAAAGCGGGCATGGCCATCAACCACGCCAAGACCGTCAACCATGCAACGCGCTTTTTCATTATTTCTGCTCCCGTCTGCACCGAGACATCCCCCGGCATGAACGCCTCAATATACGGGCGCTTGGCCCATCCGGACCCTGCCTCAACTGGCGATATCCGCGAGATCGCCTTTGCTTTCCAGCCAGGTCTTTCGGTCACCTGCCCGCTTCTTGGCAAGCAGTAAATCGAAGGTGCTGTCGGTATCCGCTCCCTCATCGAGTACCAACTGCACCAAGCGGCGGGTATCGGGATCCATGGTGGTCTCGCGCAACTGCGGTGGATTCATCTCTCCCAGCCCCTTAAAGCGCTGTACCGATGGCTTTGCACGCTTATTCTCTGCGGCGAGGCGATCGAGGATGCCGTTTTTCTCGGATTCATCCAGGGCGTAGTACACCTCCTTGCCGACATCAATGCGATAAAGCGGCGGCATGGCCACAAAAACATGGCCCGCCCGCACCAGCGGGCGAAAATGCCTGAGAAACAGCGCACAAATCAGCGTGGCAATGTGTAAACCATCAGAGTCCGCATCGGCGAGAATACAAACCTTGTGATAGCGCAGCTGACTCAGATCGGCGCTGCCGGGCTCTATGCCCAGCGCCACCGAAATATTATTGACCTCCTGAGAAGCAAGGATTTCACCCGCGTCGACTTCCCAGGTATTCAGAATCTTGCCCCTCAGGGGAAGAATCGCCTGATATTCCCGATCCCGCGCCTGCTTGGCGGAACCTCCCGCGGAGTCGCCCTCCACCAGGAACAGCTCACCCCGACTCGGATCTTCTGAACTACAGTCTGCCAACTTGCCGGGCAACGCAGGTCCCGACGAGACTTTTTTCCGAACGACCTTTTTCGCCGAGCGTAAGCGACTTTGGGCGCGCTCAATACAGATTTCCGCCAAGCGCTCGGCATCAGATGTGTGCTGGTTAAGCCAAAGAGCAAACGCGTCTTTGGTCACGCCAGTGACAAAGCCCGCCGCTTCCCGCGACGATAAACGCTCTTTGGTCTGGCCCGAGAACTGCGGATCCTGGAGCTTTGATGACAGCACGTAACAGCAACGATCCCATACGTCCTCCGCGGTTAACTTGACACCCCGGGGTAACAAATTACGCAACTCACAAAATTCACGCATCGCTTCGAGCAAGCCAGATCGCAACCCGTTTACGTGTGTGCCGCCCTGGGGCGTGGGAATGAGATTGACATAGGACTCAGCGATCACGTCACCGCCCTCGGGTAGCCACTGGATAGCCCAGTCAACGGCGGCGCTGTCGCTCTCAAAATGTGACGTAAAAGGCGTTTCGGGAATCACCGGAAAATCAATGGTCGCGTCGGCAAGGTAGTCGGCGATACCGTCTTCGTAATACCACTCAGTTTTTTCTTTCTTCTTCTCATCAGTGAGCGTCACCCGGAGACCGGGGCACAATACCGCCTTCGCGCGCAGCGCATGGCTCAGCCGAGGCATCGAAAAATTAGCGGCATCAAAGTACCGGGGATCAGGTTTAAAACGAATTCCGGTCCCTGTATTCCGTTTGCCGCAGGTGCCAGTCACGCTCAGATCAACCAACTTCTCGCCGCCGGAAAAGGCCATGGAATATATCTCACCGCCCCGGCGGATGGTGACATCGAGTCGTTCAGACAGCGCATTCACCACCGAAACGCCCACACCGTGCAAACCACCGCTGAACTGGTAACTTTTATCCGAGAACTTTCCGCCCGCGTGAAGCGTGCACAGAATGACCTCGACACCCGGCAATTTCTGCTCGGGATGCAAATCGACGGGCATACCGCGCCCATCGTCGACAACGCTGAGAGCGCCGTCACTGTGGAGGGTTACGTCGATCTGACTGCAGTGCCCCGCGAGCGCCTCGTCGACCGAATTATCGATGACTTCCTGAGCCAGATGATTGGGTCGCGTGGTATCGGTATACATCCCCGGTCGCTTGCGAACCGGCTCAAGACCTGTGAGGACTTCAATCGCGTCAGCGTTGTATTGCGTCATATTGCTTCAGAACTTCCAATCAATCGATGCGGCTCAGTTCACCGCTTGTCCGCCTACGACCACCAGCTAGCCGGGATGTTTCGCTTCACACTTATGGCGCTCAGGCATACCCCGGCGAGTCCAGATCGACGGCGAACACCTCGTCTATAACCCGCAGCACCGCCGTCTCCCAGGTGCCATCAGCATTCAACTGCAACTCACGACATCCTGGCGCCAGCGTATCAACCTGAAACGTGGCTGATCGTGGCGCGAATTGTACGCAGGTTGACGGCGATGTCAGGCAATTTACACCCTGATGCACCTGCGCAGAGGCTTGATGCACGTGCCCGGACACCACAACTGCTCGCTCTCCCAGAATCGTTAATAGCTGTAACGCTTCTGCGGCGTTCTGCACGCCGATTTCATCAAGCCAGCCAGAGCCTATCGGCAGCAGGGGGTGATGCGTGGCCACTAATAATGGCCGGCGCGTCGCCTCAGCGTGGGCAACCGCGGTCTGCAGCGCCAGCAACTCGCCCTCATCAAGATAGCCGGCAACGGCTCCCGCATGCTGGGTATTCAGCATCACAACATCCCAATGTGTCAGATGAATGCTCCGCTTAAAGTAATGGGAAAGGGCATGCCCCTCGGACCACACGGCATCATGATTGCCGGGCAGCCAGAAGCTCGGGACGCCCAGCGGTGAGACGATTTGATCGAGCCGTTGGTAGGCTGACTCCGCTTCATCGCCGGCCAAATCTCCCGTGATGAGCAGTGCATCAATTGGCCCCAGCGAGGCTACCAGCCGGCACACAGCGGCCAGCGAGCGGTCTGTATCGAGTCCCAACAGGGTGCCACCGGGCGCCTCCATGAGATGCGTGTCGGACAGCTGGACGATGCGGCTGACATCGGTCGTGGCGATGCGCGTAGCCCCAGCGAGGGCTTCCATGGTCAACGCTGTTCTGGATCGGTCACCGGAGCGTCCGTTGACCGACCATTGTTCAGACAAAACTCCATAAGCTCTGCGGCAAAGCGGTTCTGCTGAAACTTCTCATCGCGCTGCAACATGTCCGGATTCGGATACCGGTAGCGCGCCTCGAAACGCCGTGAGGTACTGCAGTGCACCACCTCTGCCATGCGGGCATCGTGGTAGAGACGCATATCCAAAGCACTCTTTGCGCCCAGTTGGGACGCAGCCCCCTGATAGCGAAGGCGCATGTCGGTGGTGTACCGATCTCGGGCAGTGACTTCTAACTCGACCTGAGCGTCACCAGCCTCAAAAGTGCACCGCGTTTGTTGTTCATAGCCGGGGAAGAGGCGCATCAATCGATGATAATTCGCCTCGCACTGGGCGTGCAGGTCCGATAGGTCTATGTGATAGGCCTTTCGGGAGCGGCGCAACGTGCCGGCAGGTTTGATGCGATCAGTCATGATCGTAAGTGTAGCAAGCCACTCCATCGCGGGGATTGCCAAATGTTGTGGGTTTTGGAGCCGCCAAAAGCGCCCTCAGAATGGTAGACTCGCCCTCCGCAAATCACTCGGAACCTGACGCCATGCCAACCCTGCATCGTCCCGTCGGCAATGTATTAGCCGCACTCTTTACGACACTTGCCAGTGGCCTGCTGGCGACCGCTTCCCACGCTGAGACGCTGGTCGATATCTACGAGTTGGCGCTAGAGAATGACGCGCAACTCAAGGCTCAGGTGGCGCAGTACAAGGCCGATCTCGAATTGGAGAAGTTGGCGCTGGCACCTCTGCTGCCCCAGGCTCGCGCGGGATATTCCTTTACTGACTCTGAAAACGACTCCACCCGACCCAACTTGGTCTTTACCGAGGACCCCTTGAATCCCTTCGAGCAGGTCGATGTGACGACAGTCACTGAGACCGAGACCGATGGCTATGACGTTAGCCTTTCACAAACCTTATTTGACCTGTCCGCGTGGTTTGGCTGGAAAGCGGGGAAAGAAACCTCTCAGCAAGCAGAGGCCAACCTTTCCGCGGCGCAACAGGACCTCATCGTGAGAGTGGTGCAGGCCTATTTTGGCGTGCTTCGCGCACAGGACAATCTCAGGGCATCGCAGGCTCAGGAGCGCGCCTTTGCGCGCCAACTTGAGCAAACCCGGCAACGTTTTGAAGTCGGCTTGATCGCCATCACCGATGTCTACGAAGCCGAAGCGGCTCGTGATCTGGCGCAAGTCACACGCATCGTCGACGAAAACAACGTGGCAGTCGCTAAAGAAAACCTGTCGGTATTGACAGGTCAGGCGCCGGGGGCACTCTTTGTGTTGGGCGAAGCGTTTGATCCGAAACCGCCCGAGCCCGCTGATCGCTCAGCATGGGTTGATTTTGCCATGTCGAACAACTACCGCCTCGCCGCAGCAAGATTCGCAGAGGAGGCTGCTAGGCAAAACGCCACCTCGTCACGAATGGGGCATGCACCAACCTTGACGGCCAGCTACCGGTATCAGGACAGCGAAACCACTGGCACCACCTTTCAGGATAGGAACAGCGATTTCGTCTTCCAGCCAAATTCCGAGCAGACCAATGAGAGCTGGCAGATCCGCTTTGATCTGCCGCTGTCTGCGGGCGGCGCTATCA
>CAXPKH010000041.1:0-3485 GCA_964217615.1 Luminiphilus sp.
ACCCACCAGCGGGATGCGCGGCTTACGCGCTCAGGAAACGAAGGGAGAAGTTCGCGCAACGGGCGCTGCCCTGACGTCAGTTCCCGTAGGACATGAGTCGCCGATAACGCGCTTCCAGCATGGCGTCCGTGTCCATCGAGGACAGTCGGTCAATCTGATCAAGCAGATGGCGCTTCACGCGGGCGGCCATTTCCTTGGGGTTGCGATGCGCGCCACCCAGCGGCTCGGGAATCGTCGCATCCACAATACCCAGCTCTTCCAGCTTGGATGACGTCACTCCCATCGCGGCTGCCGCATCGGGCGCAAATTCCGAGCTCTTCCAGATGATGTTGGCGCACCCTTCGGGCGAGATCACGAAATAGGTGGAGTACTGCAGCATCGCCAGATGATCACCAACACCGATACCCAGGGCACCTCCCGAAGAACCTTCGCCAATCACAACGCAGACCAAGGGCGTCCTGAGCCGCGACATGACCGCAAGATTTTGAGCAATAGCCTCAGAGATACCACGCTCTTCAGAGTCAATGCCGGGATAAGCCCCCGGTGTATCAATGAGAGTAACAACGGGCATCTTGAAGCGCTCAGCCATCTCCATCAGCCGCATCGCCTTGCGATAACCCTCGGGCTTGGGCATGCCAAAATTGCGATAGACCTTGTCTTTGACCGCCCTCCCTTTCTCCTGGCCGATGACCATCACAGGCTTGCCGTCAAGTCGGGCGACGCCGCCAACAATGGCTTTATCGTCAGCAAAGTGACGATCCCCGTGTAATTCATCGAATTCAGTAAAGATCTCCGGGATGTAGTCCAGGGAGTAAGGGCGCAGAGGATGGCGTGCCACGCGGACAATATCCCAAGCGCTCAGGTTGGCATAAATTTTCTCTGTCAGCGCCGTCGATTTATCCCGCAAACGCTCGATTTCATCGGCGAGATTCAACTCGGCATCATCTCCGACACCTTGTAACTCCTCGATTTTCATTTCGAGCTCCGCAATCGGCTGCTCAAAGTCGAGATAATTAGGATTCATACGGAAGGTCCAAAGCCACGTATTGATGCAGCACCAGTCAGAGACGCAAGTTTACAAAGGGCGCGGCACAAGGTCACGCCCCCTGTTAATAAGCCCATTATCTGGTTACCCTGCCGCGCATGAGCACTTTGGCCCGCCCCCCGCGATTGATTCTTGCCCCAATGGAAGGTGTGATGGATACCATCATGCGCGGGCTCTTGACCGATATAGGCGGCTACGAGCGATGTGTCACCGAGTTTGTCCGCGTGTCTCAAACGGTGCTCCCCAAGAGAGTGTTTTACCGGTATGCCCCCGAACTCCAATCAGGTGGGTTAACCGCCTCGGGCGTACCCGTCTACCTGCAACTGCTGGGATCCGATCCCGCGCTGATGGCCGCCAACGCCCGGCGCGCCGCACTCCTCGGCGCACCCGGTATCGACTTGAATTTCGGCTGCCCCGCCAAAACCGTCAATCGCTCTCGGGGCGGTGCCGCGTTGCTACGAACCCCCGATCTGATCAGATCCATTTGCGAGGCAGTCAGAGACAGCGTCCCGGCAGACATCCCGGTCACCGCCAAGATCCGTCTGGGTTTTGACAGCGATGCAGAGCTGGACAGCATCATCAGCGCCCTCGAGCAGGCGCCGCTGACCGAGCTGACGATCCACGCACGCACCCGTGTGCAAGGATATCGCCCTCCCGCGCACTGGCATCGCTTACGAGAGGCCGGCAGGCGCTTGCCTTTTCCAATCATTGCCAATGGGGAATTGTGGAGCCCCTCAGATATTGATCGCTGCGCCAGCGCAAGCGGCTGCGATGCTTTTATGCTGGCGCGTGGTGCGCTGTGTCGACCTGATTTGGGCGCCGCCATCCAGGCACTGCATCGAGGGATAGCGCCCGACCCCTTTCAGTGGGAGCAGGTACAGCAACTGCTAATCTATTTTCTGGAAAAGAACTGCAGCCAATACAACCCGCGTTATGCCGTTAATCCCGTGAAGCAATGGCTGGTTTACCTCAAGGTTTACTACCCGCAGGCAGGCGCCCTGTTCGCCAACATCAAGCGCGTCAAGGATCCCGGTGAGATGGCGTCGGCGCTGGGTGGCAATCAATGGGCGCGGGCGGCGTGACACAATGCGCACCGACAACGTAAGCTGACATGCGTTAGTTGCTAACCATTACCGACTTCTGACCTCGCTCACACAGCAACCCACAGGACAATCCCGAATGCAAGTATCTGCCGCTGACACTCACGATCTGTGGGGCCACCCCAAGGGACTCTATATCTGTTTTGCTACCGAGCTCTGGGAGCGTTTCTCCTTCTACGGCATGAAATACCTGCTACTTCTGTATCTCACCAAGTACCACCTCTTCTCCGACGCAGCAGGTCTTGGTGTTCTGGGTAGCTATGCCTCCCTGGTATACGCGATGCCCGTGCTCGGGGGGCTTGTGGCCGATCGCTTTATCGGCATGCGCAAGGCCGTCACTTTGGGTGGGGTGCTACTGGTTGCCGGTCATTTGGGCATGGCCTTTGAAGGAGAAGCCGCGCGCCAAACTGCCGACGGCATTGTTCGTGACGAGACTGCGCTATCCGTGTTTTATCTCTCGCTCGCCTTGATTGTGGTCGGCGTGGGATTCCTCAAACCGAACATTTCCACGGTGGTCGGCAAGCTCTATCCCGAGGGGGACGCGCGACGAGATTCCGGATTTACGATCTTCTACATGGGCATCAACATCGGCGCTTTTTCCGCAACGCTGCTGTGTGGCTGGCTTGGGGAGGTCTATGGCTGGTCCTACGGATTTGGCGCCGCTGGCATTGGCATGCTCTTTGGTCTCGTCTTCTTCCAGTGGGGCCAAAAATATCTTGAGGGCCACGGCGAACCAACCCACCCCGAGCGCCTGAAAGACAGCATCGGTCTGCCCGGACTGAACATCGAGTGGGCCATCTACCTGGGCAGTCTGCTTATGGTGGCGCTCGTCTGGCAGCTGGTTCAGCTCACCGATACCGTCGGCGCATTGCTCGACGGCATCTCACTGGCCGTGCTCGCCGGGCTCTCCTGGTTTTTGCTTGCGCGGTGCGACAAGGTCGAGCGGGAGCGTATGTTCGTGTTAATCGTCCTCACACTGTCCACGGTGGTGTTTTGGGCGCTCTTCGAGCAGGCGGCCGGATCCATGACGCTTTACGCCGACCGGGTGACGGACAAAATGCTGTTTGGCGTTTCGCTGACAGCCGCACAGTTCGGTGCGGCCAACGCGTTCTTTATCTTCACCCTTGCACCGCTATTTGCCCTGCTATGGACGCGACTCGCGAACAAGGGTTGGGAACCCAGCACGCCGGTCAAGTTCTCCCTCGGAATCGCCCAAGCGGGCCTCGGTTTCGGCGCACTGGTCTACGGTGCGCAATTCCCTGATCAGGCGGGGGTGGTATCAGCCTGGTGGCTCATTTTGGCTTATCTGTTACACACCACCGGCGAGTTATGCCTCAGTC
>CAXPKH010000042.1:0-6427 GCA_964217615.1 Luminiphilus sp.
CTTTTTTTGATGGCAGAGGGCGTACGCCGCGTTGGCGCCTCCCGCGCCTCCGTGATCAGCACGTTAGGGCCACCTGCAACGGCAATCATGGCCTTTGAACTTACTGGGGAGATCCTCTCAGCGGGACAACTCACGGGCATTGGGCTGGTGTTGGTGGGCGTGCTTGCGCTGGAACTGGGACGCGCCCGCCCCGGTTGAGTCACACGCGTCCGCGCTGTTGGTATTAAGCGTAAATGTCCGTACAATTGTCCTTTCTAGTGTTTTGGAGCTAACGCGTGACCGCCATTCGCCCCCTGAGTCCTTCTTTTGGCGCGGAAGTGCTGGACTTCCAGCTGTCCAGTACCCCATCTGCGGAACAAGTGGCCGCGATTCGCGGCCTATGGGCGGAGCACAAGCTGCTGTTGTTCAGAAACCAGTCGTTTGATGAGGCCGCACTGGTAGGCTTCAGCAAAGAATTCGGGACATTGGAGATTCATGTGCGCGAGGAATACCTCTCTCCCGATCACCCCGAGATTCTCTATGTCTCCAACATTGAGCGCGATGGCAGGTGTATTGGCATTCTCTCCGACAACGAGGTCGGTTGGCACTATGATCAGATCTATCTGCCCAGGCCCGCCGTGGGCTCATTACTGATGGCTGACACCCTGCCGCCCGAGGGGGGCAACACCGAGTTCGCCGATATGTGCGCGGCCTGGGATGCCCTGCCGGGGCCAACGAAGCAGAAGCTCGAAGGGTGTCTGGCAAACCAGTCTTATGAGGCGTTTAATCAGGCCTACAGCGTGCCCACCAACAACAAGCAGAAGGCCCGCTCGCCCGATATCCATCATCCTATTGTCCGCACGCATCCGGTAACCGGGCGCAAGGCCTTGTACCTGTGCCCGGGCATGACCACAGAGATTGTTGGCTGGGACCCGCAGGAAAGCGCCGAGATGCTGGAATTCCTGTTCGACTGGACGACGCGGCCCGAGTTTGTCTACTCACACCAGTGGCAATCTGGTGATGCTTTGATGTGGGATAACGCCTGCACCATGCATCGGCGCGATCCCTTCGATCCGCAACACGCGCGGCTGATGAAGCGCACCACGATCCTGCCACCCGCTGAATTAGCGGTGCCGTTTTAAGCAGGATTACCTACACGCAACGAAGCCATCCGCTACCTTAAGCCCGGATTGCGAACTAAAAATCGAGGGTAATAAGCGCGCTACAGAAAGCCCGTAAAAGGAATAAATGGGGCTTACTGGGGCGTTTGCGCCAGACGACCGAGCGATTTGCCGTCCCCTAGCACTCTGCCTACGAACCCTTTCACAACCCCGTACAAGCCTTTGTTCAGCTTGGAAACCAGCGCGTAGGCCGCATCGCCGTCTACCGCCCAAGCATTGACGGAGGAAAGCACATCGACGGCGTCATCAAAAGGCACTCCGGCAAGGACCTCTGCCAAGCCCAATACCGCACCCTCACCTAAGGCACATCGGACCGAGCCACGTCGCAGCTCCAGCTTGCCAGAGCTGACAATCAAGGCTCTTCCTGATTGCAGCTGATTCTGAATGGCACCGCCATCCGAGCAGTAAACCGAGTTCAGTGTTGAACCACGGGAAAAATTGCTCCAAGCGTGCTCGGCAGGGCCTCCTGACTCAATCACAAACTCGCCTGCACCGGCGTCACTGTGGGCGATGGAGGCAATATAGTTCCTTTGCAATAGCTGCAACGTCAGCGCAGAGAACACCGTTTTCAAAAGCGGCGGTGCCGTGCTGATCTGTCTGCCCAACCAATCGGCGGGAATCTCCAGACACACCGCATCAGTATTTGCAGTTGCAGTGGCCATTCTGTACTTGGTACCGACGACTGCCTGCTCACCGAAGCTAGCCCCCTTTTCGAGGGTCGCCAGGGTGTGGGATCCCTGGTTGATGGCAATGTTAATTTCTCCCTGCTGCACGATGTACATGGCATCTGCGCGGTCGCCTTCGGAAAAGAGTACCACTCCAGCCGGTATCGTTACTTCAGAAAGTTTGGGATTTGATGGGGAAGGTCTTCTTTCTATGCCGCTCATGATGTGTACCACATGCTTCAGGAAGGCCAGCAGAGGCCTGTACGTCTAGCGGCTATCTTTGCCTAATTCCGACTCCAACGCCACAAAATTTGACGCCTTCTTTGCGGCAAAGAGTCGCTTGCCAGCAGGGCTTTGCCAATCGTGTCGCTGCATCAAGGCGCGCGTCATCGGCATCATGCTGCCCACATCCACATTGAGCTCCTTGGCGAGAAGCTCAGTCTGCTGCCAGAAGTCTGCCCTACCCAGGTTGGCTAAGTCAGCATCCAGTAGCCAGGGTGAAAGCCGAGAATTCGCGATCTGAGCAGGACCCTCCATGACTAATTGGGTATCCAGAATCATCTGCTCGACCAAATCCTGCTCAGACTGACTGAATCGGCCTGATTCAGACATGGCCTGCACCGCCATTCGCGCACCAATGGGTTCGTTTTTGGGGCGTTGCTCTAGGAAGCCCGCATCATGAAACGCCGCAGCTATTGCCAACAATAAGACATCACGTGAATCGAGGCCGTCTTCCTTCGCCAATTCCAATGATTGCCGCAACACATCTTTGGTGTGGTCAGCGGAGTGGTAATAAAGTGTGGGGTCCAACCTGGAAACAAGGCGTTCCACCGTCTCTGTCACGAGCGGTTCCGCCTTTATCTCAGCACTCAGATTCTCCATGAGCCACCTTTTAGGAGACACTCTGGAGCATGCTGCCCGGTTACTCCGAGCAATGGCTCCTCTCAACGGGGCGAAGATAACAAAACGGAGATATCAGCGCATCACAGTCGTGCAAAGTGCCAAAACCGTAATCCCTTAGGTTAAGAAATTAATCGTCTTGCACTGTCGGTGGTTGGCAACCGGTGGCACAGCATTGACCAGGCTGCTTTTGCCGGTTGGGCGCTCCTGAGGATCCTGTTTCAGCAACACCGCGGTCGAGTAATCGTTCTACCAAGGCACGTCGCTCCTCAATCGGATAGCGACGGAAAATCTCGCGCTTCATGGCCTGCGGCGAACCCCCACCATGAAGGCTGATCACCGAGTACCACCCACCTGTTGAAGAAGCGCTGATATCGCCGAGGAATCTGGCGACTTGTGCACGCTCGTTATAGGGAATGTCGGGACGACCCGCGAGCAGTGTCGCGAGATCGCCCGATGTGGCCGGGTTGTGGTCCTCTTCAGGCCCGGGTAACGCCACAATTAATCCCCCTGATACCTCGTGAGCGATGCGATGCATGTCGTATATCTGTGTGGCCAGTAATAATTTCCCCACGTTTGAAAAGACAGGCTCGGGCATCCAGGAGCCGCAGGGATCCTCAACGCCGTAAACCGACGCTGCGACCCCACAGGCAAAGAAACTCTCCACCAACTTAATCAGCTCTGCCATGCTGTCGCGCAAGTGCGGCACGCTCTCCATGTCGAGTCCATTGGCTTCGGTCATCAGTGCACCGGCACCGATCAACAGATCACCAAAACCCGCCCGCGCGCCGATACAACTGTGCCGATGATGGTTGGCATACGACGTGACCAAGTGCTCGGTGTGCTCACTCTCACCGGCAAAGAAAACTTGATCCCAGGGCACAAACACCTGATCAAAATGACACACCGCCACGCTCTGGCCGTACTTGGCGCTGAAAGCGGCGTCGGCCTCACCCGGGCGCCCCGCAGGTCTCGAGATGAGCGTGAGTCCCTTGGCGTCTACGGGCACCGCGCAACATACGGCAAAGTCGGCATCGGCCTCGCGCATCGTCCGACAAGGCATCACCAACAATTCGTGCATATAGGGGCCGCCCGTCACGATCGCCTTTACCCCCGAGATCACAATGCCCTCGGCGTTGCGCGCGGTGACGTGAACGTAGGCGTCGGTCACCGCCTGGTCGCCGGGCCGCTTGCTGCGATCTCCTTTACCGTCGGTCATCGCCACGCCCAGCGTCAGATCTTCATCCTGAATACGATGCAAATAGGCCAGGAACCGTTCATGCTGCTCGCCGCCCGTCTCCTCCGACATCTGCCAGGTTGCCTGATAAATGGCGTTCAGCGCATCGTGGGTGAGATAACGTTGCGCGCAGCCACTTTCTCGGCACAGTAGCCGGACCGCCTCTAACTTGGAGAGTAGATCCTCGGAGTGGCGATTGATGTGCAGCATTCGATTAACGGTTTTGCCCGAGGTACTTTGCTCGGCCAACATCAGTCCGCCATATTCCGGCTTCTGGGCAAAATCATAGGTCACGCCCACCGCGCGGATACCCGGCTGCAGACGGGGCTCGTCGGCTACCGACTCAATAAGGTCACCATCCACATAAACCGTGGGGCTATAGCCCCGCAGGCTCTCTGTATATTCGGCTGCACTCATGATGCGACCGCCGGCTTTCATCAACATGGGCTACTCCCTGGGCGCCTAGCTCGCCCCATTGGTCTCAGTACGTAACAACGTCATCAGGTCTGTTACATCCTCAAGCTCATCCAGCGCCTGCAAAGAACGCCACAGCGCTTCTGCCCGCTCACTGCTGATGGTCAGTGCGCAGTTCGCCATAAATTTCGCGTGCACCTGCTGGGCACTCAGCAACTGTCCTGCAGCGCCGCGGTTGATTGCCTCAAACTGCTCCAGCACTCGGCCATCGTAGGTCTTAAGGCGAACACCCCCGGAAAACGCATCCGGATACCGCGAGCGCGCGTCGTGCTCACAGTGAATACGCTGCGCGAGCCCAAGCACGTCACTATCGAGTCGCGCGGCGTCCTCAAGCTCTGCCAATCCAAACCGGCCCCGTACCAGCGCGGTTGCCACGGCATACGGCACGCTGAACTTGGCGTCGTACTCACTCTGCGGCGCGCGCTTGGCCTCAATAGGGTCGACCACCACACCGAACTGCCGCTCATCAAGCAGCACCGTAACCGATTCAATCTCATCCGGTGAAAGCGCGTTTTGTTCGCGGAGGCACAAAGCGGCATCGACCGGCGCATGATTAAAATGACAAATCGGATAAGGCTTGATCGCAACCGTTCTTAGCGCCCAATCTGTGAACAACTGCGTTGAGATGGTCTCCGTCTCCACGGCAGTTCCCGGTGCATAGAGAGAATAAAAGCCATAACGCCCGCCATAGGCCTCGCGCGGACCCTCAAAGCCGCTGACGCCCAGAGAAGCCGCCTGAAGCGCGGCGGAAGCGGCCCAACCGGGATGGAGCCGCTTAGTCCAACTGCCATCATCCAGAAACGCCATGCTACCGCTGCTCAAGCTGAGCGCAACGCCCTGGCTTCGCACCAAGGCTGACTCGTCACCGCCGAGCAGTCGCGCCGCTGCTACGGTCGCCCCAAAAATACCCACCACCCCGGTCGGGTGAAAACCCACCTGCTGAAACACCCCACCTGCCTGCGTACCCAGCAGGGCGTCGATCTCGATCGCAATCAGCGTCGCCAACAAAAGGGTTTGACCGTCTAACTGCTGGTGTTCGGCCAGCGCCAGTGCCGCCGGAAAAGCGCTGGCGGAACAGTGCACCACCGAAGCGAGGTGGGTGTCGTCATAGTCAAGACCGTGAATCAGCAAGCCATTCATCAAGGCGGCATCGCGTAGGGCAACGGTGCGACCCTGACCAATGATGCTCGCACTGCCCTCACTACCCAATATCTCCAGTGATTGCAGCGATTTAGAGGCAAAGTCGTAATGCCGTGAGGCGAACGCGATCCCCACCGCGTCCGCGAGACATAGCTTGAGATACTCCCAGACATCCCGCGGCACGCCGTCAACGGTGAGCGCCAGCGCGCGCGCCGCGATTGCCCTACTTAGGGGTGCGGTCTGGTGTTTAAGCTGAGAGGGTTGCATGGGGCACTCCGGAAATGTCCGGACATGATACACAAAGGTCTGCCCGATGCCGACCCTGACAGCGGCCAACGCGCAACCAAGGCCAGGGTTCATCCCTAGCTACATTGCTCAAATAGTGACTCGTAGGGCGAGGGTTTTCTGCCTCATCATCTTACGTAGTAGATGGTATCAGCCACCCTGAAGCTTGTCGGCCAGCGCGAGAATCCGCTGACTTTTGTAGACGATGGGATAATCGATGAAGTAACCGTCGAGCTGAATAGAGGCCGACCCCGCCGCTTCGGCCGCTTCAAAGGCCGCCACTACTGCCCGCGCGTGCGCGATTTCGGCCTCAGAGGGCGAAAAGACCTGATGGGTAAGCGGCACCTGGCTGGGGTGAATGCACAACTTGCCACCAAAACCGAACTGCTTGCCGTGCCCCGCCGACAACAAAAACCGCGCGTCATCGCGAATTTGTAGCACCACCGTGTCAATGGGCGGTTCAAGATCACCGAGCCGCGACGCGTGCGAAAGTCTCGCCCGGGCATAGGCCAACACGGACTCATCCGCGTGCCACTCGTAATTCAAATCGAGGGTGTAATCTCCTC
>CAXPKH010000043.1:0-11562 GCA_964217615.1 Luminiphilus sp.
GCTCGATTAATCAGCGGCTCTTTCTCAGCCAGCTCCTCCGTGGACCACACCTCATGAAGATCCTCCCGCTGCACGCCACCGAGTCGCTCATAGGCCCACAGCGCGGCGCGGAGTAGCAGCTTGCTACGCAGGCTACTCGTTGGGATCACATAGGGTGTTTTTTGAGCCAAATGCGGTGCAATGCGATGCAAGGTCGCGCGCTCTGATGCGGACTCCTTCACCACCGCGACATCGCCCGACACCAAGTAGCGCAGACCCCCGTGGATCATTTTTGAACTGCGGCTGGAGGTGCCGCTGGCGAGATCTTGCGCTTCAATCAGTGCCACCGAGAGACCCCGCATCGCCGCATCTCTCGCCACACCGGCCCCTGTAATGCCTCCACCGATGACCAAAACGTCGAAACGCTCGCCTGCGAGGGCACTGATACGCGCGCGCCGGTTGGTTTGATCAAAAAATCGCGATGTCATGGTCGGCCCCTAGTTGCTATCAATGTACCAGCACGCCGAGGGAATAAATGTCTAGAATATGACAATTGGGTGATGGGGATATCGGGGAGATGGCTCAGGACTTACCGACAGGCAAACTCGTTCAATTTATGGGGCAAATCCCCGTATTCGAATGCCTCAGCACAACCGAGCGTCAAAACTTATTGGGACAATGCCGCTTGCACGCCCTAGACCAGCGACAGGTGATGCAGGCAGCCGGTGATCCGCATCACCACCTATGGGTCATCGTCACAGGCGAGATCGCGATGGTCGCAAGCTCGGCGGATGGCGAGGAAATGACGCTGGCGATCTTTGGACCGGGCAGCACGTCGAGCTGGATCGCGCTGTTTCATGACACCCCCGCTGAACGCAATCTTGTAGGCGCGGGGAAAAGCCATATTCTGGGCATCCCCAGAAAGATCGCACTGAAACTCCTTGAGGATCACCCTGCCCTCTATCCGCTCGTTCTTAAAATCGAGGCCAATCGCTTCAGAGCCGCACTCAATCTGCAGCAACACAATTTGGTTCGTGAGCGGCCACGTCGCGTCGCCGGCCTATTGTTGATGCTCATTGAGATGAGTGGCGTCAAACAGCAGATCCATCAAGTGCACCTGACATCCCAGGAATTGGCTAGGATGGCGCATTGCTCCCGACAATCGCTATACGAGTCCATCAAGTTATTAAGCCAGCAAGCGATTGTCAGGCAGCACTACGGATACCTCGAGGTGTTGGACACCGAAAAGCTACAACGGATTTATGCGGGCCAAGACTGAAGATACGCTGATCTGTCCCGAGCGTCCGCGCCCTGCCCCACAAAAAAAGGCCCCGAAGGGCCTTTTTTGTCCGAGCACAATGGCTACATATCCCAACGAATATTCGCGAATATGGTCCTTCCCTCCCAATCATACTGGGAGTAGAAAGCGGAATTGCCCTGGGTGCTTACCTCACCTAAATTCAGGGTCGTCAGTCTCGGCGGCTCCTCATCGAACACATTGGAAACACCGACCCGCAAATTCAGGCCATTATCAAAGGTGTAGGCAACCGAGGCGTTGTGATAGAAGACATCGCCTGCGTCGAGCACAACCCTCACCTCGCGGCCATATACCGTCGCCGTATTGCCGCCGTAGCTATCATAGTTGCTCGCTTCGCCAATCATGTTAGTGACCCATGATCCGCTCCAGGGGCCATACTGCAAGGTCGCAGATGCGCGGCCGGTCCACTTGGGCTCGCCCATTTCTCCATTGAAGTTCTGCGCCGTCTCGGCGAAGAGCGCAACGGTATCCTCGATTTGGAACGTGTGCTGCGTCTCAAGGGTTAACAGACCAATCGCGGTGTCGATCACCCAGGTAGCGGCAAGATCCCAGCCTCTATTCCGCTGCTCTGCCACGTTGATATAGGAGTCGCGAATGTTGTCGACACCTTGGTCCAGCGAACGTCGCTCGAACAGGTCGCACAGCGGATCATTGGGGAAGAAGTCCGAGTTGTAGCACGCAGAGACAATGGTCCCGGCACCCAGCTGAGACACTTCATCCTCGATTTTGATATCGAAGAAGTCTGCAGAAATACTCAGATTGGCAAACGACGGCTGCCAGACAATACCGATGGTATTGGCCTCTGAGGTTTCGGCTTCAAGAATCCCTTTACCTCCCCCAGTAACAATGGTGGCGCTAATCGGCGCACCTCGGAAGTCGGGCGCGATACCATCCGCTGCACAGTTGTCAGCCAATCGCTGGGAGATACTGCCATCCGCCAAATTGGTACCCCAGCGAATGCAAGGGTCAACCCGTCTTTGCGCGGTAAACGAAGTCTGATCTGCCAGATACAGCTCAAACAGCGCGGGGGTTCGGAACGAAGTTCCCGAACTTGCCCTTATTCTCACTGTATCGGTGATCTCCCAGTTCGCACCAATCTTCCAGGTGGAGTCACTGCCATAGGAATCCACATCGGTGTAGCGTGCTGAAGCATTGATCATCAGGCTGTGAATGAGTGGCACATCGGCAATCACAGGGATTTCAATCTCACCAAAGATCGCGGTGACGTTGTCGTCTCCCTCCGTAATGCCAGCAGCCGTGTTACCCCAGCCATTGGCTGCCAGCGTGATTTCACCCGGAACGTCCCTGATTTCGTCTTCGCGGTATTGGAAGCCGATGGCGCCCAGCACCTGTCCCGAGGGCATATCAAAGAGCGGGCCAGAGACGGTGCCTTCAATACTCCACTGAGTGTACTCAGTATTACCCGTCTCGCGACCAAAGAGGAACGCCCGCTCCTCAGCGGTCAACACACCATTGTTAAAGCCAGGGTCAAGCCACCTGGGATCCATACAGGGAACGCCGCGTACCGAAGTGACGTCGCCGACGCAAGAACCATTCCTGAACCAGCTCGACGTGACTGAGTCGTCATAGATTTGATCGGAAATGTAGTCACCATCCGAGCGCGAATACTGACCCGAGATATCCCAGGAGTAATCGCCAAAGGTGCCCGAGAACCCTAACAAGGCACGCGCGTAACTAACCTCAACCGAATCGTCAGCATGATCCGTGATAGGAGTGGGGCTGAGCCATTGTGCGCCACGCCACCCTTCAGAGAGTGTGCTGCCGGTGGGCTCGTACCCATAGAAATACCAAAAGTCGAAGTCTTCGTTATAGATGTAAGTCCAGAACTGTCGATAACTGTTGACGTAAGTTTCCCGACGGCTCATAAGCACCTCGCCGTACATGGTCAAGTCGTCGGTCAGCTCATAGGAACCATCCGCGTATAAGGTGTAGACCTCATTCTTGGGCACCAGAGACGAGCCGTCCTGGAAAGGATGGTCGGCATTGGTCACTGCGGAGGTTTCGGGGCTGTAATCAACCGGATACCAACCCGCAGGGGCTGTCATCTGACCCGGGAAGGCCTCCTGAAAGCCCGGCACGTAATTGCCTAGATCGCCGTCATAGTCGAACTGCGCTTTGGTACCACCCGGCAAGCCAGAGTAATCATAGATCCAGATATGGCCCCATCTGAGGTCGTTACAGTGCGGAGACCCCGTGCGTGGATCTACCAAATCCGCGCGCTCGCCGGAACTGGGATCAAAAATGTACTGCTCTCCACAATCGAAGTAATCACGGTGTCCTTTCTGCAGCTCTTTGCGCTGCATAAAGTCGCCCATGATGCTGAAGTGCCCTTTATCGAAGGAATTACCCCATCGCAGACTGAGTCGGTTTTCCGCGCCGCCAGAGTCTGTGGGCTGAGCCGTGTAGGCGTCAAAGCTGAGGCCATCGTCCTTGCGGGTAATCACGTTCACAACACCGGCGACCGCATCAGAGCCATATACCGTTGAGGCACCATCTTTCAGAATTTCGATTCGATCGACCGCCACAATCGGCATCAGGTTGAGGTCAAAGGATGACACTTGACCACGGACCCCCGCGGGACCAATTCGCCGTCCGTTTAACAGGACCAATGTTCGACCCGCACCCAAACCCCGCAGAGAGATGGTTGAGGTACCGATCCCACCCTCCTGAACAAACGCACTCGAGGTGGCAGTCGTGACCTGAGAGGAGCCAGAGGCAATAGTCGTGGTCTGCAGTAACGACCCGACGTCCGCGATGCCCTGCACCACCGCCGTATCGGCAGAAATCACATCCATAGGAGAGGCGCTGGAATATCCGTCACGGATAATCCGCGAACCCGTAACAACAACCTCTTCGACGCGCTCCTCATCGGTCGCCGAATCCAGTAACTCTTCCTCGAGCTCCTGGGCCCAACCACCGGATCCCGCAACGCCTAAGGCGGCAGAAACCGCAAACGTAAGAATTCTTTTCCTGCTCTGAGGGCTCGAGGCCATAAGATGACTCCCCTAACGCAACGACCGGCGTCCCGGCACGCTGTTGTTGTAGTTTTATTACAGATCTGCGGCTCAGTATCCGTTAACTCTGAACCCGGCGCAAGATGCTCAAAGACCCGCAGATTGCGCTTTTTTCGGGCCAATCAGGCTCTTCATCGCCGGCAAACCCAAGTCAACAAGCAATTGCTTCGTGCGAAGGTGAGCTTTAAGGTGTCTGCCAATACCCCCATAGAAAATTTGCCTGTCATGCCACGCATTCAGTTACAACCGGATCGGCTCGAGGAGCTCACAGGCGACCTTGTCCGGCCTCCCATTACCACCCCTACTTTTTTGAACTCGGTGCCGAAATGTGGCACTCACCTCATCAAAAATATTGTCAGAACCTTCGTGCCCGCCGATCAACATTATGAGGATGTGTTCATTCAGATACCCATCTTGCAGCGGCATGCGAGTGCCTTTAACCCAAATAAGCCGCGGTTGAGCTGGGGTCACCTCCTTTTCTCGGATAACGCCGGCATTGCGTTGCGAGACGCATACCATATTCTGATGATTCGCGATCCCTATGATTGGGTGCTGGCCAGAACGCGATTTTTTCTCTCAGACAACTTTCAGGGGAACATGGAGAATCTCAAGAGCGGTCAACTGACGCTCGATGAGGTCATGAACCTGATGATTTGGGGGATCCATCAAAAAGCGCCGCCGTTGCGGGATATCTTTGAGTTAAACGCCTGCGCATGGATGGGCACCCGAGCACGCGTCGTGCAATTTGAAGAACTACTTAAAAACGTTATTGAAGTCGAGAGCGATGCGGCTGAGACATTTTTTTATGACCTGTTGAGCCCCATGGGTATTGCAGAACTTCCTGCGGACTGGCGAGATCGCATACGCCTGGGTAGCAGTAAAGAATTGAGCGCCACTTACCGCGATAACCTCTCTGGTAAAGCGCTGGAACTTCCCGATGAGTTACCCGAGACGCAAAAGCGTCTGGTGGATTACGCGGCACCCGGGCTAAGGCAACTCTTGGGCTACACTTAATCGACGCGCAGTCAGCGGTAATCGCGGAGAGTCGCTGAATCACATCGTCGCTTTTGGGGGCAAAGGCACAGAATGAAACGACTACTCATCGTTGGTGGCGGTTCGGCCGGTTGGATGACTGCGGCCTATTTAAACGGCGCCCTCAATGCCAGAGGAATCGCGCCGAAAGTTTCGATTACGCTCCTTGAGTCGCCAGATATACCGCGAATCTCCGTCGGCGAGGCAACGATCCCGTCGATGCGCCATTTACTCTCGGTCGTGGGCATCCCTGAAATCGAGTTTATGCGGGCCACTGATGCGACTTTCAAGCAGTCCATCAAGTACCAAAACTGGGTGCGCAAGGACGGGAGCTTCTACCACCACCCGTTTACCAGTATGCGAGAGCAGCCCCTAGATCACGCCGGAGAGCGCTGGCTCGCCAGTGATCAGAGCCTCCCTTTCATGGACACCTGCTCGGTACAGCCGGCCGCCTGCGAAGCAGCCCTCGCTCCCGCTATGCGACAAAAATGGTCGCTGCCCTACAGGCTCAACTACGCCTACCACATGAATGCACAGAAGTTTGCCAATGTGCTTCGAGATTTTTCAACGGCTCGCGGCGTCAATCATGTGATGGCCAACCTTGAGCGTGTCGATCAAGATGACCGGGGGTGGATTCAATCCGTGCAAACGGACCGCAGTGCCGATCTCTCGGCGGATCTTTTCGTCGATTGCACCGGGTTCAAGGGGCACCTGATTGCACAGACTCTGAATACTGAATTCGAAGACTACTCGCAATACCTGCTCTGCAACCGCGCAGTCACCATGCACCTTCCGTATGATCGCTTTTATCCCGGGCTGGTGAGGCCCTATACCACCGCAACGGCGTTAAGCAGTGGTTGGGTATGGGATATTCCCATGCAGAACCAGCGCTCAATCGGTTACGTCCACTCCAGCCATTTCATCGACAAAGACTCGGCAGAAGCCGAATTGCGTGCTTATCAGGGAGCAGGCACTGAAGATATCAAGGTGCGATTCGTCGACTTCAAAGTGGGGCGCAGGAAAGCGCTCTGGAACGCCAACTGCATCGCAATTGGACTGGCGGGTGGCTTCATAGAACCGCTGGAATCTACCGGACTGTACCTGAGCGATTTAGGTGCGGTATTGCTGGCCGAGCACTGGCCGCGAGAGGCCGCGCTCGTGCCCGCCATGGCGGCTCGCTATAACCGCCTGATGGCGAATCGGTACTACGAAATTCTCGACTTCATCAATATGCATTACTGCCTCACCCAACGTAACGACACGCCATTTTGGCAGGAAGTACAAAAGCCGGAACGCATAAACCCAAGACTCCAAGCAAAGTTATCCATGTGGAAGCAAAAACCGCCGACCGCCCACGATTTTGAGGATCAGTGGTTCAACGGCATGGAAGACACAGCTCATTGCTTTGATTTTTCAACGATCGGTGACAGACCTCCCATTGACACTGGCGGCCTGTGGAATCACGAGAGCTATGAATGCATCCTTCACGGCATGCATTACCTGCGGGAGGAATCCACAAAATGGTTTGGCGAAGCTCGACCGCCTGCTCAACCATCGCCTCGGGTAAAGGAATTCCTCGGCACTCTATCGCAGCTTCCCGACCATGCTGAATGGCTGCAAACCGCGCTCGGCATGTTGTCCTACCATGCGAGCGATGCACCAAGCGGCTGGCGCCACTGAGTCTCTGAGGTTTATTCTTGGCAATCGCCGGCCTCCCACGGGTCGCGCATTTTGCTGGAGTCAGCCCACATGAAACCCATCGCACTGCTCACACTGGTGTTAGCTTTGCTGGCTTGCCAGGCCGATCAAGATCAAAACGCGCTCGCCCAGAACGAAACTGGAATACTGCGCGAACCCATCGCGGCAAAGCGGCCTCATATTATGGAGATCCATGGGGATCGACGCGTGGACGACTACTACTGGTTGCGGGATGACACCCGTACCGACCCTGAGATTCTCGCTTATTTAGCAGAAGAAAATGAATGGACCGCCCACGAGTCTCGAGGATCTGAAGCCCTGCACGCGACGCTCTATAGCGAGATGGTGGGCAGACTCTCACCCGAGGACAGCAGTGTCCCTGTCCGCATGGGTAACCACTGGTACTACCACCGTTTTCAGGCCAACCAGGACTTTGCCATCCATGCGAGACGAGCGGGTAATCTTGAGGCAGAAGAAGAAATTCTGCTCGATGGCAATGTCAGAGCAGCAGGCCACGACTTCTACAGTCTGGTGAATCTGCTGCCCTCCGATGACGGCCGTTACGTTGCCATTGCAGAGGATTTTTTGGGGCGACGTATCCACGACATACGAGTACTTGATACCCAAAGCGGCGAGTTTCTGGCGGATCAGCTCTCAGGCGCAGCGCCCGATCTTGCCTGGTCTGCCGATGGGCAATACCTGTTCTATCTCCGGCGCGACCCTCAGACGCTGCTGGCAAAGTTCGTCATGCGCCATCAAATCGGCACACCCAGTGCCGACGATGTCATGGTCTACGAAGAGACGGACGATACTTTTTATACCAGCCTCTCGAGGAGCCGTTCGGGGTCGTGGCTCGTATTGCAGCACAACGAAACCACCACGACAGAGACGCAGGTGCTCTCGGCCTCAACTCCCACCGGGGAATTTCAACCGGTCGTACCGCGCGAGACAGGCCACGAATATGCGATTGAGGATGCAGGTGACTCGCTCTACATCCTCTCGAACTGGGGAGCCAAAAACTTTCGCGTCATGACTGCGGATATCGGTGCGGCCGCCAACAAAAATCAATGGCAGGAGTTGCTGCCGGAAACGGAGGACACACTTCTCGACGGGATGACCCGAATCGCCGACTGGCTTGTGCTGGAACAGCAGCAAAATGGACAGCGCAAAATATGGGCGCTGAATACCCTGACGCTTGAGAAGATCTACATTGATAGCGACGAACCCGCCTCGGCTTATTGGGCCGTCGACAACGTCAGCGCCGACACCACCGTAGTCCGTTATCTGCAAACCAGCCTGACCAAGCCGAATCAAACCTGGGAGATCGATCTCGCCACGGGCGCCAGAACATTGTTAAAAGAAGTGCAGGTGCCCGGGGATTTTGACGCCGACCGCTACGCGACCCGACGCATTGACATCATCGCTCGAGATGGCGAACTCATCCCCGTCACGCTGGCGTTCGACAAAGAGACGCCTTTGGATGGATCAGCGCCTGGCCTTGTCTACGGCTACGGCTCCTATGGCAGTTCGACCCTGCCCTACTTCAACCCAGCCCTTATCAGCCTCTTGGACCGAGGCTTTGTTTACGCCATCGCTCATATTCGGGGAGGACAGGAAAAAGGACGCGGCTGGTACGAGTCAGGCAAGATGATGAATAAGGTAAATACCTTTACCGACTTCATCGACGCTACCGCCGCCCTGCAGGAAGCGCAGATATTTGACGCCTCCCGAACCTATGCCCGCGGTGGCAGCGCAGGAGGATTACTGATGGGCGCCGTGTTAAACATGGCGCCCGATCTGTATCACGGAGTGATAGCGGCAGTACCCTTTGTCGATGTAATCACCACGATGCTGGATCCTTCCATACCGCTGACAACGGGAGAGTGGAACGAGTGGGGTGACCCTCGAGAAAAAGCGGCTTACGACTACATGCTCGCCTACTCACCTTACGACCAGGTCACAGAACAGGCCTATCCGCATCTGTTGATTACTACAGGCCTCCACGATTCTCAGGTCCAGTACTTTGAGCCGGCTAAGTGGGTCGCCAAATTGAGGGCAAAGCGCACCAACCGCAACAAACTCATGCTGTATACCGATATGTCCGCTGGCCACAGCGGCGCCTCGGGTCGACTCAAGCGATTCGACGACTACGCTCGGGAATTTTCATTCCTGATTTCGCTGGCCAATGATCAAGATGCGCGGAATTTGCGGGATGCGCCGCAATAGTTATTTCTCAACACCGATCGAATTCGTTAACTTGATGCCGGTCCCCGCATCGCTAGTGAGTGCACCATTCTCGGCAGCAACCGAGCCGGCCACCACGACATAACGCATACCAGCGGGTGCCAGAAAAGGGCGCGTGTAATCCGCGCGCGCGGCAACTTCGTCGGGGTCAAAGATAGCCAGATCTGCATCGGCACCCACCTGAATTCGCCCCTTCGCACGAAATACCGAGGCAAACGCCTCCATCCGCTGTGCCGGCAGCAGGCTTAGGCGTGCAACCGCATCGGAGAGCGTCAGTAACTGCTCCTCACGGACAAACTGGCCCAGTAAGCGTGTCGAGGTTCCCGCGCCATTGGGCACGACCTTGCGTTCATAACTGGTAAGCGGCATGGCGTCACTGGCCACCATCACGTGCGGTCTGAGCAGCGAGCGGCGATTCCAATCCTCCTGAATGTAGTGGTGCATGGTTTGACCATCTGGTCGAGTCGCTCTATAGGCATTAAAGCTCTCTTCGGTGAGCCACTCCCCCGTTTCTGCCCACTGCACGTCGGTATAGTTGATCGCGAAAATTTCTCGCCAGTTACGGGAAAAGACGTCTGAAGAAATGGCTGCAGAGCCGGAGGTCCACGGAAACATCTCCGTGGTGACATCCACACCGCGCGCTCGGGCGGCATCAATGCTATCGAGCCATTGGTCTACGCCGCTCATGGCACTGGCATTGAGATGACAGATATGCACTGACGTCCCCATACGCTCCGCCACTGCCAGAACCTCGTTAAGCCCCGCAGGATCGCCATCGATGCCGCGGCGAACGTGCACAAAAACCGGAACACCGTAGCGAGCGGCGACCGAGAAAATCATGTCGCGTTCAGCGCTGTTTACAGCTCGAGTCATGTAATCCAGCAACAAGCCAATGCCAAGACCGCCCGCGTCCAGTTCACGCGCCAGCAATGTCTCGATCTGTGCAATTTCCGCAGGTTTGGCGGGCTCCGTAAATGCTGTGCCGGACATATCCAGCCGACCGGATCGCGCCAGGTCCGCCAGAGCCTCGGGGTCCATCACCTGCATACGAATCCACGCATGGCCGACAGAAGCGCCAAAATGAGTGAGCGGTGCATCCCCCAGTTGGCTCCCAAATCGAGCAATGGGGAAACTACCAGCCTCCAACTCGAGTACTGTGGTAACCCCGTCCAAGAGCTCCAGTCGATACCCGGGTTCTGCGACACTGTGCGAGTGGAGGTTAATAAATCCGGGGCTGACCACCAGACCGCGGGCATCGATCAGACGATCCGCATTGAGTGGCGTGTCGCTTATTGTCACGATCGCGCCTCCCCGAATCCCCAGAGAACGCACCGCGTCCAATTGACTCTCAGGGTCGATCACCCGGCCATTATTGATGGCCAGATCATAAAGATTGCTCGTATGGCCCGCCGGCGAGATCAGCGGCCATACCGTCACCATGGCGAGGGCTATTAACCAACGCGACTTCGTGTTTTTAACAATGCTCATACAATCGCCCCTCACTCGTTCTCATGAGAGACAGCGAAATCGTTCACTGATCGCGTTCTACTACGCGATTACTCGCCCCTGGGTCAGCGTAGCGTTTGCGCCACCAGGAGGGCCGATCCTCGCCTTGTCGCCAGATGCTGTAGTGGGCGTGAACACCCCGCGTCAACGAGGAAAAAATTTGCTCCAAGCGATCCACGAGGAGAAGGATCGCCAGAACAAGCAGCGCCATTTTGATGGCCGTTCCGTTACCCGCCACAGGAATGATGACGCCGATCGAAGCCAAGACCCAGATCGTCGCTGCGGAGGTGACGCCCAATATCACACCATCTTTCGCCAACATCACGCCCGCCCCCAAAAAACCGATGCCGGTCACAATCTGGCCAATAATCCGGGTCGGATCTGACGCGTTTGGGAAGAAGTGCTGCGAAATCGTCAAAAAGATGTAGGTACCCAGAACGATAAGTGACGCAGTGAGGATCCCAACCGGCTTGCCTTTCACTTGGCGTTCTAGGCCGATCAAACCGCCGCAAAGAATGCAACTGCCTACGGAACTCCAGACGAAGGGCTCTATTGAGAGCAGGCGTTGAATATCGTCCATGTGCATCTGCGGTGCGAAGGCACCCCCCAATACAAGGTCAGAAACAATGCTTGATGCCTAGAGCAATCCCTTGGGTAGAAGATAGTGGTCCAGCAACATGATCGGAAAAATCGCCATGAGATACACGATCGAGAAGCGGAACATTTTCATCGCATCGCTGTTTTTCATCG
>CAXPKH010000044.1:0-3983 GCA_964217615.1 Luminiphilus sp.
CTGAACCCTTGGCGGCCGTAACGTGCTTCTTCGTGAAGAGCACCCGTTTTGGATTTTGAAAACAAGGAGTACCCATGTCGAAAGGGCATACCTTACAAGACCCTTACCTCAATGCACTGCGTAAGGAACGAGTTCCAGTGTCCATCTATTTGGTAAACGGCATTAAGCTTCAGGGCCAAATTGAATCATTCGATCAGTTTGTGGTGCTACTGAAGAACACCGTATCTCAGATGGTCTACAAACATGCGATTTCAACGGTGGTCCCGGCCCGCAACGTGCGTTTGCCCGCTGCGGATGGCGAGACAGCAGCTGAAGAATGACTTTTCGGCGCTTCGAGCGGAGCGCCACCTGATTCATCATGTTCTTTGAGCGGCACCGAGGCGGTGAACGCGCGGTTTTGGTTCAGTTGCAACTGGATGGGCAAGGTCGTGACCTCAGTTTATTAGAGTTTGAAGAGCTGGTGAGTTCCGCGGGTGGCGAGCCCGTTGCAACAGTAACCGGGTCGCGGCGCGCTCCCCACGCCAGAACATTTGTTGGCGAAGGCAAGCTCGATGAGATCGCCGCCGCCTGTCGCGACAACGAGGCGGAGCTGGTGATTTTTAATCATGCCCTGACTCCGAGTCAGGAGCGCAATCTGGAGCGAGCGCTTTCCTGCAGAGTACTGGCAAGGACCGGTCTCATACTCGATATTTTTGCCCAGCGGGCACGAACACACGAGGGTAAGCTACAGGTCGAGTTGGCGCAGCTCACCCATATGAGCACCCGACTGGTGAGGGGATGGACCCACCTTGAACGGCAAAAGGGTGGTATTGGTCTTCGGGGACCCGGTGAAACCCAGTTGGAGACCGACCGCAGGTTGCTGCGCGCCCGCATCAAGTCCATTCAGGCCCGGCTCGCGCGTGTGCGCAATCAGCGTGAACAAAGCCGGCGCGCCCGACGGCGCGCCGAGTTGCCGGTGCTGTCGCTGGTTGGCTACACCAATGCCGGCAAGTCCACGCTGTTTAATCGGCTGACCTCGTCGGCGGTTTACGCAGCCGATAAATTGTTTGCCACTCTGGATCCAACATTGGCGAGAGTCGATATCGAGCATCTTGGTCCTGTATTGTTTGCCGATACTGTGGGGTTTATCTCGGATTTGCCCACGACGCTGGTCGAAGCTTTCAAGGCCACGCTGGAAGAAACCGCTAACGCCAGTTTGCTGTTACATGTGGTGGACGTATCGGCCGAGCATCGCGAGGATTTGATGGCCGATGTGCAGGCAGTGCTGGGCGAAATCGGCGCCGATGCTCTTCCCCAGCTTTTGGTGTTCAACAAATTAGATTTGGTAGAGCAGCCTGCCCGTATTTTGCGAGATGAACAGGGATTGGCAGTAGCGGTTTATGTGTCTGCGGTGACTGGCGAGGGCCTCCCGCAATTGCTTGAGGCGGTCCGGGAGCGATTATCGGTGGCGCTTTTTGATGAGGAAGTAATGCTGGATGCCGCCCATGGGCGCCTGCGAGCCGCGTTGTACGAGCAGGGTGCAGTCTGTGGGGAGGAGTGGCAACCGGATGGCAGTTCGCGCCTCCATATCCGTATGCCGCTCTCGGATTGGCGGCGCTTGAATCGTTAATCGGATGCTGATGTGCCCCCTTTGCAATGGAGAGCCCTTAGGGTCTGCGTCCGCGGCTGCAGGACCCGACGCAATTGCGTGTCAATTGCGCGCGATAAAGCTTCGATAAAGTCCCGATCCTGTACTGGGGTTTGTTAGACTAAGCGCCCCGCTGATGAGGAAATACGATATGTCTTGGAATGAACCCGGGGGCGGTAACAACGGCCCTCGTGATCCCTGGGGGGGCGGCAATCAGGGGCCGCCCGATTTGGACGAGGCGCTCAAGAAGTTGCAACAGAGTATTGCCGGCCTGTTTGGCGGCGGTCGCCGTGGTAGCGGGCCCGCCAAAGGGGGCATGTCGAGCGCCTTGCTCGGTATGGTGCTGGGTGGCGTGCTCATGGTTTGGGGCCTGATGGGCTTTTACCAGCTGGATGAGCAAGAGCGCGCGGTGGTCCTGCGTTTTGGTGAGTATCACGCTACTTTGACCCCCGGCCTTCAATGGAACCCGCCGCTCATTGACGAAGTGATAACAGTCAACACGACAAAAGTGCGCGTGGCGGGCCTGCGCGAGGTCATGCTGACTCAGGACGAGAATATCGTTGAGGTCAGTATGTCAGTGCAGTACGTGATTAACGATCCTCAGGACTTTGTGCTTCAGGTTAGGGATCCTGAGATTTCACTCCAGCATGCTGCGCAGAGTGCACTGCGTCATGTTGTGGGCGACACGACGATGGATCTGGTGCTCACCGAGGGTCGTGCGGCAATCGGCTTCGAAGTGCGCGATAGGCTGCAGCAATATCTGAATGATTACACGACGGGGATTCAGGTTTCCAAGATCAATATTGATGAATCCAAGCCACCTGCGCAGGTCCAGGGCGCATTTGATGACGTCATTAAAGCCCGAGAGGATGAAGAACGCGTGAAGAACGAAGCGCAGTCTTATGCCAACGGCATTGTCCCGGAAGCGCGTGGCCGCGCCCAGCGCGTGTTGGAGGAGTCTAACGCTTACAGGGATCGAGTCATTGCCATGGCGGATGGTGAAGCGCAGCGCTTTAATCAACTGCTGCAGGAGTATCGCAAGGCCCCGGAGGTAACGAGGGAGCGCCTGTATATCGATTCCGTTCAGTCTGTGTTTGCCAACACTAATAAGGTCATGGTCGACGTTGATGGCGGCAACAATGTCCTTTACCTGCCGCTAGACAAAATGGTGCCTAGCCCGGGCCAACCCCGGAGCCTCGGCGGGGCTGGTGGTATGAGTGAGCGAGAGATGCGTGAGATCGCGGATCAGGTCACAGAGCAGTTGAGGCGGGATTTGGATGCCGCCGCTGCACGACGGGGAGGGCGTTAATCATGACCAGACAAACTTTGCTCGGAGTGATCGTCGCCGTTGTTCTGGTCGTGCTCTCAAATAGCTTGTACGTTATCAGGGAAACCCAGCGTGGCGTGCTGCTGAAGTTCGGTGAGGTCGTTGATCCGGACCTTAAGCCTGGACTGCATATCAAGGTGCCCTTCGTGAATAGCGTTCGCAAATTCGATGGCCGCATTCTGACCGTAGACAGCAGTCCGGAACGGTTCTTTACACAAGAAAAGAAAGCACTGATTGTGGATTCTTATGCCAAGTTCCGCGTAACTGATACGGCGAAGTATTACACCGCTACCAACGGTGAGGAGAATCGGGCAGGAGGCCTACTTTCCCAGCGGATTAACGACGGGCTCAGAAACCAGGTGGCGGTGCGCACGGTGCAAGAGGTGGTCTCCGGCGAGCGCGATCAGCTAATGCAGGCGATTACCGCTCAGCTTAATGAGGTTGCCAACGAGGAGCTGGGCGTTGAGGTGATCGATGTTCGGGTCAAGAAAATCGATTTGCCCCCGGATGAATCGGAGTCGGTGTATCGCCGGATGAATGCCGAGCGTGAGAAGGAAGCGCGCGAGTTGCGCTCTGAGGGTAAGGAGCTCGCTGAGGGTATTCGAGCTGCGGCGGACCGAGAGGTGACGGTTATAGAAGCGAATGCGTTCCGCGATGCGGAGATTGTTCGCGGTAACGGGGATGCTGAAGCCACAAGGATTTATGCGGATGCGTTTAGCCAGGATCCGGAGTTCTACTCCTTTGTTCGGAGCCTTCAGGCTTACAGGGAGACTTTCAATGCGGGCAGTGATGTGATGCTGTTGCAGCCAGATAGTCAGTTTTTCAAGTACCTGCGAGATCCAAAAGCCGCCAACTAGGCCGTTTTATCGCTGTAGGGGGGGGCGAGCGCTCCCCAAACCCTGCCGCTGGCGTGTGCTATTCTTTCGAGAAGCTCGCTCAGCGGCGACTACCCAAACGGAATCACAATGACCACTGAAAATCGCTGGCTATTGCCTGAGGGTATTGACGAGCTCCTGCCCGAGCAAGCCG
>CAXPKH010000045.1:0-50522 GCA_964217615.1 Luminiphilus sp.
CCACAGTAACGGCCAGGTTGCATCGGGGAGCGACCACAACCGGGAATTGGACGCTGCGTTGATCGCGCTCAGCGACTATTTTCGCGGGCTATGATCGGATAGGACCCGCTGAGGGATACGATTTGCAGAGCCTAGTGGCCCGCCTCAACCGTCTCCTTCTCCACGTTACTGGCGGCCTCGCTCGGATTAAAAATCCTCACCCGACCGATGCGATTGCTGCTACTTTGGTGTATCAAGAGACCCTTGTCGCGGGTGACCCAAACGTGCCTGATGATGCCAATGCCGGAGGGAATCGCCCAACTCTGAAAGGTCTCTGTATGGGGGTCAAAACGCACCAGCGCGTCGGGGCGCTGACCCGACTCGTTGTACCAGACGATGTCGTCAATCACTGCCATGGAGTAAGGATGGGATTTCGGACCGCTGGGTGAGTCCCATTCCTGTACTTCGGCGGTAGCCGGGTCCAGACGACCGATCCTCCCTCGGCTCGAGTTGACGTACCAGATAGCTCCATCGCTGGCGATATCCAGTCGCCGAATCCGGCTATCTTCGTCGGGAATGGTGAAGTAATTGACTTTCAGGGTGTCGGGGTTGATCTGGCCAATCGCGTTGTCACCGTTGAAAGCAACATAAATGAGATCATCCACACCCACTTTGATGCCGTAGGGGCGCGGCGCGGTGTTCACACTGATGATGTCGCCGGTGTTGGTGTCAAGACGAGCGACTGCGCCTGCTCTCTGGGCCGTAAAATAGAAATAGCCATTGCGATGAAAGATGCCGGTGTGCGGATCAGCGAGGCCGGTCTCGTATTCACGAATGTCTCCAGTGACTGGGTTGAGCCTGCCCACGGTGCCGTTGGAGTTTCCCAGATACCAGATGAACCCTTTGTCATCGGGCACGATGGAGTGGGGTCTCGCCGTCGCGGGCAATGGGTATTCTTTGAACTCTCCGGTGAGTGGATCAAGGCGCCCCACCAGTGATGCCCACATGCCGGTCCACCAAATGCTGCCGTCCGGCGCTTCAATCGGATCGCGCGAGCGTTGACCCAAGGTCGGCACCATCCATTCTTCAATTTCGATGTTGACAGGTCCGGGCACCAAAGTCGGGTAGAGCTCGGGCTTCGATTTGAAGTGCTCCGTCAGGTAGCGGGCAATGATATCGGCGCGGGGCTCGTCGAGCTCAACCATGGAGGCCATCAGTTGGCGCCACTCATCAGCGCTGTCGTACCCCTGTGCTCGATTAAGGATCTCGGGGCGATGGCAGCTCGAGCAGTGCTCACGCACCAAGCGCTCGCCCTCACCGGGTGGGAGCGCCCACCCGTCCAGTGCAAGGCAAGACAGAGAAGCAACAAATCCGGCGAGTATGAGGCGCATAGTGGACCCCCTAGGTTCTGGGGCGAGCATAGCGCTGTTACGCGTTGAAGCGAATACGGCGTTGCTTTGCAGAGAGAAAGAAACCAGCGACCGGGGGGATGAGTCCGGCCGCTGGCAAATGGCGGGGGAGCCCCGCCTAGGAGTGATACAAGGTCAGACCGTGACCGCGTTGCCGCGGAAGATCTTAGACAGGTATCGGCTCTCACTGGGAGAGGGTGCGGGTACAGCACACTGCATGACCGCGTGCACCAGGCGCGTCATTTCTTCAGCCAGTTCCTGATCGTTAGAGGGTTCCTCGGTGTGCGCCCGTCGAGTCAGCTGAACCTGATTGACAGCAGGTACAGTGGGTAGACGCTCACCCTCAACACCCAGTGTGACGGTGAAAGCGTGCAACGAGTTCTTGACGAACAGCGCCAGCGCGAACTCTTCACGGGTTGAGGCCAGGGAGGTATCAGGTGTGAGCAGCACGATCTGGCAATTGGGCACCAACGCCGAGATGCGCGACACACGGAAGTGATGGGTGAGTTGGTCATTCACCAGATCCCGGAACTGCTGATCACTCAGCACCCGATCCCAGCTCTTGTGACGCTCACCCGCCAGGGCGTTAAGGGGCAGCCTTTCAAATGGGCTGCTCACCACGACATCGAAGCCACCTTCCTCACGCAGAATGTGATCCAGTGCGCCTTCGATATCGTCGCCGATACAACGCACATCGAACGCCACGGAACCCGTGGCGTCGATGGCGTGTTGAAGCTCACGGGCGCTGTCCTCTGAGCGGGTCAGTACCGTGAGCGCTGCGACATCCTGCCCCATAAAACCATTGCCGATCGCCGCAAGCTCTTTACGCATACTGTCGCCCACCATGACCACGCGCTTGCCCTGAAGCTTGTTCAGGTCGGTCTGGCTGGGCGGCAATAGCAACTCTCCCTCAGTAACGGACCGGTCAAACTTGAGCCCGCCTGAGGGGTGGAAGGTCTCGCCGCTGACGATGTCATCGGCGAGGTGGAATACTGTAGACAGGCCAACCTGTTCGTCGGTGGGCATCTTATGCAAGTGCAGCCGGTTGAGGATGCCAGATTCGATCTGCGTCGCTGATTTCTTCGACTCCTCTTTGTCGAAGAAGGGCTCTGGCGCATCCACGAAGGACTCCATAAAGGTGTCGCGTTGCTCTCTCGTCAGGATTCCGCCATTGACCAATCGATCGACCAGCTTACCGGCGATGCCTTTATGCAAGAGAAATCGCGACGAATTGCCCACACCACCGGCATCAATGACCTGGCCTACCAGACGACTCAGCGCCTTGGGCATGTCGCTACCCGAGGGCAGTTTAGCCACGTCATTGGCGGCCAACGCCATAATCGTGTCCGTGCTGATACCTTCCTTGAGGTCGCTCAGAATCGCTTTATGAACCTGATTAAGCCGCTTGTTCTCTAGAACCAGTCGGCCGCGACGGTCGAAGAGGCCCGGCGCATCGCCCAGTCCTCGCAAACGCGCACCGTCAACCGGTCCCGGGGCGAGGGCGTTGATCTGGATCTCTGGTCCGAGATGGCGCGAGAGGATCTCTGCCAGCACGCGCTGCCCCGCTTTGGAGACCGCGTAGTCGCCGCGGTTGGGGTAGGCCACTGCCACATACTTCTCACCACCGAAGTAGCTGGATACATTGAGAATGGACCCTTTGCCCTTGTCTTTCATCACTGGGCCGAATTTGCGGATCAATGAGTAGTTGGAAATCAGATTGGCTTCCATAGTGCGGTTCCAGTCCGCCAGCGTCATATCGACAACCATTTCCTCCGCGCCAGAGATGCCGGCGTTGTTAATGAGGAAGTCGACGTTGCCAAAGAGTTCTATCGAGCGGTCATAGAGCGCATCAAGTGCCTTGGGGTCACCCACATCGATATCCGCCATGATGCTCACCCGGGTCTCGGCTTGCGGATAGCCGATGCCCCGCAGCTCCTCAACGATCTCCGCCCGGGCTTCCTCGAGCTTGGCCGCACTGCGAGCACTCAAGAGCACGCGACAGCCAGCGATTGCGAGATAGCGCCCCAGCTGCAATCCAATACCCAAACTGCCGCCGGTGATCACCGCGGTTTTGCCCTTATGCAAGCCGGGCAGTACGCGCATCAGGGGCGTCGGCATGGACTCCTTGCCGGTGGCGCGCTTGATACTCTTTGGTATCCAAAGATTGATGGGATCCATTTGGCGTACGCGGTTGGTCAGCGTTGCCGCCCAGTCGGCGGCAAAGGTTAGATTGTCCTTGTCTTCGCTGTCGTAGCGAACCAACTGATTGGGTCGCACGGCCCACTCGAGTTCGCCGGCTGTTTGTAGTGTCTCGTCTTCATGTCGCCAGCCGCGAATGAGGGCTTCGATGGAAGCGCGAATCACCTCATTGAGCAGGTTGCCGTGGGTGTCACTGCCATTGGTCGCATAAGTGATTGCAGGCGGATCGCATTTACCGAACCAGCGCGACAGATTAGTGGCTAACATGCTGGCAAAGGCCACGGGTGCGACCACTTCCTCGCGAACAAAATTCTCTACGTCCTCGTCGGTCGCGCCACAGAGGGAGTGACCATAGTGGCCATTGGGTTTGCGCGGCAGCACGATGACACCATCAAGCCGACCAAAGTGGTCGTCGATGAACTGCATGGTGCGGTCAACCGATTCGCGGCGCAGCGGATCAAGATGGGACAGCTGGATTTCGTCTAGACCCTTGCTTTGGATCAGCGAGCGCGCGTGCCCAACGGCTTCGAGGGAGCGGAAAGCCAACAACACATGGGCCCCACTTTTGATCTGTCGCTCGGCGTAGGTCAGCGCCTCCTCGTAATCAGAGCCGCCCAGAATCAGCACCACATGATCCGTCAGGTCTTCAAGGCGCTTGTCAGGCCACGAAACCAGCTGTGAGCGGCTTTGCGCTGGCACTTGCATGCCGTTGGTCACCTCAATGTGGTGACCGGACACCGCCGCCGACTCCTCCGAAGCCAGCCAGACGATGCCGTTGGCAACATCGGTTGGTGTGGGGTAACGATAATCGAGGCCATCTTCGGTTTTCCGTGTCGTAATCATCAGATCACGGAATTCCTGGCTGGTACTGCCGGGCGGGATGTTCTGAAGTTCATCCATAGTGGCGAAGACCGTGTCGATTCGCTCTGACTCAATTGGGCCAGGGAACAGCGTATTGACGCGGATGCCTCGCTCCTCGCCGAGCTCCAGCGCAAGACCTTTGCCCAGCGCGTTTAAGCCCGACTTGGGGACCACGTAGGGAATGCGCCCGTAATAGTGCGTGCGTGAAAAGATCGTTGAGACATTGACGATGGTGCCACCGTCACTCAGATGGGCCGCGGCAGCGCGCGCCATATTCCAAGGTGCGCCCAGCAGGTTCATGGCTGAATCAAACATGGTCTGGTCCGAGCCGGCCGCGCGCATTTCGACATCGGTAAACGGGATATCGCGCAGGGTGTACTTGGGCCCCGCTGCACCAGCATTATTGACCAACACATCGAGCTTGCCGAAAGCACCCACCGCCTGGGCCACAATATCGCGGCACACCTGCGGGTCGGCGCAGTCCCCGACAATCGTCGTGATGTTGTCGGCGTCGAAGCCCTCTTCAGAAAGTTCCTCAACAAACGCGTTGAGTTTGCTTTGGTCGCGTCCGGTCATCGTGACCATAGCGCCCTCTCGAAGCAGGTGACGGGAAATATAGCGGCCGATGGAGCCTGCGGCTCCCGTCAAAATGACTGATTTATTCTCCAGCCGGCGACCTGCCAGAGATTGCGAGACCATTGCGTTAGAAAGATTAGACATGTCGTTCACTTGAGCGCTCCGGCTGATCCTGTTTCGATTTTGGTGATGACCTCGCCGCGCTCAGCTGCATCGCGCAACGCCCAAGCTCGGTAGAGTTCATCTTTGGTTTTGAGGCCCATACGCGGTAGCGCATGGGTCACGACATAATTGGCACCACCGTGCCGGTTTTCCCACATCGCCTGGTGGATCTCGGCGATGTCTTCGATGGGCCTTGCCAGTGGCGGCAAGACGTCGATCTGGCCCGCAGCGATGCGCTCCTGCATTTCGGCAAATTCGCGCGCGGTGTTGAGGTGCGTGCCGCGGATTTCTGCGCTAGGCATCAGAATGCGCCTCTGGCGCATCCACACCTGCGGCGCGTAAAACGTAAAGCGGTTGCCGCTGAGTTCTTCCGCGTACACCACCTTACCCACATTCGGCTTCACCAGAGAAGTTGCCAGAGCAAGGCCATCTCTCCCGGCACGCTCAAACACCACATCGGGTAGCCCCCGTTTGTCGAGGGTATTGCGAAGGAATGGGGCAATCGCAGAGCCAATCGGTTTCAGCGTGCGATCCGAGAACAGGCGCACAGCTTCCTTGAATGCTTGTGACTCGGTAAACGGGTTGGGCATTTGAGCAAACGGCCCGGGCGGGTCGTAATCATCACCCAGTCTGCGCTCGATCTCTTCCAGGCTTACCACGCCTTTCACTTGCGCGCCGAAGCCCAGCGAATTGACGAACTCACGCTGGGGGACGGTATCGACCAACACGGCGATCTGCGCCCCACGTTGGCAGCCCACTTCGATCGCCTCGATCGCCACCCGATCCACAATGCCGTCTTCGGCACCGGGTCCATAGACGATCAACAGGCTTTGACCGGCGCGCAGGCCCGCGCGGGTAAACATTTCTGCCGGGCTGGAGCTCCCTTGTTTGCCCATAAAGGTAAAGCGGTAGCCTGATGAAGCGCCGTAAAAGGTGAGGACACCGCCCTCACCAAGCGTCTGGAAGGAGCGAGGGAAGGCGGTCTCGCCCGCATGTGACACCACGTAATCAATACTGCCGCCAGCAGCGGCTTCAGTCGCCGCCACGAAACTGGCGCCTGCGGTTTCCCAAGCGCTCCACTGAGAGGGATCATCGGGAACGGGCGTAAAGGCGCCGGCCCACTGAGGGTCCTTTCTATCCACTGCGGCGCCGCCAACGGCCTCAACCCGGGCGGCGCGCTCCGCGTTGGAAACCATGCCGACAACGCTCAGACCGCTACTGACTGCACTGCGCAGACAGTCATAACCCGTGCCGGTTGACGCGCCTTCAACAAAGAGTCGCTTGTTCGGCTCGATATCCAAGGTGTGGTAGAGCGCTCGGTGAATGGTCCCCAGCGTCAAGCCGTAGGAGCCGGCTTCCTCAAAACTGAGACTCGGTAGCTTGGGATGGAGCTGCGGCCCCTGAACTGTCAGGAATTGTGCATGGCTGCCATCGTTGCGCTCATAGCCTTGGATGCGGAAGTCCGCCGCCATGGGGTCGAGACCTTGATCCGGCGAGAGCAACTCGCTCTGACCCGAATAAACGGTGCAGACGTCGCCCACCGATAGCCTACCCTCCGCAATGAGCTCGCTACCCAGTCGAACAATCATGGCCACACCACCAGACCCGGTCACCTGAACGTCGGCGTCGCGCGCATCAAAGGGCGATACCGGGATACCGGTGATGGCCCAGATATCATTGAAGTTCATTTCCGAAGCCAAGACATAAACCAGGGCTTCGTTAGGCTCAGGTTCGGGCGTTTCAAAGATCAGCTTGATTTCGGCATCTACCGGATCACCGTGTGCCGGCTTTCCGTCTACCGCTGATTTCGGAACGCCATAACCATACTGGTAGCGGGGGATCGGTGTGACCCCGGGGAAGAAGCTGGCACCCATGGGTAAAAGGTCGCCAGCCGCCAGCAGCTCGTCGACCTGAGTGCCTGTGGCAGTTGGTGCAACCTCCACATACTGTGTTGGTAATGGCGCACTGCGCTTTTCGAGAAACGCGGTAATCCCTGCAGGCCCGGATTCGGGGTCGCAGACCGCCTCGGCAAAGAGTTCAGCCTCGTGCAGCAGTCCGGCAGACTGGCCTTGTTGCGCGCCTACCGTGACGGCGTCGAGCACCCGAGCCACCTGCTTTTCACGGCCGCTAGCGCGGATCTGTGACAGAGCCTGCTGCAGTGCGGGCTGTTCAAGGATATATTCCGAGTAGGGGATCACCTCATCGCGCGCAGCCAATGCTTTCTTGTGCTCATCTTGCGCCGCTGCTAAAGGCCCTTGGCTCACAAAGTAGTCGCGGAGACGCGCCATGGCGATCTCGACGGGTGAGGCGGCGGACTCCGTGACGACTTCATCGACCAGCCCGCAGGCGATGGCCTCCGAAGCAGAAATATTACGACCGCTCACCATCAGGCGCAGCGCTTCCGCCATACCGGGCTCTCCGCGGCGGCGATATAGCTTACGAACCAGACGTTGCGTGCCGCCATAACCGGGGAGCAGATTCAAGTTTATTTCCGGTTGACCGAATTGGGCGTGGTCGGCAGCGATCACATAGGAACACGCCAATACCAACTCGTTACCGCCACCCAGTGCCGGGCCGTTTACCGCAGCGATTACGGGCTTGCCGAGTTGTTCCAATGCGGCGAAGGCCGCCTGTGCAGCATTGGGGGGAGTGCGCGCGGACTCAAGGTCGCCTGCTTCGCCCACCTCCAACAGCTCCTTAACGTCGGCGCCCGCGACAAAGGCGCCCCGTGCACCGGTAATCACCACGGCATCAACATCGTCCTGATGCTCTAGCTGTTGTACGACGGTGTGTAATTCATCGAGAGTGCGCTCGTTGAGCGCGTTTACCGGTGGGTGATTGATGACCAGTAACGCGACTTTGTGTTGCTCGTCGAGACGATGTGTCTCTACACGCAGGTAACGCCAGCTCTGGATAATTTGGCGCGCCTCGGCGAGGCGGCCAAAATCGCGCCACTGTGCGACGGCATTTTGGATTTCCTCGACCGATTCTGGATTGCGCAGTGTAGATAAGTCGCCTAGGGGTTGATCTAACAAAATGGCGCGCAACGTGCGGCGCATATATTTGCCGGAGCGGGTCTCCGGGAAGGCGGAAACCACCAAGAAATCAGAGGGTACAGCGGTTGCCCCCTTTTCGGTGCGCACCAGATTTTGCAGGCGGCTCAGGTCCTCATCAGAGAGCTTTCTGCCGGCGGCGGCGACAAGGAACGCAACCGGGGTCTCACCTTTCTCGTCATGGGGCGCACCCACCACTACTACGTTCCCTACAGGGGAATCCTGACGCAAGGTTTTGTCGCGCAGTATGGCGCCTTCAATTTCTTCTGTGCCAATGCGGTGGCCCGAGACATTGATTACGTCGTCGGACCGACCATGCAGGGTAAAGGCACCCTCGTCGCCGCACCGGGCGTAATCGCCCTGAGTGTAGGTGAGTTCACCCTGCCAGCGACGAAAATACACTTCAGCAAAGCGTTCGATGTCACCCTGCCATTGCGGTTCGCCTAGGGCATCGCCATCACCCCAGAGCGTTCTTGCGAGGTAGGGGTAGGGCTGGGTAATCACCAGTTCGCCCTTTTCGCCGGCTTCGGCTTCGCGCCACTGGCTGACAGAGCCGTCATCGCTCGTTTCCTCGACAATTCGCACCTGCGCCTGTACCCAAGGCAATGGCCAAGTTTTGGCGTCGGCTTCCAAGGGTTTGAAATCACCCCAGGGGCAGGAGAAGACAATCCCGCCATGCTCGGTGGCCCAGTAGGAATTGATGTAATGCGAGCAGATGTTTTCCATCGCAAATTTCTGTACCGCAGGTGACACCGGCTCGGCACAAAAGGTGCCCACTTTGAGTGTCGACATGTCATAGCGCGACATTTCTTGCGTGCTGGCGGGGTCCGTCATCACTGCTTTGAGGAACGTGGAGCCTGCCTTGAAAAGCGTGACTTGATTGCGCTCAATGATGGAGGCAAACCGACCCGCATGGGGGAACAGCGGTGAGCCTTCGGCAATAACGGTGGACATACCAAACGCCAGCGGTGCAGCAATCAGGTAAGACTGACCGGTGATCCAACCGGGGTCGCCAATCACATACAGGCAATCATCCTGCTTGCCGTTGAAGACCGTGCGCATGGTGTGAGTGACGCCGGCTAGCCAGCCGCCGTGGGTGTGCACCACACCTTTGGGTTTGCCGGTGGATCCTGAGGTGTAGATGATAAATAACGGCCAATTCGCCTCAACGGGCACGGCGGGAATATGCGCCCCTACGGCTTGCCACAGCGCGTTGTCGTCGAGTGACGCAAGCGCTGACCGGTCAGCAACACCTGCGTCAGCCAGTAAGTCAGTCTCCACCTCGCTGACGAGGTGGTGCGACCAGCTGTCGCGACTGTGCTCAACGATATCGTTGCCGGTGTAGCGCACAACTATGACGTGCTCCACCGCGTGACCGACATTCGCCAGTTCACTGGCAACAGTGGTGCGGAGCTCGGCGATGATTTCCGGTGCGGTATCGCGCTCGCGCTCAAGCGCCAGCCCGAGCTCGCGCATCACGTCGGCGCGCTCCAGCGTAATTTCACCGGCAACAGCGTCGGTCACCTGCGCCTCAAGACGCGCAGCGACTTCGGCGGGTAATCGCGCGTGCAAAGTTTCGGACAACGCTTTCAATGCTGCTGGGCGCGGCACGTAGTTGTCGAGCGCGGGGTCGGCATAGGCGCTCTTATAGGGCACCACTTCAGCATTGCGGTAACCCCCGTCGGCGGTAATCACGACCTTGGCGCCGGCATCGTGAATGCGATCGGATAGGGTTTTTGCCGAGAAACCGCCAAACACCGGCGTATAAATCACGCCCAGTCGTTGGGCTGCGAGGATGTAGTAGATCTGTTCGAGAATATTAGGGAGGTTCAGTGCGATGCGATCGCCACACTGCAAGCCCAGTTTCGAGAGAACACGGGCGCGCAGACCGACCTCGATAAGCAGCGCTCGATAGTTCAGGCGTTGCTCGAATACCGGACCCCCGCGACCGCCATTTTTCGAAGGGTCCCAGCGATCGCCTTCAAACACCAGCGCCTGTTGCTCACCCCGCCCCGCCAGCACGTGGCGGTCGAGCAGGTTGAAGCAGGCATTGGTGTGGCCATCGACAAACCAGCGATAGAACGGGGCGGCGCTATCATCGAGGGGCGCGGACCAAGGGGCCCAGCTGTTATCTGCCTCTGCCGGCGCACCGGAGCGGGCATGCCAGCCCTGCCAGTCACCGGTCGATTGACTCAGCCACAAAGCTTCGCTGGCGCTAAACCAGTGCAGCTCGCGCGCGGCAATCGCGGCGTGATAGCCAGCAGGATCTGCTACGGCACTTGCTCGGGCTTGGTCTTCGTCTTGCTGGGACTGCAAAATGCCCCAGTTTCCGTCGTGATTCGTCACAACGCCTCCTCTCTATCAAAAGGCGCCGACGCGAAAGCCCCCGGAAATTACCGGTCGCTTTCGGTTGCGCACCCCTATGTGTTCCGGCGATACGGCATGCCCGAAGCGACAGAGTCATCCCCAGAGTGGCCGTCCTCGCACAGTGACGGGACGGTCCTTAGACACTGACATTGGCGGTTACGCCAACTATTACCAAGCGGATCACTTGTTTCTGTGGAGAAAAACGATCAAGGGTTCTGCCGCGCTGCTGGGGGTAGGTGTCCCCTTCGGATAGACTAGGATCGCCATTGGCGATGTTCGTGACAGGCTGGGAGTGCGGGCTGCGCGGACGATAAGAGGAGAGATCATGACTGAGCGTCGGTCCCCATTGGATCGGTATATCCATCAAGTGGGAGCGGGGACGGTTGAGTGGATCGGGCTCCGCCCCCGGCGCCGCGAGCCCCTGCAGCGCGTTGAGCGGGTGCATGCAGTAGCGAAATACGGGTTGGAAGGGGATCACCGTATGACCAAGACACCGGGTTCCGGCAGGCAGGTCACACTGATTTCCCAGGAGTTTATCCGTCAAATCGCGGGTCATATGGGCCTCTCTGACATTGACCCGGCCGAGTTGCGGCGCAACATTGTGATCGCTGGGATCAATCTGAACGCATTGCGCAGACAGCGTTTCAGAGTGGGCGAGGCATTGTTCGAGGCAACCCAGCTGTGCCACCCCTGTTCCCGCATGGAGCAGGCATTGGGCCCAGGGGGTGTGGTGGCCATGCTGGGTTATGGGGGCCTATGCGCCAAAGTTATCGAGTCCGGCGATATCGCATGTGGTGACCTTGTCACCGCGGAGCCGACCTTATGATGACCTGGGACGCGTTTGCCCTGCCGCCAGAGCAGGTCTTTTGGATTGCCACCTCCGTGGGTCTGGCTGCACTCATCCGCGCCTTCACCGGATTCGGTTTTGCCATGTTGGTGGTCCCCGTGTTTTCGCTGATTTTGACACCGGGAGATGCGGTGGTGCTCAGCGCGGTTCTGGCTTTTATTCTGGGACTGGTGAGTTACCGCGCTTGGTGGGGCTTGTTCCCTCTGGCGCCCGTTCTCCCCATGATGGTCGGGGCGGCGTTGGGTACCGCGATTGGCGTGTGGTTTTTGTCCTCCCTGTCGGTGGTCGAGTTTCAGTTATGGATTGGCCTATTGGTGGTGGTGGCGTCGGTGGCACTGGCCCGTTTCACGCCCAAAGAGCGGCCGGCGTCCCGCTCAGTAGCGATGGGTACGGGAGTCGCATCGGGTCTGATGAATGGGGCATTCGCGATACCGGGGCCGCCAGTCATCCTCTATATCGTGGCGACACTCACTGACCCTATTCAGTCTCGGGCGTTCCTGATGATGTTTTTCTTTGGCTCAAGCATCGTGTCGTTGATGATGTTTGCTGTGGCCGGCCTCGTGACGCCGCGCCCGTTTCAACTGCTTTGGGCGGCTATTCCCGCGATGTGGCTGGGCAATCAGCTCGGCAATTTGGCATTCCGTCGTTTTGCGGGCGGGGCTTATCGGCCTTTTGTGGTGGGCTTATGCATTCTTATTGGGCTGTCAATTTCCGCCAAGGCCTTGGTTGAGCTCTAGCCGTCGGCCGGCGAGCGTCTTGATTTCGCCCCAAAGCGGCAGGGCATGCCCTGACTACTGTTTAACGTTGTCGCGAACAATCCGCGCTTTTTGGCGTTGCCAATCCCGTGCTTTTTCCGTTTCTCGCTTGTCGTGTAGCTTTTTACCCTGAGCAAGATCGATACGGGCTTTTACGAGGTGACCCTTCCAATAGAGGGCGCTGCACACGCAGGTTTGACCTTTCTGGGTCACTGCCGCGTTGATCTGTGCCAACTCCTTCTTATGCAGCAGTAACTTTCGGGTGCGGCTGGGGTCGGTCACAAAGTGTGTCGACACCGTATCGAGGGGCGTGATGTTGGCGCCCAGCAAATAGGCCTCGCCGCCTTTCATCAGGACATAGGAATCCGTGAGCTGCACTTTGCCTGCCCTCAGCGCTTTGACTTCCCATCCCGCCAGCGATAGCCCCGCCTCAAAAGAGTCCAGCAAGTGATAGTCGAAGCGTGCTCTTTTGTTCTGCGCGATGGTATTGTCAGACGTCTTTTTACGTTTGGTTTTTGCCATGTCCGCATTATACGGGTGCCGGTTTTTTGCCGCGCCGGTATTCTTACAGGAAAGGAGTTGGCGACGGGGGCCGGTGAGTGCTGGATGACAATGTGCCCCAACCTTGGCGCGCGCGGACAACGCTGGTCCTGACGCTGACCTTGGTGGCAGTGGGTCTGGGCAACCTGCAGCGCTTGCCCTATCTCATCGGCGAGTATGGCGGCGGGCCGTTTTTTCTCGCCTACGTCATCTCGCTGCTACTTATCGGCACACCCATTTTGATCGCAGAGGTCGTGCTGGGTAGCCTTGGCAGGGGCTCACCGGGGCTGGCGATGCATTGGGCCGCTAGCGCTGCCAATGTGGACTCGAGATGGCGACATCTGGCACTCCTGCAGGCTTTACTGGGGTTGATGATGGCCGCATTGGCCACCCTCATGGCGGTCTGGTGTTCCCATTGGGCCATCGTCATTTTTTCGGGGGATCTGGCCGCGGCCAGCCCGATTGACGTCTCTGAGTTCTATCTCGACTACCTTCAGGAGGGCCCCAGTCAGTTTTTAAGCGCCTTGGCGCTGTTGGGATTGACGGGGCTCCTCTCGGCCCTCGGCATCCGCTTGGGGATGGGCTTCCTCGCGTGGGGGGTCTTGCCCGTGGTCGCCATTACGCTACTGGGCGTGTTGGACTTTATCTTCCTTTACACCAATTTGCGGCCAGTTAGCGAGTTCCTCTTTGCGCGCGATCTCTCGGCGTGGCGGCTGGATGCGGTTTGGGTTGCGCTGTCTTCGGCGGGTATCACCCTGGGAGCGGGGTTTGGGTTGGGGATGGCGCTGGGGGCGCAGTCGCCCCCCGGGTTGCCTTGGGGGCGCTCGATTCTGGCGGTCGCGGTTTTGGACACCGCTTTCATGGTAGTGACAGCCGTCATTGTCTGCGCCGCGTTGTTCGAGGTAAATGTCGCGCCCGCCGAAGGCCTCGCCTCGGTGTTTATTGGGCTCGCTTATGCGTTTGTGAACCTGCCTCTGGGAGAAACCTATGGCGCCTTGTTTTATTTTTCCATGGCCTGCGTCGCCGCCAGCGCAACGGTGGTTCTGATAGAGCCGATGGTGCTGATGATTGGTCGGGAGTGGGGAGCGGGCCGCCTCGGCGGGGCCATCTTGGCGCACACGCTGATTGCATTGATTGTATCGCTATGCCTGTTTTTCGACATGGCGATCGTCAACCGCATTGCCGCGGTCACGGTCGAGTGGCTGATTCCCGCCAGCCTGCTTGCCATGAGCCTGTTTGTTGGCTGGTTGATGCCAAGACCGGTGCTGCGGGGCGAACTTTACCGCGAGCCCCTCTGGTTGTTTGGCTTGTGGTGGCATGTCATCCGGTGGCTGGTGCCGCCGGTATGCGCCGCCTGGCTGCTCAGAAGTCTGCTGTGAGCACCATTGCAAGACAGCCAGTTGCTACACTACCGCGATGACAGTGATTGAACGCAGTGCACTGATTCCCTTTGCCGCCGAGCAGATTTTTGACCTGGTCGCCGATATCGAACACTACCCCGAGTTCTTGGAGGGTTGTGTGGGCGCTGATGTGCACGAGCGCACACCAAGCAATGCGGTTGCCACCCTGCGGCTTTCGCGGGCCGGAGTGAGTCACAGCTTCACCACCCGTAATCTACTGTATCGGCCTGAGCGAATGGAGCTCACGTTGGTTGATGGCCCCTTTGATCACTTTTCCGGAAGTTGGCGTTTTCGCGCCTTGGGCGAATCGGCCTGCAAGGTATCGCTTCGTCTTGATTTCCAGATGAAAAGCGGACTTGCGAGTGTCGCAGCGGGCCGGCTCTTTGATAAAGTCGCGCTGGATTTGGTTGACGCGGTCGTATCCCGAGCTACGCAGCGATTGTCCTGATGGAAAGCGCGATGACAGAACTGGGTAACGCTGCTGTTGAGACGGTTGAATCAGGGTTGAGCGTGCGATGAGTGAAAAGATCCCCGTGGAAGTCGCTTATGCGCTCCCCGAAAAACAACGCATTATCAAGTTGGAGGTCCCGATAGGGACTACGGTCATGCAGGCAGTGATGCAGAGCGGTATTGAGACCGTCTTTGATGACCTGACTTTAGGCCCAGATCTCAAGCTTGGGGTATGGGGAAAGGCAACGACGGCTGACCGAGTCCTGGAGGCGGGTGAGCGGGTAGAGATCTATCGTCCGCTGAAGATCGACCCAAAAGCCATTCGCAAGGCGCGAGCCGAGAAGGCCAAGGCCGCTCGCGCCAAGGGAGATCAGTCCGCCGAAGATTCAGCCGCCTCATCGACTGCAGATTGAGTCTCGCCCCACGTTGGCGCATCAGGGCCCTCGGCCCGGACCAGCTCGTCATTCTCAAACCACAGGGTCAGCCGGGTTTCTGAGAGCGTCTCATTGCCATTGCGAAGCAGGTAGCGGTAATCCCAGCGGTCGCTGTGGAAGGAGTCCTCAATCAGTGGTGTTCCCATGATATAGCGCACTTGGCGGCGGTTTAGACCGGGGCGCAGTTGCTCCACCATCTCCTCCGTGACCACGTTGCCTTGTTCCACATTGATCTTATAAACACCAGGGAATCCGAAGTTACTGCCACAACCAGGCAGCGCCAGTAACAGGCAAACAGCTGACCAGAGGAGCTTATGGGGGCTGATTCTCAAAACGTTGTCTTCCAAGGCGGCAGTGCGGCTGGCATGATAACGTCAAACCCTACCCGCAGAGAACCTTCCCCTTATGGCCCTCGAGAATCGTGAACTCAAGAAAGCGGGACTGAAGGTAACGGCGCCAAGACTGAAAATCCTGTCGATGTTGAGTGATGCGTCGGGACAAGGTGACCACTTCAGTGCCGAGGATTTGTACCAGCGGCTCCGGGAGTCTGGGGAAGATATCGGTCTGGCAACGGTGTATCGCGTGCTCACCCAGTTTGAGAGCGCCGGGCTCGTGAACCGCCACAACTTCGAGGGGGGCTCCCCGGGGCAGAATTCTCGGGTGGGCTACTCGGTATTTGAGATGGCGTCTGACCATCACCACGATCACATGGTCGACGTCGACTCCAAAGAGGTTATAGAGTTTATCGACGAGGAAATTGAGCGTCGACAGCACCTGATCGCAGAGGAACATGGGTACGAAATCATCGATCATTCCATGGTGTTGTACGTCCGCAAAAAACGCGACGCCTAGATTTTCTCCAGCATCTCCCGGGCATGCGCCAGCGTATTGTCAGTCAGTTTTGCGCCTCCCAGCATTCTGCCGATTTCCTGAATACGTGCCTCTCCTTCGAGCAATGACAGCGTTGAGTGAACCTGGTCGACACCTTCTTTAGTAACCAGTAGGTGGTGGTTACCTTTTGCCGCTACTTGGGGCTGATGGGTGACCACTAGCACTTGGCAGCGTGTGCCCAGCGTGTGCAGTAACGCTCCGACGACCTCGGCAACGCCGCCACCAATGCCCACGTCCACCTCGTCAAAAATCATTGTCGGAGTCGTCGCGGTGTCAGCGGCGACGACTTGTAAGGCAAGACTGATACGGGACAGTTCCCCGCCCGAGGCAATTTTACTTAAGGGGCCGGGAGCGGCCCCGGGGTTGGTGGCGATCAAGAACTCGACATCCTCGGCCCCCCGGGGATCCGGTCGGTCGTCGCTGAAGGGAATGAGAGCGACTTCGAATACGCATTTATGCATAGCCAGTTGACCCAGCGTATTCATTACGCGCTGTCCGAGTAAGCTTGCTGCTTCGCGGCGCTTCGCCGAGAGTCGCTCGGCGCGCTGGCGCCAAGCGACTGCGATATCCGAGAGTTGACGCTCAATCTCTTCCAGTTGAGCGGAGCCGCCCGTCAGTGAGTCGAGTTCAGCCTGAAGGGTTGTCAGCAGCTCCGGTAGCTGATCTGCTGCCACCCGGTGTTTGCGAGCGATGTCATGCAGGGCACTAAGCCTCTCCTCGGTAGTGCGCAAACCCTCCGGATCCACCTCGACGCCTTCGGCAAAGCGCGCGGTTTCGGATTGCGCCTCGTCGATCTGTATTAACGCAGACTGCAGTAGCTCCCGCAGGTTAGCGGTAGCGCCCCCGCTCATTCGCTCGTCATTAGCGAGCTGGACGAGTCGAGCAAGCTGGTCTCGCTGGGTTTCACAGCCCGTGGCGATGGTGTTGGCTGTCTCGATAATAAATGCGGCGTTGGCCTGCAGTTTGTGCTGTTCCTCGAGGCGCTCGAGTTCGCCCGGCAGTGGATCCAGGCTCTCCAATTCAGCGATTTGGTAGGTCAGCAGGTCTCGGCGCGCATCGGACTCTTCCGTTCTGCCCAGCAGTCGCGTGTGCTCCTCCTCGAGCAAGCGCCACTGTTGAGCGAGATCGCTCACCTCGACGATCAAAGACTCTGCGGCTGCATAGGTGTCCAGCAAACTCCGCTGGGTAGGCCGACGTAGCAGCGATTGATGGGCATGCTGAGAATGAATATCCACGAGCAACTGGCCGAGGTCCGCACAATCCGCAAGGGTTACCGGGGTGCCGTTGATGTATGCCCGAGAACGACCTTCGGCGTTAATTGTTCGACGAAGCAGGCACTCTCCGGTAGCCTCCAGATCGCGCTCTGCCAGCCACACCTTCGCCCGGGTATTTCTGGAGATATCGAAGCAGGCCGTGATGTCTGTTTTGGTCTCGCCAGGGCGAATCGCCCTGGAGTCAGCTCGATCGCCGATACACAGGCCCAGAGCGTCCAGCATGATGGATTTGCCCGCGCCGGTCTCGCCAGTAATACACGTCATGCCCGTAGCGAGGTCCAACTCGAGTTGGTCAACCACGGCATAATCTTGGATCGCGAGATGGAGCAACATTTGGGATTCCCTGAATCTGGAGATGAGTTATAGCGCAGACTTTGGGGAGAGTGAATATCATGCTTCGCAATTCATCGTCATCGCACTGCAGGGATAGGTATTTGGGTTGACTGGGGCTCGCTTGAGGCTTTGTCATCGGCGCGGGCTGTGCTAAAACGGGACTAACATTCCGCCGTAGAGATCCGCCTTGGAAGCCCTTTCCTCTCGAGCCTCATCGCTGCTGAAAACGCTTGTGGAGATGCATATCCGCGAAGGGCAACCTGTGGCGTCGAAAAGCCTGCAGAGCGAAAGCGGTTTGCCCGTGAGCTCCGCGACGGTGCGCAATATTATGGCGGAGCTCGAGGATCTCGGTTATTTGTCGTCTCCCCATACCTCTTCGGGGAGAGTGCCCACTGCGCAGGGGTATCGCTTTTTCGTAGATAGCCTGTTGCAGGTGGGACCCGTGGAGCAGGGGGCGATGTCGGCCCTCAATGCGGGTTTGGACCCCAATCGCAGTGCCGGCGAGTTGGTCCAGTCAGCGTCGAATTTGCTCGCCCAGATCACCTATCAAACCGGGATTGTCACGGTGCCGAAGCCTGCGAGCAGTCAACTCCGCCAGATCGAGTTCCTGCCGCTCTCCGGTGATCGCGTGCTGGTGATCATGGTGATCAATGAGCGCGAGGTGCAGAACCGCATCATTCAGGTCCAGCGCACCATGACCGAAGGGCAGTTGAAAGCGGCGGCTGACCTGATTAACCAACGCTATGCGGGTCGCGATTTGTCCCAAGTCAAAAGTCAGATTGTGCGCGAGATGGCCGAGGCGCGCTCACGGATCGATGCCTACCTAGAAGCGGCATTGGCGCTGGCGAGCGCGGCTATCGACAGTACCGATGACACGGACGGTGTGGTGGTGGCGGGTGAGGCGAGCTTACTTAATCAGGCGTCGCCAGAGGATATGCAGAAGCTGCGAGAGCTGTTTGATGCATTTGAGCGTAAGCGCGACCTGCTGGAACTCATGGAACGCTGCTCCCGGGCGGATGGCATTCAGATCTTCATTGGAGAAGAAGCCGGTTTCGATGTGTTTGGCGATTTCAGTGTGATTACCGCGCCCTATGCCCAGGGCGCGCAGTCGCTCGGGGTATTGGGCGTGATAGGCCCTACACGAATGGCTTATGAGCGCGTGATTCCCATTGTGGACGTGACCGCGCGTATGCTGAGCGCTGCCCTGTCTCGCTAGTCGCCGGAGCGACTTGAAGTTCTCCTCACGATTTCGGCATCAGCCGGTGCCCACGTAACCCTTGAAAAACCGGTTTGAACCCCCACATGGACAGCAGTGGGGGCGATCCAGCCCGTCTTGAACCGTTTGAGCGGAGAAATCCCATGAAAGATGACAAAACCGATCCCGCCAGTGAGGCTGAGGACGCGGCGACTGCCGTGGGAACAGAGCAAGCCGAGGAAGCGGCCGCGCCTGATGGCGAGCCGGAGCAGATCGACGAGGAACCCTCCGCTCCCAGTGATCTTGAGGCGGAGCTAGCGGCGGCTCAGGATGCAGCGTTGCGCGCTCAGGCCGATGCGATGAATACCCAGCGACGGGCCGAGCAGGAAATTGAAAAGGCCCGCAAGTTCGCTCTGGAGCGCATCTGCGGAGACCTGTTGAGCGTGGTCGACAATCTCGAACGGGCGCTCGAGTCGGCGGGTGGCGATGAGGGCAACGCCTCTTTGTTGGAGGGCATAGAGCTCACACGCAAGGGCTTTATGGATGTTTTGGCCAAATACGGCGTTCAGGCTGTCGATCCGCTTGGCGAACCTTTTGATCCCGAGACGGCGCAGGCCATGAGCCTGGTGGAGCAGCCGGATGCTGAGCCCAACTCCGTTATCGCGGTGATGCAGAAGGGCTACACCTTAAACGGCCGGCTTCTGCGACCCGCCATGGTGATGGTGTCCAAAGCACCCAGCGCCTGAACGGGGGGAATTTCGGTGGGGTGCTTGAAATTGGCGGAATCGACTCCACATAAGTAGGCAAGGAAATAGACCGGCCCCTAGGGCAGGCCTTAGAAATCAGATCGACAGTTTGGTCCGTACAACGCATCAACGGGCCACAGGAGAAAGACATGGGAAAGATAATCGGTATTGACCTGGGTACCACCAACAGCTGCGTATCGGTGCTGGAAGGGGGTAAGCCCCGGGTAATTGAAAACGCGGAGGGGGGGCGAACCACCCCATCGATCGTCGCCTACACCGACGACAACGAAATCCTAGTGGGTCAGTCTGCCAAGCGGCAGGCGGTCACCAATCCGCAAAACACGCTGTTTGCCGTCAAGCGATTGATTGGCCGCAGATTCGACGACGACGTTGTACAGAAAGACATCAAGATGGTGCCTTACAAGATCGTCAAGGCCGAGAGCGGTGACGCGTGGGTGCAGGTCAACGACGACAAGATGGCGCCGCCACAGGTTTCTGCTGAAGTGCTACGCAAGATGAAGAAAACCGCCGAAGAGTATCTGGGCGAACCGGTTACCGAGGCGGTCATTACCGTGCCTGCTTATTTTAATGACTCCCAGCGCCAGGCCACCAAAGACGCAGGCCGAATCGCGGGCCTTGAGGTTAAGCGCATCATCAATGAGCCCACGGCAGCCGCTTTGGCTTACGGCATGGACAAGGCGCAGGGCGACCGCACGGTTGCGGTTTATGACCTCGGTGGGGGTACCTTTGACATTTCGATTATTGAAATCGCTGAGGTAGACGGCGAGCACCAATTCGAGGTACTGGCGACCAATGGTGATACTTTCCTTGGGGGAGAAGATTTTGACCTCCGCCTGATCGAATTCCTGGCCGGGGAATTCAAAAAGGAAAATGGTATTGATTTGCACAACGATCCGCTCGCGCTGCAGCGCCTGAAAGAAGCCGCTGAAAAGGCCAAGATCGAGCTTTCTAGCTCGCAGCAAACTGAAGTCAATTTGCCTTACATCACTGCGGATGCGACCGGCCCCAAGCACTTGGTGGTGAAAATGAGCCGCTCTAAGCTGGAGTCGCTGGTCGAGGATCTGGTGAAGCGCTCACTGGCGCCCGTCAAAACTGCGCTGGAAGATGCGGGATTGTCACCGAGCGAGATTAACGACGTCATTCTCGTCGGCGGCCAGACGCGCATGCCCATGGTGCAGCAGGCGGTTAAGGATTTCTTTGGTAAAGAAGCGCGGAAAGACGTCAATCCTGACGAGGCAGTAGCGATGGGCGCCTCGATTCAGGGTGCGGTGCTCTCAGGTGATGTGAAGGACGTATTGCTGCTGGACGTTACCCCGCTCACGCTCGGTATCGAGACTATGGGTGGTGTGGCTACGCCGCTCATCGAGAAGAACACCACCATTCCTACTAAAAAGTCTCAGATTTTTTCAACGGCTGAAGATAACCAGACTGCGGTGACGATCCACGTGGTGCAGGGCGAGCGCAAGCAGGCGACTCAAAATAAATCCCTCGGACGTTTTGATTTGGCGGATATCCCTCCCTCTCCTCGCGGCATGCCCCAAATCGAAGTGACCTTTGATCTCGATGCTAATGGCATTCTCAATGTTTCAGCCAAGGACAAGGCAACGGGCAAAGAGCAGTCGATTCGAATAACGGCCTCGGGCGGGTTGTCAGAGGACGAGATTGAAAAGATGGTGCAGGACGCCGAGGCGAACGCCGAAGCCGACAAAAAGTTCGAGGCGTTGGTGAGTGCTCGCAACACGGCTGACGGGATGGTCCATGCCGCGCGCAAGACTCTGGAGGAAGCGGGTGAGCACGCGACTGACGATGAGCGCACGGCGATTGAAGCGGCTATTGCCGACGTCGAGGAGGCGATTAAAGGGGACGATGCCGCTGCGATGGAATCGGCCACGACAAAGCTGACCGAGGCGACCGGCGGCGTGGCGCAGAAAATGTACGCTGCCCAGCAAGCGCAGGATGCGTCGGCGGAACCGGGATCAGCGGAGGCCGAAGCCGAGGTCGATCAGGGTGATGTGGTCGATGCCGAGTTTGAGGAAGTCAAGGAAGACAAGCGTGCCTGATGGCATCTCTTCATTCAGGACAGGGATGTCCTGAAGCGCCTCTGGACAGAGGTTTTTTTGACGCGGGCCATGATCAGATCATCGAGCCCGCGTCCGTTTTTAGGGAGGAAGTGATGCGCTCCCCTTAAGCGCACGCAAAATATATGGCTAAACGCGACTATTACGAAGTGCTTGGTGTCGATCGGTCGGCCGGAGAGCAGGATATCAAGAAGGCCTATCGCCGGATTGCGATGAAGTACCACCCGGACCGTAACCCGGATGATGCCGACGCGGATAGTAAGTTCAAAGAGGCGACGGAGGCTTACGAGGTCCTCTCGGACAGTGAAAAGCGCAGTAGCTACGATCAGTTCGGGCATGCGGGTGTCGACGCCTCAATGGGCGGCGGCGGTTTTCAGGGCGGTAGCTTCTCCGACATCTTTGGCGACGTTTTTGGCGATATTTTTGGAGGCGGTGGCGGTCGCCGTCAGGGCCCCCAGCGTGGCTCGGATCTGCGTTATACCCTAGAGGTATCGTTGGAAGAGGCCGTCAGGGGCTCTACGGCAGAGATTCGCGTGCCATCACTTCAGCACTGTGAACCCTGCGATGGCAGCGGCGCAAAGCCAGGCAGTAGCCCGATGACTTGTGGCGGCTGTGGCGGTAGTGGTCAAGTTAGATCCCAGCAGGGGTTTTTCCAGGTCCAGCAGACGTGTCCAAAGTGCCGTGGTCGGGGGCAGACCATTTCAGATCCCTGCGGCGAATGCCGGGGTCAGGGATTGGTGGAGAAAACCAAAACGCTTTCCGTCAAAGTCCCTCCGGGGGTTGATACCGGTGACAGGATTCGCTTGAGCGGGGAGGGTGAGGCAGGCCCTGCGGGCGGACCTCCGGGAGATCTGTTTGTGCAGATCGCGGTACGCCAGCACGCTTTATTCGAGCGCGACGGGCGGCACCTGTATTGCGAGGTGCCCATCAGTTTCGCCGATGCAGCACTTGGTGGCGAGCTCGAAGTCCCCACACTCGATGGACGAGTGAAATTAAAAATTCCCTCTGAGACGCAAACGGGCAAAATGTTCCGCCTGCGGGGCAAGGGCGTAAAGCCCGTGCGCGGCGGCCCGGTCGGCGATCTGCTGTGTCGAGCAGTGGTGGAAACGCCGGTTAATCTCACGCGCGAACAGAGAGCGCTCCTCGAAGAGTTTCGCAGTGCGCTCGATGCGGGAGGGGAGCAGCAGTCTCCGCGGCAGACCAGTTGGTTCGAAGGCGTGAAGAACTTTTTTGACGGGATGACGGGATGACCGTCCGAATCGGCATCACCGGGGCGGCGGGTCGTATGGGTCGCATGCTAGCTGAGACCATTGCCCGCCGTAAGGACAGCTGCCGACTCGTGGCGGCCATCGAGCGACCGGAGTCTTCGCTGATCGGCGCTGATATGGGAGAGTTGCTTGGCCTGGGTGCGAGTGGCGTTAACGTGAGTGCCGATTTGGCAGCCGTCATTGAGGGTGTCGACGTCTTGATCGACTTCACGATCCCTGAGGCCACGCTGGGTCATGCCCAAATCTGTGCCCGCTATGGGGTTCCGATGGTAGTGGGAACCACTGGGTTCACCGCTGCCCAGAGCAGTGAATTGCTGGCAACGACGGGAGCGATGCCTCTGTGCCAGTCGGCTAATTTCAGCCCGGGCGTGAACCTGACCTTCAAACTTGCAGAGGTTGCGGCGCGCGCTCTGGGAGCGGGCGCGGATATCGAAATTGCGGAGGCGCACCATCGTGACAAGATCGATGCGCCCTCGGGAACGGCGCTGGCGCTGGGCGATTCGATCGCCGCTGCGCTAGGTCGGGAACTCGGTGACGTGGCGGTTTACAGCAGAGAGGGCCGAACCGGAGCACGTGAGACGGGCACCATTGGGTTCAGCGTGATTCGCGCCGGAGATATCGTTGGTGATCACACGGTGATTTTTGCGGCCGAGGGTGAGCGCCTGGAGATTACCCACAAGGCCAGCTCCCGATCGGCGTTTGCGGCCGGTGCGGTGACCGCCGCGTGTTGGTTGGTGAGACAGCCTGCCGGTCAATACAGCATGCAAGACGTTCTTGCCAGTGAGGAGAATGACTCATGAATGCAGCGAATTACATCGTTGATATTGACGAGAGCAATGCCCAGACACTGTTGATCGAGGAGTCCCTGAAAAGACCGGTCGTTGTCGATTTTTGGGCGGACTGGTGTGGGCCCTGCAAACAGCTCATGCCGATTCTTGAGAAGCTGGCAGCGGAATATCAGGGCGCGTTTTTGCTGGCCAAGGTCAATGCTGACGAGCAGCAGATGCTGGCGCAACAACTCGGGGTGCGCTCCTTACCCACCGTTATGGTGATCAAGGATGGGCAGCCGATCGACGGTTTTTCGGGTGCGCAACCGGAATCGGCGGTGCGAGAGATGCTCGACAAATATGTGCCCTCGCCGCAGGCGGATTCACTGGCAGAAGCAGAACAACTGCTGGCCGAGGGCGATGTCCCCGGCGCACTCGCGCTGTATCGCGGTGCCTGGGAGGAGTCGGGCCAGAAGCCCGAATTCACACTGGCCTATGCCGGTGCATTGGTGACTGCCAATCGGCTGGATGAGGCTGAGGCGCTGTTGAAAGAGATCAAGCTCGTCGATCAGGACGCACGTTATGAACAGTTGATGGCACAGATCGAGCTGCAGCGGCAGGCGGCACGCTCACCCGAGATCGAGGCCTTGGAAGCGGATCTCGCCCAGGATGAGCACAATCACGAGGTCAGGATCAAATTGGCCGTGCAGCTGAGTAGTCATGGGCAGTATCGCGAGGCACTGGAGCATCTGTTGGTCGTCTTGCGAGCCGACCGGGACTGGGGAAATGGCGAAGCTAAGCGCGTTTATCTCGACATGATTGCGACCATTGGCAAAGGAGATCCGCTGGCTGCGGAGTATCAGCGCAAGCTATTTTCCCTATTGTATTGAGGTGTTGGGCTGGCCCCGCACCCATACGGTGGTGTGCGGCTTGAAGTCTCTAGCGTGGGGAGGTGTTCGTGTTCTGTGATAGCCACCTGAAGCACGGGGTCGATAGCGCGCCGTGGGGTTGCAATGGCCCCCCAAGTTGCCTACATTCCCTTTATTCAGAAAACATACTCAAAATTCAAAAACTACCGATCGGCAACACAGCTGCTCGGTTATTTCGTGTGAGGTGAACCATGGATACCGCATATTCCGCTGAAGATCTGGCGTTTCGCGACGAGGTACGGGGTTTTTTTGATCAGGCCTTTACCCCGGAATTGCAGAAAAGACTGCGCTCTCCCGATTACAAGAATGCGATCGAAGAGTGGCAGAGAAATCTCTACGACAAGGGCTGGATCGCGCCCAATTGGCCCGTGGAATTTGGCGGGACTGGCTGGACGGCAACCCAGAAGTACATTTACGAAACGGAGCGCTCGCTCGCGGGGATTCCAAACGTCGTACCTTTCGGTCTAGTGATGGTCGCCAACGTCATCATGGCCTATGGCACGGATGAGCAAAAAGCCTACTTCCTCCCCCGCATCCTCAAGAGTGAGGACTGGTGGTGTCAGGGCTACTCCGAACCAGGCTCAGGTTCCGATCTCGCGAGTCTGAAGACCAAAGCCGAGCGTGATGGCGACGATTTCATCATCAATGGCGCCAAGATCTGGACGACTTATGCGCAATATGCAGACTGGATCTTCTGTTTGGTGCGCACCGATAACTCGGGCAAGAAGCAGGAAGGCATCACCTTTATCCTGATTGATATGAAGTCCGAGGGGATCAAGGTTAACCCCATCATCTCGATCGACAACCATCACAGCCTGAACGAGGTTGAGTTCAATAACGTGCGAGTGCCGGCCAAGAACGTGGTCGGCGAGATCGGCAAGGGCTGGACGGTTGCCAAGGCCTTGCTGGCTCATGAGCGCACGGGCATCGCCGGTGTGGCCGATGTCAAGCGGGCGGTGAGGGTTATTAAAGAAGTTGCCGCCAAGGAAGAAAACGGGGGTCAGCGTCTCATGGATGACCCGGGTTTTCAGCAGCGCTTGGCTGATATCGAAGTCGAACTGATGGCTCTGGAGTTTACCGAGTTGCGCACCCTGGCCACGCAGGCGGCGGGCGGATTTCCCGGGCCCGAGTCATCTTTGCTGAAGATCAAGGGCACTGAGTTACAGCAAGCAACTCAGGAGCTGCTCATGGAAATCGCGGCTTACTACCAAGGTGTGTTGCCCACAGACCTTGACCCGGAGGCACTGGGCCATGAGTTCGCCACTGAGGCGCGCAGATCTTATATGTACGGCCGAGCGGCGACCATCTATGGCGGTTCCAACGAAGTGCAGAAAAATATTATCGCGAAGTATGTGCTGGGCCTTGAGTGAGGATCGACGACCATGAATTTTGATTTTACTGAAGAGCAACAGATGGTCCGCGACTCGATCGCGCGTTTTGTTCAGGATGACTACGACTGGGATACCCGAAAAGCGATTGTCGCGTCGGACCAGGGGATCAGCCGCGATAACTGGCAGCTGTTTGCCGAGCTAGGGTGGTTGTCGATTCCCTTTGCCGAGGAGCACGGGGGCTTTGGCGGCAATATCGTTGACCTGTCCGTGGTTATGGAAGAGCTGGGCAAGGGACTGGTGGTGGAACCCTATTTCCCAACGGTGGTGCTTTTTGGTGGCCTGATCAAGCGGGCGGGCAGTGAAGCACAACAGGCCGAATGGTTGCCGCGCATCATCGGGGGCGAAATCTTGGGCGCCTTTGCCTATGTCGAGCGTCAGAGCCGCTTCGCGCTCCATGATTGCCAGACTACTGCGACACCGTCCGGCGAGGGTTACGTCATCAACGGTGAGAAAGTCGTGGTGTTCAACGGTGAGCAAGCGGATCACCTTGTGGTACTCGCACGCACGTCGGGTGAACAATCTGATCGCGCGGGACTGTCGTTATTCGTGGTCGATGCGTCAGCGCCGGGGGTCGAAAAAATGTGCTACCCCATGATGGATGGCCAGCGTGTCGCGAACATTACTTTCAAAGACGTCAGCGTGCCTGCGGAGGCACTGTTGGGCGAGGCGGGTGGCGCGCTACCCGTGGTAGATGCCCTCACCGATGAGGCGATTATTGCGCTGGCGGCAGAAGCGGTCGGTATCATGGGTGTGCTCAACGCCAAAACGCTTGAATACACCAAAACGCGCGAGCAATTTGGTGTCGCGATCGGTTCGTATCAGGCGCTGCAGCATCGCATGGTAGATACCATGATGGCCTATGAGCAGAGCAAATCGCTGCTCTTTAAGGCACTGTGCGAGTACAAGCAGGACCCTGCAATGGCCGCCGAAACGGTTCACGCCCTCAAGGTACTGATTGACCGCAACGGTAAACATGTCTTTGGTGAGGCCATCCAGATGCATGGCGGCATGGGCATGACCGACGAGCTCGATATTGGTCATTACGCCAAGCGCTTGATGATGATCAATACGACGTTTGGCGACGCGACCTACCATCGCAACCGCTTTATCGAAACTGCTTACGCTGCCTGACGATGGAGCTCAGGGACAAGGTCGTTGTTGTCACCGGCGGCGCCAGTGGCATCGGCGCGGGCTTGTGCCGGCGCTTTCATGATGAGGGCGTGCGGGGTCTGGTGATCGCCGACCTCAACGCCGAGGCCGCGGCGGCGCTGGCCGCCGAATTGGGCGGTAAAAGTCAGGGCGTCGATGTGCGCGATGAGTCTGCCATTGTGGCGTTGGTGAACGATACTCAGGCCGAGTTCGGACAGATTGATTTGTTCTGCTCAAACGCCGGCATTCTCAATCTTGATGGCGGTGACTACTGGGCCACCTCGAGCCCCAATGACATCTGGCAGCGCAACTGGGAAGTGCATGTAATGGCGCATATATACGCCGCCCGCGCTTGCCTTCCTGGAATGATTCGCCGCGGCGAGGGATATTTTCTTCATACGGTGTCTGCGGCGGGATTGCTGAGCCAGCCTTATACCGCGGCCTACGCCACCACCAAGCACGCGGCCATCGGTTTTGCCGAGTCGTTGGCTATTACCCATGGAGATGATGGCATCGGCGTAAGTTGCCTGTGCCCCCAAGCGGTGGATACGGCAATGTTGGGCGGCAGCGACGGCGGCGCCGCGGGGCTGGACGGTATCTTAAGCCCCGCGCAGGTGGCCGAAGCGACCATAGCGGGACTCAGGGAGGAGCGATTTTTAATCCTGCCCCACGCGCAAGTGTTGCAATACGCCCAGAACAAGTCGCAAAACTATGACCGCTGGATTGGAGGCATGCGCAAATTGCGCCGAAACATGCGGCCCCCTCCACTCCCCTGACATTCGCGAGGGGAACCCCTTTGGATAGACAGCAGCGTTTTGCCCGGGTCATCCTGAACGGCTTCTACGCGTATTTTGCCGAGTTTGAGAACATCACGCTGGCTGCGCGGACACGATTTGAGCAAGCGGAATGGTCCAGCATGGCTGAGGTCTCCAGTCGACGGACCGATATCTACAAAGAAATCGTCATGGAGACGCTGGAGGTGGCTCGCCACATCGCGGGGCAGCGTATCAACGATCTCAACTTTTGGTCGGGTACGCGTGGCATTTATGCGAGCCTGGTTCAGGGCATGACCAATTTTGAAATCGCCGAAACGTTTTATAACTCGATTTTCAATTCTCATTTTGGCCATCGCGCCATTCGCAACGAATACGCTTTTGTCTTCTCGCCGCAGGGAGATGTGCCGCCCGTCGATATGGGACGTGTCGTGAACCATTATCCGGTGTCGGGGGACCTCACGAACGCTTTTAATCAGTTGCTCGACGACTACGCGTTCAATATTCCCTTCGAAGATCGGGCGCGGGATGTCGCCAGTATTTGTGGGGCGATTGAACGACACATGCTGACCCATTTTGATGTGGGTCGCAGTGGTGTCGAACTGCAGGTGCTCCAGCACCACTTTTTTCGCAATAAGGCTAGTTACATTGTCGGGCGCCTTTACTGCGACGGCGACCAGATGCCCTTCGTCTTGCCGGTGTTGCACAACGACAACCGAGCACAGCCCGCGGTATACGTGGATGCCTTCTTGTTTGGCTCCGATCAGGTGAGTTTGCTGTTCTCATTCACCCGAAGTTATTTCATGGTGGACGCGTCGATACCCTCCCAATACGTGTTGTTTCTGCAGCAGTTGATGCCGAAAAAGGAAATCTCAGAAATCTACAGCGCCATTGGCCATTTCCGGCACGGAAAAACCTATTTCTACCGGACTTCCACACGCCATATTCGCTCATCCAAAGATCATTTCATGGTTGCGCCGGGTATCAAGGGCATGGTGATGACAGTATTCACGCTACCGTCCTACGAGTACGTTTTCAAAATTATCAAAGATCGCTTCACCCCGCCCAAGGAAGTGACGCACCAGATTGTCAAAGACAAATACCATCTGGTGAAGCGCTGGGATAGAGCCGGGCGGATGGCCGACACGCAAGAGTTCAACAATCTGGTGTTCGACGCCAGCCGTTTCTCTGAGGAGCTTATGGAAGAACTGACTGCCACTTGCCCCTCACAGATTCGCGTCAACGGCCGCGCGCTCATTATCAAACACTGTTATGTCGAGCGTCGCATGAATCCGTTGAATCTCTATCTCCAGGACGCGACCGACGATGAAGTCAACGAAGTCATGAATGATTATGGCAACGCCATCAAGCAACTCGCCGCCGCCAACATATTTCCCGGCGATATGCTGCTGAAAAATTTTGGCGTGACTCGACACGGCCGCGTGGTTTTCTATGATTACGACGAGATTGAACCGCTGCTGGACTGCAACTTTCGTCGCATTCCGCCACCGCGTGACGAAATGGATGAAATGGCGGGACAGCCCTGGTACTCGGTCGGCCCCAAAGATATTTTCCCCGAGGAATTTCGCTTGTTTTTCTCGGGCAACGCCCGGGCTCGAGAAGCTTTTGACGCTCAGCACGCCGACCTCTACGACGCGGATTTCTGGATCCGGCTACAGAACAAGTTGCGCGACGGTTTTGTCGAGGATTTTTACCCCTATCCGCGCCGTGTTCGTTTTTCGCAGCGGCAGGAGGCAGCCTAGCCATGGCATCACTGTATCTTATTCGACATGGGCAGGCGTCTTTTGGCAGTGATCATTACGATCAACTGTCGCCTCTGGGGCAGCGACAGGCGGACGTCTCGGGTCGCTTTTTTGCCGATGTCGGTCTGCACTTTGCACAGGCCGCCAGCGGTGATTTATCCCGACAGCGGGAAACGGGCGAACGCGTGTTGGTCAGTCAGCCTGAAACCATACCGTTGCATATCGATCCCCGTTTGAATGAGGTCGACAACGAGGGACAAATCAAGGCGCTGCTACCCCTGTTATGCGAGCGCGACGCCGATTTTGCCGAGCGGGTAAAGGCGGGTCGCACCGACAGCAAGCAGTATCAGAAAGTGATTCAGGCAGTCTTCAACGCCTGGGTGTCGCCCGATTGTCCAGCCCTACCCGATACCCAATCGTGGCCAGAGTATCTGGCGGGGGTGCAAGGTGCGCTTGAGGATGCGATGGCCCGTGCGGCCGCGGGGAGCGATACAGCCATTTTCACGTCGGGGGGCACGATTGCGACGGCTGTCAGTTGGGTTTTAGGTGTGCGCCACGATCAGATCTATGGCTTTTATGAGCCGGTATTCAATTGCTCCATCACACGACTGATTTTTTCCCGTGGACGTATCTCGCTCTCCAACTTCAATGACACGGCGCACCTGCAATTGCTCAGCCGGCAATTGAATGAGGCCCTGGTCACCTATCGCTAGCGGATTCGACGTGACGGATATTTGGCTGGTGCGCCATGGTGAGGCGGCTGCTGCGTTCGGGGAGGATCTTGACCCCGGTCTATCCGCCCTCGGTCATCAGCAGGCAGCAGCGGCAGAAAGATTACTGATGCCAGTGGTGCCCAAAGACGCCACCCTGCTCAGCAGTCCCAAACGTCGAGCAGTCGAGACGGGTGCGCCTTTGGCGGCATCTCGAAGTCAGAATCTGGTGATTGACTCGCGTTTTATCGAGTTGCCTTCGCCGGGCGTGCTCAACGAACGCAGTACGTGGATACGGCAGGTGCTCAAGGCGGCGTGGTCTGATCTCCCTGAGGCTGTCGCGGGTTGGCGAGAGGGTATCTTTCAGGCATTGCAGGAGTGCGAAAAACCCGCCGTCATTTTCACCCACTTTCTGGTCATCAATGCAGTGGAGTCTTGGATCACGGGAGATGACACCGTGTTGCAGTGCTTGCCCGGTAACGGTTCGGTGCATCACTTGCGGGTTGACGGCAGCGACTGGGGCTGGGTCAGCCGTGGCGACATGCTGGAGAGCATCGTCAATTAACGGCGTTTGAGTCGCAGTAGCGATTCCTGAGCGGTCGACGCCAACAACGTGCCGTCTTGGGACCAGAGAAACCCGCGGCTCAATCCTCTGCCACCGCCCGAGCGGGGGGTGTCGCAATCATAGAGTACCCATTCGTCCATCTTGCCCCGGTGATGAAACCACACGGCGTGATCGAGGCTTGCCGCCATGAAGTCTTTGAAGGGGTTGCTGGAGGGGTGCGGGTAAAAAACCGTACTGAGCAAGGAGTAGTCTGAAATCATGACCAAGGCGGCTTGATGAACCGTTTTGTCATTCGGCAATGATCCCTTGGTGCGAAACCAGGAGCGGCCAATCGGAGGTTGCGCTTCGGCAAGGTACGTCGTTACGCGCTGTCGTTCGATGCGGTAGAGGTCAATGAGATTGGGGTCGCCTCGCTTGGCGGTTAATCCAACAAAAGAGGACAGGTCGTCCGCCTCATTTTTTGGTGCACCGACATCGGGCATGGCGAAGGAATGAGAGACCCCGTCTTCTTCGACGTGATAACTGATTGAAGTATTGAAGATCGCTTCACCCTGTTGCCGCGCCACCACGCGTCGGGTCGAGAACGAGCGGCCGTCGCGGATGGGGTCTACATCGAACTCAATGGGGATAGTAGGGTCACCTGCCCGCAAAAAATAGGCGTGCAAGCTATGCGCCTCAAGGGAGGGTTCGACGGTCGCATTGGCGGCCATGAGGCACTGCGCAACAACCTGGCCACCGAAAATTCGACTCTGGGGAAGCAGGCTACTTCCGATAAAAGTCAACTCGCCTGTTTGACGCGGGGCAATCTGCCCCACAACGTCATTAAAATCTGTCACGCACGATTCCTTACTGCTGTGGATGGGTGAGCTGAAGTCCAGAGAAAAAGACCGAGAAGTAATCGCCGGCACTGCGCTCAATGGATTCAATCGACTGCCATTCCTCCAAATCCATCGCGGCATTCAGGGCGCCTGTCAGTAACTGAATCACAATCCCTGCGGGCACCGGGCGCAATTGCTTTTCCCGCACGCCCTCTTCAATGAAGCGTTCGAGCGTGCCGTGCACTGCGCCAAGTCTCGAGAGCAGTCGCTGTCTCACGACGGGGGGTAAAGAGGTGATGGCATTGAAGTGAACCAGCGGGCCCTGGTCGGAATTCTGCAGGGCAAAAATCTGCCGGCAGGCGACGGCCAGTTTGATGACGGGGGAACTGTCGAGCGCTGCGACAAGCGCCATCACCCGCTCAAGTTGATCGAGCGTATAGTCAAAACACTGCGTCAGCAGCGCTTCTTTGTTGGCAAAGTGGTAGTAAAAGGCACCTTTGGATACCTGTAGCTGTTCGGCAATCTCGTCGAGGGAGGTGCCACTGAACCCCTTTTGGTTGAAACAGCGCGTACCGGCCTTGAGAAACGCTTCCTGTTTGAGGCGGTTCTGGGATTCACGGTCAAAGGCGTCCTCTTCGACAAGGAGGGCGCCAAGGCTGGGTAGATCCTTCATTTGAGAGGCCTCGGCCGCTGTCAGTAGCCCATTGCTAAACAGGTCCCGCAATACCCCGCTGACGGAATGGGCTTCTTCGCGGGGCATTTCGTAGAGCCAATAAAAAGACCAGTCGAGCGCGCCCAGAATGGCGCGAATGGTTACCACTGGATTGCAAGGCCGGATGTCTCCCCGCTTGATGCCTCGCTGCAATTGCTCGATCAAGCGCCGCAGTAGACGGCGATAGGCTTCCTCAAGTACCTGACGATGCGCCGTTGTCAACGAGGCGACCTCCAGCGGTGCTGCATAAAAGTCACCCTCGCCATCCAGTGATCTCAAGGTGGTGGCTATCTGGCTTTCCAGAAAATACAGCAGGCAATCGAGTGAAGCGTCGGTGTGTTGCTCCGCGGCATCCAACTGGGCATGGGCTTGTCGGACGTTGGCGTCGTAGCACTGGTAGATAAGATCTTCCTTATTGGCTACGTAGTAGTAGAGACTGGTTTTGGTCAAGCCAAGGCGGCTGGCGACGTCGGCGAGTGTGGTGGAGCGAGCCCCCTTGGTATTGAATAGCTTTGCCGCGCAGGAAAGCACCGCCGCGCGTTTGGTTTCACGTTGTAGGCCACGACTGAAGGGGGAGCGTTGAGTGGGGTTGAGGTGTTCCACGGGCGTTATAGGGTCAAGTTGACCGACTCGGGTCATCCTCAAAGTTCAAGAATTTGAACTTTAAGTATTTTTACTGAACCTGTCCACGATTGCTGTAGCGGTAGGTGCGGCAGGATTGCTCCCAAACATCTCGCTACCAGCGACTTTCTGCCACTTAGAACGGCGCCCCAGTGACGCGGCGCCTAATGTCCGGTTGGGTCCGGGCAGGGCTCTGTGCCACACTTGCCGTCCAATTCTAAAGGGTGAGTGAGGAGACTGCGTGGCCGATACGATTGCTTTTCGACAGCAGGATGGCATTGCCACATTGTCGTTCGAAAACCCAGCGCGCCGCAATGCGCTGGGATCGCAAGAGCTCGATGCAATCGAAACTGGATTGGCGGCGCTGGATGAGTCGACACGTGTTTTGCTTGTCACCTCGTCGGACGACCGGATATTTTGTGCTGGCGCCGATCTGACACAGATCCTCGATGGCTCACTGAATGGCGATCGTTTTCAGTCAGTCACTAATCAGATTGCCAATCTTCCTATCCCTACCATCGCGGCACTGACCGGTAACGTGTTTGGCGGTGGCGCCGAACTCGCGCTGAGTTGTGATTTTCGGCTTGCGCGTGAGGATATCGTCATGCGTATACCCGCCGCGGCAATCGGCTTGTGTTATCCCGTGGGGGGGATTGAGCGACTGACGCGAAGACTGGGTGTATCGCTTGCGCGGCGACTGCTGGTGGCGGCGGAGACCTTTGCGGCAGAGGAAATGTTGGCGCTGCGTCTTGTTGACCGGGTTGTACCGGCGACGGCATTGCGAGCTGAGGCGGACGAGTACGCGCGATCTTTATTGGCGCTGGCACCGATGGCGGTGAACAGTATGCTGACAATTATTCGAGAGCTGGAACTCGGTACCCTCGATAGACAGCGCGCCGCGGCATTGGCGAACGCCTGCGCTGACTCTGAAGACGTTCAGGAGGGAATTCTGGCTCAGCGAGAAAAAAGAGCGGCGCGGTTTAACAATCGTTGATCTCAAAAAAGGCGCCTGCATTATGCTAGTGTTACCGAATTTCCCAGCGTCACGCCCACCATGTCCATAGCCCAGGAAAAACTCGACCAGATCCGCGAGCAGGTTCAGGCGCATCTTGATCGCCGGGAAACTGTGACGCTGTCCGACGCGCGTCGCGAGGCGCTGGAGGCCACTATCCGTGGGCATCTGCTGGCTCATAACGCCGTGATTGTGGCGCACTACTACACGGCGCCCGAGATTCAGGCGTTAGCGGAAGCGACCGGCGGCTGCGTATCCGATTCCCTCGAGATGGCGCGATTTGGGCGAGATCATCCGGCTGACACGTTGATCGTGGCGGGCGTTCGCTTCATGGGCGAGACAGCCAAAATACTGACACCACAAAAGCGGGTACTGATGCCCACGCTGGAGGCAACCTGTTCGCTTGATGAAGGCTGCCCGATAGAGGAGTTCTCGGCATTTTGTGATGCGCATCCGGAACGGGAAGTCGTGGTCTACGCCAACACGTCGGCTGCAGTTAAAGCACGCGCGGACTGGGTAGTGACATCCAGCATTGCATTGGATGTTGCTGAGCATCTTGCTGCGCAGGGTAAGCCCATCATTTGGGCCCCCGATCGACACCTGGGGGATTACGTGCAGCGTGAATCAGGTGCCGATGTCCTGTTGTGGGATGGTGCCTGCATCGTGCATGAGGAGTTTAAGGCGCGAGGCATTCGTGATTTGAAGCAGGTTCACCCGGACGCAGCGGTATTGGTGCATCCCGAATCTCCCGCCAGTGTCATTGCGCTTGCGGACCGCGTCGGCTCAACCACACAAATTATTCGGGCAGCGACAGAATTGCCCAACCAGACATTTATCGTGGCGACGGATCAGGGCATTTTTTACAAGCTGACACAGGCGGCGCCCGATAAGCATTTTATTATTGCGCCGACGGCCGGTCAGGGTGCGACCTGCCGGAGTTGTGCCAATTGCCCCTGGATGGCGATGAACGACCTAGAGGCGATGGCTGCAGTATTTGATCGCACGGACAACGAAATCCAAGTGCCTGAGGCACTAGCGGCCGCGGCGATGCGACCGCTGACGCGCATGCTGGATTTTGCCAAAACACTGCAACCCTGATGGGTGTCGGGACAAGCGCAGCCGGCTTCCTTAGGGGCTAGCCGCGATCCATGGCAGCGCGCATCGCCTGAATGTCGCGCATGCGCTCGTTAATCAGCGAGGCTCTGGTGAAGTCATTGCCCACCAGCTGCTGCGCGTAGCCCAGCTGCGCTTCCGCGGCATCCAATGCGTTGACCAAGATAAAGTATTCAGCGCGCGACTGATGAAGCCCAACGATATTCCCTGCCAATCCCTGTACTTCCGCGAGCAGATACCACAGTCCCGGATCGTTGTTCACCCTGCGGGACTGTTCCAGTAGCACCGCCTCCGCGATATGGGGGGAACCCGCCTGATGGAGGGCATTGGCATAGGCCATGGTCAACGGGTGATTGCCGGGCGACAGCTCCAGGCGCCGCTCGAGTCCGGCTACGGCTCGCTCAGGATTACCCTGCGCCAAAGCGATATCCGCAGCAGCAATCACGTATTCAATCCGATCACTGCTCGCAGACCAGATACTATCGAGCGCCAGCGCTGCTTCGTCGGCTCTCCCCGCGGCGGTGAGCGCCAGAACCAAGCCGTAGGCCGTGGCCTCCTCTGAGACAGGCTCGCCCTCGGCCGCAGAACGAAATTGCGCCACCGCCTCCTCGGGGGTTTGCGCGGATTGCACGGCGACGCGGGCTCGCATTAATTGATAGTCCAAACTCACGGAACGAATCTGCTTGGGATACTGCATGGCCCGAGCGCGTGTATCGGCGATACGTTTCTCAGACAAGGGGTGCGTGCGCAGGAACTCCGGGATCCGGTCGCCCTGACTGTAGCGGGTTGCCGCGTACATTCTCTCGAACATCTGGGGTGCCGCATAGGGGTCCTTGCCGGCATTGAAGAGGGTGCGCAAGCCCACCCGATCTGCCTCCGCCTCATTGGCGCGGCTATAACGCAATTGCGCGTCTTGAGCGAGACCTTGGGCGGTGGTCATGGCCGCGAGCCCGGCATCTGAGCCGACGGTGGCGGCCAGCACGATGCCCGCCAGAAGCCCTGCGAGTTGCATGGGACCTTGCTCCTGAGCCAGCTCCATCCTTCGTGAAAAATGGCGCTGACTCAGGTGAGCGATTTCATGAGCCATGACGGTGGCGAATTCATCTTCTGTGACCGCATAGTTGAAAAGGCCGCTGTGAACACCGATCACGCCACCCGGTACCGCAAAGGCGTTGATGGTGGGGTTGTCGACGATGACAAGTTCAATGCGGCGATCTTGCAGTTCACTGTGCTGCACCAACTCGAACACCAGATTCTCCAGATAGCTGTAAAGCAGCGGGTCGGTTACCAGTGGCGCCTGACCCCTGAAACCCCGTAACCACATGCGGCCGAGTTCATATTCATAGTCAGCCGAAAAGAGGCTGGTGCTCGATTCTCCCAGGTTGGGTATCTTGAGGTCCTCGTTCGCGGCGCCTGCATCCACAACGCTCGAGAGGCAATACATGAGCGCCAGCAATACAGGGAGAGAACGGCGAAAAATCCAGTTGCGCATGGGCGCACTCTAGCTCACTTGTGCGGTTATCGGTGGATTATCGATGGGGTAAAAGTGTGCCCTAACTGCCGCTATGTCGATCGAGAAACGATATACTGGCTCGCCCCTGACAAGACCTGTGAAGCCAATGCCCGCTTTATCCACGCCTACCGAGACCGTTGACGCTCGGGGTGAGCGCTGCCCAATGCCCTTGTTGATGGCGAAACGCGCGTTGCGCGGCATTCCCTCCGGCGAATCACTGGAGGTATTGTCCACGGATGCCGGGTCGGAGCGCGATTTCGAGAGTTTCGCGAGGCTGGCGGGCCATGCCGTAACCTGTGAGCATTTACCGGATGAGGTGATACGACTCATCATTACCAAAGCCTGAAGGAAGGATCTGACTCAACGTGAAAGAAGTCTTAAGCCGCTGGTACCACCGTTATCTGAGCGAGGAGGAAGCCGTCATTCTGCTGGTGATCATTGCGCTCGCGTTTACCATCATGCTGGCTTTTGGCGATGTCCTGGCGCCTGTGCTGGTGGCAGTGATTTTGGCCTATCTGATGCAGGGTGTCGCCAACTTCCTGACGCATCGGGGTTTGCCTCCTGAGGTGGGGGTCGCGGCCTCTACGTTTCTATTTCTCGGCGGTTTTTTTGCCTTTCTTCTGGGCTTGGCTCCCCTCGTGTGGCGGCAGTCTGTGGCGCTGCTGCGCGAAGCCCCCGCCATGATTGAGGCGGGCCGCAAGGTGCTGGTGACGTTGCCTGAGGAATACCCGGTTTTCTTCACCCAGCAGCAGGTCAATGAATTGACCGCCGCCATCCAGACCGAGATGACGCTGATCGGACAGCTGCTGGTGACCAAGGGTCTGAGTTCGATTCCCAGTGTATTGGCGACGATCGTCTACCTGATCCTGATCCCCCTGATGGTGTTTTTCTTTCTCAAGGATCGCCAGCAGCTCGTTGACTGGTTTGCGGGATTTCTGCCTCAGAAACGGCCGCTTCTGGACCGTATCTGGGGTGAGCTAAGTCAGCAGTTTGCCAACTATGCGAGAGGTAAGGGGATTGAGGTGCTGATTATCGGCCTTGCCTCTTATTTTGTGTTCGCGCTCTTCTCGTTGAATTACGCCGCGTTGCTGGGGCTTTTGGTGGGGCTCTCGGTTATCGTGCCTTACATCGGCGCGACGCTGGTGACGTTACCTGTGGTCGTCGTGGCGTATTTCCAATTTGGGGTCACTCCCGACTTCTATTGGGTGATTGGGGCGTATCTTGTGATACAGGTGCTCGATGGCAACGTGCTGGTGCCGCTCCTGTTCTCCGAGGCCGTCGACCTCCACCCTGTCGCCATTGTGATTGCCGTACTGTTTTTTGGAGGCATCTGGGGGCTGTGGGGCGTCTTTTTTGCTATTCCTCTTGCAACGATGGTCAACGCCTTGCTGTCTGCGTGGCCCGCCCGGGATGCCCTGTCCATCAGCTAGCGTGGGTCACTACCTAGCTGACGAAGCCCTATAGCCTGGCGAGAGGATTGAACTGACTTGTGATGAATAGGACGCCACTCATGGGCCGTGCCGCGCGCGATGACTGCCCGGCCGCACCATTGACGGAAGGCATGAGAATCGCGCTGGTAGGTTTGCTGCTGGTTGGGATTTCCGGCTGCGATGCGACGAAGGACGCTCGGGATTACGGTGGCGAAGAGGCTACGGTTGTCACCAGTCCTAATGATCAACGGCGGTATGACCTGGTCACGCTCGAAAATGGATTGGAGGTCATGCTGGTCAGTGATCCCACGGTCGAAAAATCTGCCGCAGCGCTCAGCGTGGGTCTTGGTGCCGCCTCTGATCCCGAGGATTACCCCGGGATGGCGCATTACCTCGAGCATATGCTTTTCATGGGGTCGGCTCGATACCCTGAGGCCGACGGTTTTATGGCTTTCACCGCAGAGCATGGCGGGATGTCCAATGCCTATACGGGGTTGGATATCACCAACTATATGATGTTGGTTGAAAACGATGCCTTTCCCGAGGCGTTGGATCGCTTTTCCAGTTTTTTCATTGACCCGCTGCTTGATCCAACCTACATCGATAAAGAGAAAAATGCGGTCAATGCGGAGTGGTCCATGCGTCGAGAGCAGGATTTCCGCATTACTTACCGTCTGGCGCGAAAACTGTTGGGGAATCATCCCGCCAACCGCTTTCAGATTGGCAATCTCGAATCACTGGCCGATAAAACCGAGAATGGCCTTCATGCCGCGACCGTCTCGTTTTTCGAGGAGTATTACAGCGCTAATCTGATGAAGGCCTCGCTAATCGGTAATCGATCGATCGCTGAGCTCAGAGCACTTGCAGAGGCGTACTTTACCGATATTCCGAATAAGCAAATTGCTAAACCCGAGATAACCGCGCCAATCGATTTCGCCGAGGTGGGCGCCAAGCGCGTGCGATACGTGCCCAAAGACGATACGCGCGAGCTGCGCTTGGATTTTGTCATCGACAACAACCGAGATCGCGACGACGCCAAACCCAGCGAATACCTCGCCTACATTCTTGGCTCTGAAATGCCGGGCACCCCTGCCGTGCGCCTCAGGGAGCTGGGTTGGGCCAGCGCACTGGTGGTGAGCGCCGATCCTTCGCGCTACGGCAACTATGGATTGTTTACCTTCTCGGTCAGGCTGACCCCTGAGGGCCTGTCGCATCGCAAGGAAATTACGGGCATGTTGTTGGGTTATCTCGCGATGCTGCAAGAGCAAGGTGTGGATGATCGCTATGCCGATGAATTTGGGACCTCTCTTGCCAACCGGTTCCGCTTTCTCGAAAAAATGGACGATTTCAGTTACGCGCATGAGTTGACCCGCGCCATGCAAACTCATCCTGCGCAGTACGCGATAGCAGCACCCTATCGCTTTACGGGTTTTGAGCCAGAGGCAGTAGAAGCAGTGCTGGCACAGCTGATTCCTGAGCGGTTACACGTCTGGGAGATTGATCAACAGCAAACCGCCAATGCGTCACTGGTTTTTTATGACGGTCACTATGCGATTGAGGAATTAACGGTGCCCGATCCTGCCGCCCTGCGGGAAGAGGCGCTTGCTTTCCAACTCTCGTTGCCCGCAGAGAATCGACTACTGCCCGATCAATTTGACATTGTCGAGACGAGTCAACAGCCCGAGCGGGTATGGGAGGCATCAGATATCAGCGTGTGGCTTCAGGGTAGTGCGGCTTTCGGATCGCTTCCCAGAGGCTTTACACAGATCTATCTCAACACGCCTTATCGCCAACAGAGCGTTGATGCCGCGGTGATGTTGGTATTGTGGAGCGATCTCTACAATCTCGCCCAGACGGCACTGATTAACGAGGCGGCTATCGCTGGGATGGGGCTCAGCCTCGCGCTTGATGAGGGGCTCCGGCTAAGCCTGTCGGGCTTCACCGACAAACAGCCCGCGCTGCTCTCCGCGGCGTTGGCGGGACTTAATGTGAATCCCGATGAGCGAGCTTTGCAGCAGGCGATTGATCGTCTGCTGAGAGGCTTGGACAACCGCAAGCGAGCGTTACCGGTGAGTCAGCTGGGTAGGGTGCTCGCCAGCTTGACGCAGACCGGTTACTACGACGAGGCATCGGTCCGCCGCGCAGCGGCCGAGGTCACGCTGGATAATTTCAACGGCTTTGTCGAGACTATTTTGGACAGCGCGCTGGTGCGGGTGTATTTGTTCGGTAATTACGACAAAGCCTATGCGGAGAATACGGTTGCCACGATCAGAGCAGTGCTCCCCGCCGAGCGGCCAATCGCAGCGCCTTATACGCGCGGCGCCGTGTACGCCCCGGCGGCCGGACGGAGCGTGGTCTACAACTCCGATTTGCCAGTAGAAGATCTCGGGATGATGCTCCTCTTTGCATCACCAGCGCCAACCGTGATGAATGAGGCGAATGGTCTGGTATTGGGACGTCATCTGCGTAATCGCGCCTTCGACACGTTGCGGACCGAGGAGCAGCTCGGCTATGCCGCCGGCGGGCTCACAACAACGATGCAGGATCATCCTTGGATCGGGTTTTACATCCAGACACCGGTAAAGGCGCCTAAAGCGATGCTGGAGCGGTTTGAGCAATTTTCACTCGAGTACGCCACAATGCTGGCGGCCCTCACTGAAGATCAGTTTGAAAACCTGAAATCCGGTGTGCTGACCCAATTGACTGAACCGCCAACCAATCTATCCGATGAGGCTGGGCCGTACCTAGCGGACTGGATGCGCGAGCAATATGACTTCGGCAGTCGAGAGCAACTGATTGCGGCGGTGCAGGCCGTCACGCTGACTTCCATTCGCGACTATTACCAAAAGACGGTCTTGGCGGATAACCCCAGCAGAATATTGATTCAACTGCGCGGGCAGCGCTGGCAAGACCAGCCTTATGCCGACCTTGAGGGTGCGACCTTGATTAACAACTTTGAGGCATTCCATGACAGCATGCCACGACAAGAATTATCGAACGGGTTAAGCGAATAATGGGCATCACACTGGCCGACTGTTACAACACTGCACAGTTTCGGAAACTAGCTAAACGGCGGTTACCCGGCCCCATCTTTCATTACATTGATGGCGCGGCCGATGACGAAGTCACCTATCAGCGCAACACGCAGGCCTACGAGGACTGTGATCTGGTACCCAATGTGCTTGCGGGAGTTGACGAAATCGATCTCTCCACCACCGTCATGGGTTTGCCCATCGACATGCCGCTGTTCCTCTCGCCGACTGCACTGCAGCGCTTGTTTCACCATGACGGGGAGCGTGCGGTGGGCAGAGCTGCGGAAGCGTTTAATACACTGTTTGGCATCTCATCGCTGGCAACTGTCAGTATCGAGGAAGTGGGCCAAACCATCAGAAGCCCGAAAATTTTCCAGCTTTACTTTCACAAGGACAAGGCATTGACCTGGGGTATGGTTGATCGCTGCAAGGCGGCGGGCTTTGATGCGCTGGCGCTAACGGTGGACACTATCGTTGGCGGTAATCGGGAGCGAGACCTTTGGACCGGCTTCACATCCCCGCCCAGACTGACGCCTTCGAGTATTGCGAGCTTTGCGCTACACCCGAGCTGGACCCTCAATTATTTATTGCGCGAGTCTTTTGAGTTATCCAATCTGAAAAGTCACATCGCCGAGGGCTCAAACGTCAGCATCTCGGTGTCCGACTACTTTTCTACCATGTTGGATCAATCGATGAACTGGGACGACGCCGCAGAAATACGCGAACGTTGGGGCAAGCCTTTTTGCCTCAAGGGCGTGATGTCAGTGGCCGACGCGAAAAAGGCCGTAGAAATTGGTGCAGATGCCATTATGGTATCCAATCATGGGGGTCGGCAGCTTGATGGCAGCCGGGCACCATTTGACCAGCTAGCTGAAATCGTTGATGCCGTGGGTAGCGACATCGACGTCATCTGTGATGGCGGCATCCAGCGCGGTACCCATATTTTAAAAGCCCTGTCGCTGGGCGCGAAAGCCTGCTCGGGCGGCCGGTGGTACCTCTACGCCCTGGCCGCCGCCGGTGAAAAGGGGGTAAAGCGAGCGCTTACTAACATGCAGGCTGAGCTGATAAGGGATATGAAGCTCATGGGTGCCCGCTCGTTGCAGGATCTCAGCCCGGAGAATCTGCGCTTCCGCTAGCACGAGCGGGGGTCACCCTCGCTTTCGCAATCCTTCTCCGATGGCCGCTCTTTTACTGTAATCCTCGCGGCCTATAAGCCGATGTTGCGTCCCGGCGAAACCCAATCCAAGTAACAAGCTAAGCTGCAGGCCTCGCTGCGGCCCTATTCAGGACCTCTCGGGGAATTTAAGATTCTTTTAAGGAACTGTATTAAATTTGTGGGTCTAGTTTGCTATTCTCGCGCGGTCGCCGAGCCAATTAACTAGTTCTTTATTAGAACTATTGAGAAAATCTTCGGTTTTTTGGTAAATGAATGCCTAGCACGAGGGGATCGTGTGTGAGGGGAGTGCGTATGGCCCAGTTAGATGTCACGGAAATTGACGAGTGGACGGAATCCCTTGATGCCGTTTTGCGTTTCAACGGCCCCGCGGCCACGGGACAACTTTTGCAACAGTTGTCCGAGCGCGCCCAGGCGTTGCGGGTGCCGCTACCCGACGCCATAACCACACCTTTTCGCAACACTATCTCTCCCCAGGACGAGCGGCCAATGCCAGGGGATGTTTTTATGGAGCGGCGTATTCGCTCGCTAGTGCGTTGGAATGCGATGGCGATGGTGATGCGCGCTAATGACAATGAGGACGGTCTGGGCGGACACATATCGAGCTTTTCATCCAGCGCCACCTTATATGACGTGGGTATGAACCACTTCTTCAGGGGTACCGCCAACGGGCACCCCGGCGATCTGGTCTACTATCAGGGTCACAGTGCCCCCGGCATGTATGCCCGTTCCTATCTCGAGGGTGTGATCAGCGAAGCACAGTTGGAGAATTTCCGGCGTGAGGTCAGTGGCGGGGGCCTTTCCTCCTACCCACATCCCTGGTTAATGCCCAACTATTGGCAGTTCCCTACAGTCTCCATGGGGCTCGGGCCGATACAGGCAATCTACCAAGCCCATGTGATGAAGTATCAAGCCAAGCGCGGCCTGGTCGACCATCGAGATCGTAAAATTTGGTGCTTTCTCGGAGATGGTGAATGCGACGAACCCGAGTCACTCGGCGCCATCGCGCTCGCGGGGCGGGAGCGCCTTGGCAACCTCCACTTTGTCGTGAACTGTAACCTGCAGCGACTCGATGGACCGGTCCGCGGGAACGGCAAGATCATTCAGGAGCTAGAGGGTGTTTTCCGAGGCGCGGGATGGCAGGTGATTAAAGTCGTGTGGGGACGGAAGTGGGACCCGCTGCTCGAGCGCGATCACAGTGGGCGCCTCCAGAAAATCATGGACGAGGTCTGCGACGGCGAGTTACAGAACTGCAAATTCAACGGCGGCGCCTACACAAGGGAGCACTTTTTCGGCAAGCATCCTGAGACGCTGGAGTTGGTCAAGGACCTGAGCGACGAAGACATTATGTACCTTAATCGCGGCGGGCATGATCCTTACAAGGTGTATGCGGCGTACGCGGCGGCCTGCGAGGAACTGGAGCGGCCCACCGTGATTCTCGCAATGACGGTAAAAGGTTACGGCACGAGTGAGGCGGGCGAGGCGTCCAATGAAACCCACTCGCTCAAAAAGCTGGACGTTAAAAGCCTGCAGGCCTTTAGAGACCGTTTTGGCGTGCCCATCAGCGACAAGGACCTGAAGCGTGTGCCGTTCTATCGGCCCGCCGAGGACAGCCCTGAGCTCCGCTATATGCGTGAGCGGCGGGCCGAGTTGGGAGGCAGTATTCCGGCGCGACGCGTGACCTCTTACTCACTACCCGCCCCGCCGCGCAATGCGTTCTCAAGTCAGTTGAAAAGCTCGGGCAAGCGACAAATCAGCACCACGATGGCGTTTGTTCGCATTCTCTCGACCTTGCTGAAGGACAAAACGTTTGGTGAGCGGGTCGTCCCGATTGTGCCGGACGAAGCACGCACCTTTGGTATGGAGGGCATGTTTCGACAGATGGGTATTTATTCCTCTGTTGGTCAGCGCTACACCCCCCACGATTCTGGGGGCATTTTGTACTACAAAGAGGCGGAAACGGGCCAAATACTGGAAGAAGGCATTAATGAGGCAGGCGCATTCTCGGCGTGGCTGGCAGCGGCGACGTCTTACAGTGTGTCGGATTATCCAATGGTGCCGTTTTACATTTTTTATTCGATGTTTGGTTTTCAGCGTATCGGGGACCTGGCCTGGGCCGCAGGTGACAGCCAGGCGAGAGGGTTTTTGATCGGCGCCACCGCAGGACGCACCACCCTTAACGGTGAGGGTCTTCAGCATCAGGATGGTCATAGTCAGCTGTTGGCCGCCACCATTCCCAATTGCATCAGTTACGACCCAGCCTACGCTTTCGAGCTTGCCGTCATCATTCAGGACGGTATGCGACGGATGTTCGAGGAGGGCGAGAACTGCTTCTACTACATCACCACGATGAATGAGAACTATGTTCACCCCGATATGCCCGAAGGGGTTGAAGAGGGCATTGTCCGCGGAATCTATCGGCTGAGGCAGAGTCAGGTGAAGGGAAGTTTGAGGGCGCAACTCATGGGTGCGGGAGCGATCTTGCGCGAAGTGGAGGCAGCCGCTGAGCTACTGGAACAGGAATATGGGGTGGCGTCAGATGTCTGGAGCCTCACCAGTGTCAATGAGCTCGCCCGCGAGGGCAATGATGTCGTGCGCTGGAATCGGTTGCATCCGGCGGCTGAGCCCCAGACCCCTTACCTCACGCAGCAGCTTTCCCAAGCGCAGGGCCCTTTCATCGCCGCGACCGACTATCAGAAGGCGCACACCGACCAGCTTCGGGAATTTATCCCGGGCGAATTTACGGTGTTGGGCACGGACGGATTCGGCCGTAGCGACACCCGAGCCCAGCTCAGGCAGCACTTTGAGGTGAACCGAGAGCACATCGCTCTAGCGACTATGAAAGCGCTGGCGGACCGAGGCGAAGTGGAGCGTGAGACGGTAGCGCAGGCACTGACAAAGTGGGGCATTGACGCCGAAAAACCCAACCCCATGCGGGTGTAACGGCGACACGAGGAGCGCGAATCCAATGGCTGAAGAGCTGATTAAAGTGCCTGATATCGGCGGTGCCGAAGGCGCCGAGGTGGTCGAAGTGCTGGTCGCGGTGGGTGATCACATCGACCTCGAGCAGAGCCTTGTGGTAGTCGAGTCCGATAAGGCGTCTATGGAAATACCGGCGTCTTCTGCGGGTACCGTCACCGAGTTGCGAGTTGCTGTGGGCGATGCGGTTTCGGAGGGCGACGTCATACTGGTCCTCAAAACCGAGGGCGCGACGAGCGCGCCACCGCAAATGCCGACGGAAGCGGCTGCCGAGCGCTCGGAGGCTGATACCCCTTCACCAGACGTCGCTGAAACGCAAGTCCCACCCGTGGTCGATGATGATGTCCGTGGCGACGCGCCGGCGGACAGCGAGGAAGTGACTTCTGTCACGGTGTACATACCGGATCTGGGCAGCGACCAGGGGGCAGAGCTCATTGAGATCCTAGTGCCCGCGGGTACCCTGGTGGAGGAGGGCGACTCCCTGGTATTACTGGAGTCTGATAAAGCCTCCATGGAGGTGCCCGCGCCGGCGCGAGGTGTTATTACCGAGTGGCGGGCCAGCGTCGGCGACACCGTGCAGGAGGGCGTCGCGATTGCCACCTTGCAACTGAGCGATCCCGGTTCGCTGATGAGTGCGCCAGCGCCCAAAGCCTCCGACAACGAGGACGCTACTGCGACCGCCGCTGCAACAACACAATCCGATGTGGGGGCAGCTGATACGCCTTCTCCGGATAACACGGTGAGCACCCCCGCCGCACAGCAAAAGCAGGACGAGTCGGGGACGGTTTACGCCGGTCCCGCCGTGCGCAAACTGGCGCGAGAGTTTGGGGTCCCGCTGGGCCGGGTGACCGGCTCGGGTGCGCGGGGACGGATTCTCAAGGAGGATCTTCAGCAATATGTGGCGAGGGCGTTGGCGGACTCTGACAAAACTGCCGGGACAGGGGCTGGTCTGCCAGAGGTCCCCGAGGTGGACTTCGCACGCTTCGGCGAGGTAGAGCGGATATCGAGAGCCCGTATCGATAAATTGACGGCCGCCAATATGGTGCGTTCCTGGTTAAACGTACCCCATGTCACGCAATTTGATGATGCTGATATCAGCGATCTAGAGCAGTTCCGTAAGGCGATGAAGGCGGAGGCGGAGCAGCGGGGTGTGCGACTGACGCCACTGCCCTTTATCCTCAAAGCCTGCGCGTTGGCTTTGCAGGATCACCCCAAGTTAAAAGCCTCGCTGTCGGATGGTGGTGAAACGCTGGTGATGAAACACTACTGCCATATCGGTATGGCGGTGGATACGCCCGGGGGGTTGGTCGTGCCCGTGATTCGCGATGTCAATGCGAAGTCGATCTGGACACTGGCCGCTGAAATCGTGGTGTTGGCCACCAAGGCGCGCGACAAGCAGCTCAAACCCGATGAGATGCAGGGTGGCGTCTTCACCGTGAGCAGTCTTGGCGCCATCGGCGGGCGCGGATTCACACCCATTATCAATACGCCCGAAGTGGGCATTCTGGGCGTCGGTCGGGCCGCCATCCAGCCGGTCTGGGATGGGCAGGCGTTCCAGCCGCGCAGCCTGCTGCCGCTCGCCCTATCCTACGACCATCGGGTAGTGAACGGTGGCGACGGAGGTCGATTTCTCACTGCGCTTATCACCTTGTTGGCAGATGTCAGGCGGATGGTGATGTGATGCCAAGGGGCAATTAGTGGACGACTGCACCCCGGGCCACTGTGTCGCCGGTCGCTTGCGGCTCGGTGGCGTAGTGCTGGCCGCCGGTGCGGGCAGCCGCCTCGGCTTCAGACCCAAGGGCTTGATTTCGGTGGGCGGTGAGCCCCTGTTGCAACGTCAACTCCGATTATTGTCTGAGGTGGGGGTAGATGACTTGGTTGTTGTGCTGGGTCACTACCACGAGCAATTGATGCCGCTGCTAGCAGGTTGTGACGCGACGCCTGTGCTGCAGCCCGGTGATCAGCACTCGCAGGCTGCGTCTTTGCGGTTGGGTATCTCGGCTTTACCCACCTCGATTGATGCCGCGCTGATCCTGCCGGTAGATATGCCAGCACTCGAGCCCCAAGATCTCGTTGCCCTGATTGGCGCCTACAAGCATGCCGAGGCAGGCACTGAATTCGTCGGTCCAATGGTCAACGGTCAACCCGGGAATCCGGTCTTGCTGAGCCGTTCAATTATGGATCAGGTCCGTCGGGGCGAGGGTGATTTCGGCAGCGGGCAGTGGCGCCACCGCAAATCAACCTGGGCACTCGATTGGCGCACCGAAAATACCCGCTACCTGATCGATATCGACACCCCCCAGCACCTGCAGCGATGGGCAGATGAAGGTGCCGATGTCTAGGGTGGTTTTTCACCCTTTAGGCTGCTGCCCACCCCCAGCACACCGGGGCTCGCGACGAACCCCGAACCGCGCGGGCATTACAGCGCCAGCATGACGGCCCTAATGGCAAGCGCAATCAGACAGACGCTGGCAAGCCCAAACAGCGCAAAGCGAACCGGGATGGTGTTGACGTTGGCCTGCCAGAAGCTGTGCACAATGCGCAAGCCCGTATAACCCCAGGCGAGATTGATACTCAGCGCCGAGTTATCCCCCATCAGAGCCAGCATAATCACCACGGGGTAGAACACCGTGGGCTGCTCCATCAAGTGGGTGTAGTTGTGCGATATCCAGTTGGCTTTGGCAGGCATTTGCGCTTCGCCGTCTCCGCCCCTTGCCCCCGGCGGCATTTCGCCCAGAACCACACCTGCAGCTTTGAAGGCAGGCAGGCGACGAGCGAGGAGCCAGAGGAAAACAACCATTGACCACCCGGCCAAGACGGCGGCCGGTGCGAGAATTGCGGTTTCAGTTTGCATTGGTTTCTCCCAGAGTATTTTTTGTTGAGCGGTAACTCAGTGCTGAGCAGATTCCGCGGCGCGCGGTCGTTGCCGTGCCGCAAATCCTCCTCAGTGCCGATCTCCAGTGTGCTCCCTAATCCCCCCTGCGTGCTAGACTTCGCGCTCTTTTTTTTGGAGTTCGCCCTATGGTGATCCAGCCCAGAGTGCGCGGTTTTCTGTGTACCACGACCCATCCAGACGGGTGCCTCGAGAACGTGCGGCGGCAGGTGGCCCACGTTCAAGGTAAAGGGGAGATTTCCGAGGGTCCCAAGCGGGTGCTGGTGCTCGGCGCCTCCACGGGGTACGGGCTTGCTTCGCGCATCACGGCGGCGTTTGGCGCCGGTGCTGCCACCATCGGTGTGTTCTTCGAAAAGCCCGGCAACGAGAGAAAATCGGGCACCGCGGGATGGTACAACTCCGCCGCGTTTCATCAGCTTGCGAAAGAGGCCGGCCTCTACGCCAAAAGCCTCAATGGCGATGCTTTCTCAGACGAGATGAAAGCGCGGGTAATCAGCCTGATTAAGGCGGATCTCGGGCAGGTGGATCTGGTGGTATACAGTTTGGCCGCGCCGCGCCGGACCCATCCGCGCACGGGCGAAGTTTTTAACTCGACGCTGAAGCCGATCGGTCAGGCCACCACGCAAAAGGGTGTGAATACCGACAAGGAAGCCATTCAAGACTTTCATCTTGAACCCGCCACCCAGGAGGAAATTGACCATACGGTAGCGGTGATGGGTGGTGAGGATTGGGAAATGTGGATCACGGCGTTGTCTGAGGCCGGTGTGCTTGCTGAGGGGGTTAAGACAACAGCTTATACCTATATTGGCGAGAAGATTACCTGGGACATTTATTGGCACGGCACAATCGGCGCCGCCAAACAGGACCTGGACCGGCGTGTCAAAGGCATTCGGGAAATGCTTACCGCAATCGGCGGTGACGCTCGGGTATCGGTGCTAAAGGCGGTGGTGACCCAGGCTTCCGCAGCGATTCCGGCCATGCCCATTTATCTGGCGATTTTATTCAAGGTGATGAAGGCGCGCGGCGTACACGAAGGCTGTATTGAGCAAATTGACCGACTGTTCCGCGACCGTCTCTATGGTGACGGCGCGCTCGATGAAGAGGGCCGAATGCGGGTTGATGAGCTCGAATTGGACCCTGCCGTTCAAGCTGAGGTGGCCGCGATCTGGGAGCAAATCGATACGGATAACCTCAAGTCGCTGGCTGACTTTGACGGCTATCGACAAGAATTTCTGCAGCTGTTTGGCTTCGGCGTCGACGGCGTGGATTATGCCGCTGATGTTGACCCTGATATCGCGATAAGCGCATTGGTGGAGTGAGATGCAGCCCCATGGCGAGGTCAGGGTCTTGTCCGATCGGGTGCGTCGCATCGTAGCGCCCAATCCCGGTCCGATGACCGGTTCCGGCACGAATACCTACGTGGTTGGCGAAACGGATCTGGCGGTCATTGATCCCGGCCCCGCTATCGACAGCCATGTCGACGCGATTCTTGATTGCGTTGGCGACCGTCTCCGTTATGTGGTCTGCACCCACACCCACCCCGACCATTCTCCCGGCGCCGCGGTCATTGCCGCGCGGACAGGGGCGGCGCTTATAGGGCGCACCACCGAGGATGATCGTCACCAAGATCTGACCTTCCAGCCCGCGGCCCAAATTGAAGACGATGATTGCGTTGCCTGCGAAGATTGGACGTTGCGGGCCATCCGCACCCCCGGGCATGTTGATAACCACGTGTGCTATCTGCTCGAGGAAGAGGGCGTGGTGTTTGCCGGAGACCATATTATGAATGGCTCGACCGTCGTGATCGTGCCGCCCGGTGGCAATATGGCCCACTACATTGCGTCTCTGAAACGGCTACTGGACTACGATGTGCAGACGGTTGCACCCGGGCATGGTGATCTGATTCTCGATTGCCGCGCCGAGGTAGAAAAACTCGTGCGCCATCGACTGATGCGAGAGGCAAAGGTGGCGCGAGCGCTTGCGCCTGCACCCCAGTCGCTGGACACGCTGGTGGTGTCGGTTTATGACGACGTCGACCCGGCGATGCATGAGTGGGCAAAATTATCGTTGCTTGCGCATCTCATCAAATTAGAGAGCGAGGGACTCACCGTGCGATCGGCTGATCAGGGTGAGGCAAGCTGGGCCGCGGTGGCTTAACCGCTACTGTGCAGGTCAGCGCGAGCGCTGCGGCTCACGGGTTGTGGTTAAGGTTGGAGTAAGGAGGAAGGGTAGGCATGAATGGTTTGATGATGGACATCCCGCTGACGATCACCTCGATCGTTCGGCATGCGGAGCGGGTGCATGGGCACCAGGAGATCGTCTCGGTTACGCGGGATAATC
>CAXPKH010000046.1:0-2697 GCA_964217615.1 Luminiphilus sp.
CCCGGCGTTGCCGAGCGCTGGGAGTTCAGCGACGAAGGGCGTGTGATTACCTTTTACCTGAACCCCGAGGCCAAGTGGTCAAACGGCGAGCAGGTTACCGCCAGCGACTACGTGTGGAGCTGGCACCGGGCCCTGCACCCCATGACGGGTAACGAGTACTCCTACATGCTCTTTCCCGTTGTGAATGCCGAGGCTTACCTGAAGGGTAAGATCACCGACTTCAACGAAGTGGGTGTGAAAGCGCTCGACGACACCACCCTCGAAGTCACGCTCAATGCGCCCACTCCCTACTTTATCCAGTTAATGGATCACTACAGCACCTTCGCGGTACACCCCGAGACCCTGCTGCAATTTGGCGAAATGACCGATCGCTACACCCCGTGGACCCGCGTGGGAAATATTGTGAGTAACGGCGCCTTCAAACTCGCAGAATGGTCGCTCAATCGGCGCATCATCGTTGAAAAGAGCGACCTCTACTGGGATCGCGACAATGTGTCGCTCAACAAAGTGATCTTTTATCCCACCGAAAACGTGGTCAGTGAGGAACGCATGTTCCGCGCAGAGCAATTGCACTACACGCAGGTCGCGCCGCTGGACAAAATTCCCATCTATCGCGAGATGCCCGACAGCCCCTATGTACAGGCGCCCTATCTCGGTACCTATTACTACCTGCTCAACACCAAACGACCGCCGGTTGATGACGTGCGCGTTCGCAAGGCGCTCTCTATGGCTGTCGATCGCGATAAGCTGGTGCGCACGGTACTGCAACAAACTGCTGTGCCCGCCTACTCCATAACCCCTCCCGATACGCTGGGGTACTACCCACCAAAATTATTTGATTACGATCCCGAGGAGGCGCGACGTCTGCTGGCGGAGGCCGGCTACCCCGATGGCGAGGGCTGGCCCGGCATCGAGATCCTGTACAACACGCAGGAAGCGCATCGCAAAATTGCGGTGGCGATACAGCAGATGTGGAAGTCCGAACTGGGAATCGACGTCACGATCTCCAATCAGGAGTGGAAGGTCTACCTCGATGCTGTGACACAGATAGACTTTCAGGTTGCTCGAAGAGGATGGATTGGCGACTACGTCGATGCCAACAATTTCCTCGACATGTTCATTACCGACGGGGGTAATAACAACACGCACTACAGTGACCCCGTCTACGACGACCTGATTCTGTACAAGGCACCCAAGGCGGCGACGCGGGAGGAGCGCTATGCGCTGTTCACCGAGGCCGAGAAGATGCTCATGGAGCAAATGCCCATCATCCCGCTTTACACCTACACCAGTAAGCACCTGATTCATCCCAGCGTTGAGGGGATGTACGCCAATCTGATGGATTCACTGAACCTGAAGTACATTACGCTCGTGCCGGGCAGAACCCTCCCAGAGGCGCTCCGCTGATGCTGCGATTTATGCTGATCCGCATTCTGCAGGCGCTGCCGGTGATCTTTGTGGTCATCACGGCGACTTTTTTTCTTGTGCGCTCCGCGCCTGGGGGCCCCTTCGATCAGGAAAAGGTGGTCATCCCGGAGGTGAAAAAAGCACTCGAGGCACAGTATCGGTTGGACTTGCCACTACACGAGCAATACTTCGCCTACCTCGGCGATTTGGCGCAAGGAGATCTGGGCCCGTCGTTTAAATATCCCGGCCGCAGCGTTAATGAAATCCTGTTTTCGGGGCTGCCTGTCACGGCAGAGCTGGGTCTGTACGCGCTGATGATCGCGCTGGTGATTGGGGTTACGGCGGGTGTGTTTGCCTCGCTCAAACCCAATACCGCGCAGGACTATGTGCCCATGAGTCTGGCGATGATCGGCATCTGTATGCCGTCTTTTCTGCTGGGCCCCTTGTTGGTACTGATTTTTGGCATCTGGCTCGACTGGTTACCGATTACCGGGTGGGGAGATATCCCCGGCGATAAGATTCTGCCCGCCGTGACACTCGGCTCGGCCTATGCCGCCTACATTGCCCGACTCAGCCGCGCCGGCATGCTCGAGATCCTGTCACAGGATTACATCCGCACCGCCCGCGCCAAGGGCCTGCCAGAGTGGCGCGTCGTCACCCAGCACGCATTGCGGGGCGGTCTGATCCCGGTGATCGCCTTTTTGGGACCCGCGTTTGCCGGCCTGCTCGCTGGCTCTTTTGTGGTCGAAACGATTTTTCAGATCCCGGGGCTGGGCCGCTTCTACGTGCAGGCCGCCTTTAACCGCGACTACACCATGATTCTGGGCACCACCGTATTCCTCTCTTCGCTGATCGTATTTTTCAACCTCGTTAGCGACATCGTGGCTGCGTGGCTTAACCCGCGGCTTCGGCATCAGTTTCAGGGAGGCGGCTGATGAACACTGAGGCGCTTGTTTTTGAGTCTGCCGAAGAAGGCTCCTCGCTCTGGCACGACGCCTGGTTGCGGCTACGCAAGAACAAGTTGGCGATTTTCGGGGGCAGCGTGTTGCTGTTCATGATTGTGGTGGCGCTACTCACGCCGTGGATTGCTCCCTACAGTTACGAGGCACAAAATCTGGATCTGGGCGCAACGCCTCCCTCTGCTGATCACTGGCTGGGCACCGATATTTTTGGCCGCGACGTACTCACCCAGATCATGTACGGCGGTCGAATTTCTCTTGCGGTGGGCTTTATTGCCACCGCAGTAGCGCTGCTGATCGGCGTCACCTGGGGCGCCATCGCCGGCTACGT
>CAXPKH010000047.1:0-7502 GCA_964217615.1 Luminiphilus sp.
GGTCAATGGCGACAAGGTGTTTCTCGATCCCGAGACCTCTATGCGGATTCAGCGAGATTTGGGCAGTGATATCGTCATGATTTTCGATGAGTGCACCCCATATCCCGCGACTAATCGCGAGGCCGAGCGGTCCATGCAGTTATCCTTGCGGTGGGCGGCTCGCAGTAAGCAGGCGCACGGCGATAACCCCGCCGCTTTATTCGGCATTATTCAGGGAGGGATGTACCCTGAACTCCGAAAGCAAACCCTCGATGCGCTGATGGAGCTCGGCTTTGATGGCTACGCCATCGGCGGGCTATCCGTGGGTGAACCCAAGAATGAGATGATGAAGGTACTGGATGGCTTGGCCCCCCAATTGCCGGCAGAGGCGCCAAGATATCTGATGGGGGTGGGCACACCGGCCGATCTTCTCGAAGGCGTGCGCCGCGGGATCGACATGTTCGACTGCGTGATGCCAACCCGCAATGCCCGTAACGGGCACCTTTTTACCAGCGCGGGCGTGATTAAGCTGCGCAACGCCCGACACAAAGCCAGTACCGAACCCCTTGATCCAACCTGCGATTGTTACACCTGCCAGCATTTCAGCCGCGGATATCTGGCGCATTTGGATCGGTGCAATGAAATACTGGGGGCCCAGCTTGCCACCATTCACAACCTCAGGTTTTATCAGCGACACATGACCGGGATTCGGCAGGCGATCGAAGCAGGAGACCTTGAGGGCTTCGCGCACGCATTTTACGCGCAGCAGGCAGAGGGAGATGCCAAGTGAGCGACGCGCAGACCACCGTCAAGTCGCCCTGCGTTGAGGTATGTGCCTTGAATGACCAAGACGTGTGCATCGGCTGTTACCGAACAGCCAACGAGATCGTGGAGTGGTTCTCGGCCGGCAATGAACGAAAGCGGGAAATCTTGGTCGCCGTCGCCGAACGGCGCGCGGCCAGGTAAACCCTTATCAGCCCTCAGTGCTCCGCGGCTGTTTCCGGCGTTTTTGATCCGTCATCAAGCCGCGTTATGCGCACCCGACTGATGTGGGTTTTGGCGATTTCCTCAACATCGAGCTGATACCCCTCGATGCGCACAGAGGCGCGGGCACTGGGAAAAGCCTCCAGCGCCTCGAGGGCGAGGCCACTGATGGTCTTCGGGCCGTCTGTGGGAAGGTCCCAGCGACGCTGGCGATTCAGATCGCGAATACTGACTGTGCCTGAACAGGTCGTGCTGCCATCAGGGTGACGAGTAATCTCTTCATTTTCTTCGACCAGATTGGAGGTAAATTCCCCTACGATCTCTTCGAGAATATCCTCGAGGGCCACGAGGCCCAGGATATCTCCGTACTCGTCGACCACCATTCCCAATCGCTTCTTCTGCCGCTGAAAATGGAGTAGCTGAGTATTGAGCGGTGTGTTCTCAGGAATGAAGTAGGGCGCATCGGCCGCTTCGAGCAGTCGTGATCGGCTCAAGCGCCCGCCATCCAGCACCTGACTCAAATTACGCATGTGAAAAACGCCCGCGATCTGATTAATGTCGTCGCGGTAGAGGGGCAGCCGGGTGTGTTCACTGTTTTTGAGCTGTCGCATGATGGCTTCGTCAGGCGCTTCAATATCGATCCCGTAAATCTCATTACGCGGCGCCATGATGTCATTCACGGTCATTTGCTCGAGATCGAGAATATTCACCAACATTCGGCGGTGTCGGCTGGGGATCATCGAGGCAGATTCTGTAACAATGGTTCGCAGTTCTTCCTGAGACACCGCGTCATCCCCGGCCGTATCGGGAGAAAACCCCATCAATTTCAGGATGCCATTGGTCAACCAATTGATCGACAGAACCAGTGGCATGAGTAACTTCAGTAGGGGGACCAGAATAATGCTGGCGGGGAACGCCACACGTTCAGGGTGCAGTGCGGCGATAGTCTTGGGGGTGATCTCGGCAAAAATCAAAATAACCAAAGTCAGTGCCAATGTTGCAATGGCAATACCGGCATCGCCGAACAGCCTGATGGCAATCACCGTGGCAATGGCAGAGGCAAGAATATTGACCAGATTGTTGCCAATCAGTATCAGACCAATCAACCGGTCGGGTCGCTGCAGCAGTGAGATCGCGCGCCGAGCGCCACGATGGCCCGTTCCCTTGAGGTGTTTCAAGCGATAGCGGTTCAGCGACATCATGCTCGTCTCTGAACTGGAGAAGAAGGCTGAGATCAGAATCAGTAGCGCCAGAGCCGCAAAAAGCAGCCCCAGCGATGTCTCGTTCAAGGGAGGTTCATACCTCTAGCAATGTCGAACTGAAATGGTGGAGAAAAAAGCGGAAACGCACAAGCCTCTTTTAAAGGCCGTGCAACGCGGCAATTTCCCTAGCGCGAGAGGGGTAACAGTAGCTCGAGGACCAGTTTGGAACCAAAAAAACCGAGCACCAACAGCCCAAATGCGATGAGGTTTACTGTGATGGCAGACTGCACCCGCCATCCCCGGCGGAGATACTGGGCCAACAAGATAGCGTAAAGGCACCACCCCAGCATGGTCAGCACGGTTTTGTGCACCAGATGCTGACCGAATAGGTCTTCGACGAATACCATGCCTGTGCCGATTGCAATGGTGAGGATCAGAAAACCCGCCGCTGACAGTTCAAAAAACAAGGACGATGCAGCCTCGAGTGGCGGTAGTTTGCGGATGACCCCCTGGCCGCGATGCTGTCTCAGTTGTCTGGATTGCACTGTGACCAACAGACCTTGCAGCACGGCCAGCGCCAGCACTGCAAAGCTGATAATCGATGCTGACACATGAGAGAGGATGCCAGCGGGTAGGTCATTCATGGGCCGGCTGGTATCGGGCGCAAAGGTGGCCACCAGGATAGAAAGGGCGGCCAATGGAAACAGCACGATAAGCAGTGTGTGCAGAGGACGAACGACCAAGGCGATCAGGCTAATCACTCCCATGCTGAGGAACATGAGTGACGCCACGCGATAGAAGCCCAGGCTGGATTCGCCGGCTTGTGCAGGCAGATACGCTGCCAGTGCATGGGCTACCAACGCCGTGGCTCCCATTAGGGCAATCTGTCGCCGTTGTCGTTGCTCCCCCGCTTCAAGATTGAGGACCTGCCGCCAGACCGCGGTCAGGTACAGCAAGGCGGCCAAAATAGCCAAACCGGCGGTCAGTAAGCTAGGGGCGTTACCCATCACACTGAGTCTCTCGGCGCCGGTGAGCAGGCAACTGGATTTGGGTATCTTTCATCGCATCTCTATACTACGCGCTTCCAGAAGAACTTGGGTATCCCCGCGCAGGTAACGTATCGATGTTTGAATCTCTCAGTGACCGGTTGAGCAGTAGCCTAAAGGCCATCTCTGGCAAGGCAAAAATCACCGAGGACAATGTGCGCGACACCCTCCGCGAAGTCCGCATGGCGTTGCTTGAGGCGGATGTGGCACTGCCCGTGGTCAAGGATTTCACCGATCGCGTAAAGGATCGCGCTATCGGCGCAGAGGTCGCAAAAAGCCTGACACCAGGCCAAGCCTTCCTCAAGGTGGTGCAGGCCGAGTTGCAGACAGTGCTCGGCGGAGAAAGTGAGGGACTCAATCTGGCAACCCAGCCCCCCGCGGTCATTATGGTGGCGGGCTTGCAGGGAGCGGGAAAGACGACATCGGTGGCGAAGCTGGCGCGTTATTTGATCGAGCGAGAAAAAAAGCGCGTGTCCGTGGTCAGTGCTGACGTTTATCGACCCGCGGCGATAACGCAGCTGGAGACCCTGGCTGCAGAGGTGGGTGCCCAGTTTGAGCCCAGTGACCCCGCCGAGAAACCCGTGGATATCGTGCGACGCGCTGTCGAAAATGCGCGGGTAGCGTTTTCGGATGTCGTGCTGATCGATACGGCCGGGCGGCTCGCGGTGGACGAAGTCATGATGGCCGAGATCGCAGCGTTACACGAACAAGTCAAACCGATCGAGACGCTTTTCGTCGTTGATGCCATGACCGGTCAGGACGCGGCCAATACAGCCAAAGCCTTTGGTAAAACGTTGCCGCTGACCGGCGTTATTTTGACCAAGGTCGACGCTGATACCCGCGGAGGAGCGGCGTTATCAGTGCGAACGATCACCCAGAAGCCGATCAAGTTTTTGGGCGTTGGGGAAAAAACCGATGCGTTAGACCCCTTCCATCCGGATCGACTGGCCTCCCGCATATTGGGTATGGGCGACATGCTCTCGCTCATCGAAGAGGTCGAGCGCAAAGTCGACCGGGATAAAGCCAAGAAGCTTGCGACCAAGGTACAGAAAGGCGGGCGCTTTGATCTGGAGGATTTTCGCGAGCAGTTGCAGCAGATGAAGAACCTGGGCGGCATGAGCGCGATGCTCGAAAAGATGCCGGGGATGTCGGGTATGGCTCAGGCGGCGCAAAATGTCGACACCAAGCAGTTTGTTCGCATGGAGGCCATGATTGACTCCATGACCCCCAAAGAGAGACGGAATCCGGATCTGATTTCTGGGTCTCGCAAGCGCAGGATTACCCTGGGCTCTGGTACAGCGGTGCAAGACCTCAACCGGCTGCTGAAACAGCACAAGCAGATGCAGAAAATGATGAAAAAAATGAAAGGCGGCGGCATGCAGCGCATGATGCGGGGCTTGGGTGGAATGACGGGCGGCGCTGGCGGCGGTCTTCCGCCCGGATTTCCCCGCCGTTAGCCGCTGGTTTCCGACTTTTCGCCGCTCCTAGGCGTGGTTGTCGGGCCAGCACTTTGCACCTTTTCAGCTATTGCAGATTCCTGTATCCTCCGCGATCTTTTTATCAGCAGGCGCCATTTTTGGCCGGCTAAAGCACTTATTTCGAGGACAGAACATTATGGTGGTCATCCGGTTATCTCGGGGCGGATCCAAGAAGCGACCCTTCTACCATGTCACCGTGGCGGACAGACGCGAGTCGCGCGATGGACGTTTTATCGATCGTTTAGGATTTTTTAACCCCATCGCCCGTGGTCAGGAAGAGCGGCTACGTATTGATCTCGAAAAAGTCGAGGGTTGGGTAGCCAAGGGCGCTCAGGTGTCTCCTCGTGTTCAAAAGCTGATGAAGGAATTTCAGGCGGGCGCCGAGGCCACTGCCGCCTGACCGATTAAGGGGGCACCCCGCGCGGCCTGATGCAGGAATGTCTGCCCCCAAATTCTGATGATCTGACGCTGGCCGATGTGGTGGGCGTTTATGGTGTCAAAGGGTGGGTTAAGTTGCGCTCGCGACTCGAAGAGACCGCCCTGCTGACACAACTCCCTGAACTCTATCTCAAAAGCCCCGCCGGTAAAGCGGCCCCGAACCGCGTTCCGGTAACGGTGGAGGCTGTCCAGCATCAAGGCAAGAGCCTGATCGCCAAAATTGCGACTATTGATGATCGCACTGCTGCCGAGGCGTTGAGAGGGCAGGCGATTTGCGTCCCGTCTGAGTGTTTTCCGACCCCGGATGCCGGCGATTTTTACTGGCGTGATCTGATTGAATTGTCAGTGTGGTGCCGGGAGGATGACGCGCGTGTGTTCCTCGGAATCGTGGATCGATTGCTGGAAACCGGGGCCAACGATGTCTTGGTGGTAGTGCCCACTGAAGAAAGCGTCGACGATAAGGAACATCTCATTCCCTGGATCCCGGACGCTGTCATTCTCGAAGTAAACCTGCAGGAGAGAACGATAGAGGTGAATTGGTATGTCGATGCCTGATACCTCCCCGCAGTTGCGGGTCGCTGTGCTCACACTGTTCCCGGAAATGTTCTCCGCCATCACGCAGTGGGGCGTTACCGGGCGTGCCTTCGAAACCGGCCTCTGCCAACTACACCTGCAGGACCCACGCGAGGAAGCATCGGACCGGCACGGCACAGTCGATGATCGACCCTATGGCGGCGGGCCCGGGATGGTCATGAAGGCCCCTATTCTGGCCAGTGCGTTGACAAAAGCGCGGGCTAAGGTAGGCGACAACGCAAAGGTCGTGGCGATGAGCCCTCAGGGGAAAAGACTGGATGCCGCTTTGGCGCAATCTCTGGCGGGTGAGGGCCAAGTGATAGTCGTCGCCGGTCGTTATGAAGGCATCGACGAGCGTTTTATCGCGCGTCATGTGGATCTCGAGGTCTCGGTGGGAGATTACGTGGTCAGTGGTGGTGAGCTGCCCGCCATGATGTTGATCGATGCATTGATTCGCTGGGTGCCCGGTGCGCTTGGCCATGAGGCGTCTGCGGCGGAGGATTCCTTTTCGCAGGATTTGTTGGACTGTCCCCACTATACGCGGCCCGAGGTATACGACGGGCTGCCAGTGCCCCCCGTTTTAATGAGTGGTCACCACGGTGAGATCGCCCAGTGGCGCCGCGCCCAAGCATTGCGCAGAACCCTGGATCGGCGCCCTGATCTGCTCACCATGGATAAATTGAGTGATGCGGATCGTGCCTTGCTGGATAAGTGGGATCTTTTACAGGAATAGGGGGGCAGACAATTCGTAAATCTGCAGGTATCATCGCGCCCCTGCCGTAATCTGGCCCCGCTGTTGCCCGTGTCAGACAGCGAACAAAGCGCTATTTCTCGTCGGTTCGAGGTCAAAAGGCGCGAAAGATGCAACGAATGACATATCGATCGCGAAGATTGCGCGGCGATAGGAGACTGTAATGAGCACCAACAAAATTATCGCAGAGCTTGATGCCGAGCAAATGACCCGCGACGTGCCGGATTTCGCGCCCGGAGATACCGTGGTTGTTCAGGTTCGGGTTAAGGAAGGCACCCGGGAGCGTCTGCAGGCGTTCGAAGGCGTTTGTATTGGTAAGCGCAATCGAGGCCTCAATTCCGCTTTTACCGTGCGTAAGATTTCCCACGGTGTCGGTGTGGAGCGTACCTTTCAAACCTACAGCCCGTTGGTAGATAGCATCACGGTTAAGCGTCGTGGCGATGTCAGACAAGCCAAGCTTTATTACTTGCGTGAACTCTCTGGAAAAGCGGCGCGAATCAAGGAAAAGCTGTCCTCCTGAGTCAATCTGCCGCGGTAGGCGTTGCGGCGTGATCGTCAGTCTTAAGGGTTTGGCGCATCGGTCGCACCCCTAGCAGGCATCATTTACACTTTCATGCCGGCATGTGATCAGGGCGGCCTAGTGAGTGCGGTGGCTATTCGAATCGCAGTACCGGGTGGGGCCGTCAATGGCTGGTGACGGGCGTAGAGATGTTGATGAGCAAGTTGTTGTGGGAGGAATCAGGAAGATGAGCCCAATCATTGCCTCAGTAACCTCAGGTGTCGCAGTGCGGCATGGGTTTGGAACGCTATTGCTAACACTGTGGGCAACCAATTTTGGTTCGGGAGCAGTCGCGGCAGAGGATGCCAGCGATGTCCTGAGTGCGTCCTTGACTGGCTTCGCCGGTCAGCCCATCAGCATTGAATCTATTAGCCCGAGCCCCGCACCCGGTATTTCTGAGGTGCAGATTACCAACGGCCCATTGATTTACGCGACCGAGGATGGCGCTTACTTCTTTTTAAATGGCGATTTGCATGAAGCGACGGCGTTTGG
>CAXPKH010000048.1:0-6556 GCA_964217615.1 Luminiphilus sp.
ATCACGTATTGGTTGGTGCACCAGTAGAAGAGATTGGCAAACACCATGCCGGTAAAGAGCGTGGCAAAGGGCGTTGGGTCGGTTGGCCCGCCGATGGCGTTGAGCTTATGGGTCTCGGTGGTCAACACAATATTGAGACCCGCACCCGCACTCCCCTCACCCAGTGCCTGCAGCCCCAGCCACGGTACGGCCACGCCCACGATGAGTAAGCCAACGCCATTGAGGGTGTCGGAGACCGCCACCGCTCTCAAGCCCCCGAGGATGGCGTAGGACGCCCCCAAAGCACCGATAACCACAATGGTCAGCACCAGCGACGTGCCGTAATCCAGTTGCAAGAGCTCCGGCACGTCAAACAGTTTGAGCACTGCGATCGAACCGGAGTACAGCACGCTGGGGATTGTGACGAGCCCATAGCCCAGCATGAATAGCACCACGGTCATGCGGCGGACGCCTTCGTCAAAGCGCGCACTGAGAAATTCCGGCAACGTCGTGAAAGCGCCAGCGAGGTACCTCGGGAGAAAGAAAAACGCCATGAGCACGGTGGCAACCGCGGCGGTCACCTCCCACCCCATGCTGCTCAGGTTGTAGCCATAGGCAGACCCATTGAGGCCAATCAGTTGTTCTGCGGAAAGGTTGGTGAGCAACAAAGAGCCCGCGATAAATGTAGCGCCCAAGCCCCGCCCAGCGAGAAAGTATCCGGCACCCGTATCGACCCGGCCGCGGGTCTGCCACCACGACACATATCCCACGAGGCCCATAAAGCCAGCACAGCTCGCCACAGTCAGCAGCAGATCAGGGGTCATCGGGAATAGCGATCGGTCGACATCACTGCAGGGTACGCACAGACCTTCTCGCCAGCAATGTTCAGGCGATTCGATGGCCTGTGACAACGCACTGGATTTAAATTACTATACCGTCTGGACGGTTTAGCTATGGTGCACCATGAAATCAAAAAAAACCCGCGCGCGCATTCGCGTTGCCGCGGCAAAAGTGATCGAGCGTGATGGTGCGGGGCGCCTGACGCTGGAGAAGGTGGCGGCTGAGGCCGGCGTTTCTAAGGGCGGGCTTTTGTATCACTACCCCTCCAAGGATGCGCTACTGCAGGGGCTGCTGGACCACCTGCTGGAGAATCGCGCCGGGTTAATCGAAGGTCTAAGCTCGCCAGACGATTTGAGTAACACCGCGCTGCTCAATAGTCTGATCGATGCCGACTTCGACCTCCCCAAGGAAGAGCGCATCATGGCGCAGGGCCTGATCGCTGCCTCTTCCGAGAATCCGGAGCTGATCGCGCCAGCCCAGCACCACGTTGAGGCCGTGTTCGCCCAGTTGGGTATCTCTAAATCCACGGCGACGTCGGCGCGCACCATTTTTTTGGCCTCACAGGGACTGCAATTCCTGGAGCTACTGGGCCTTCTCTCACTCAGTGCCTCTGAGCGCAACAAGATCCGCCGACACCTCAAGGCGCTGACGAAGGCGCTGGCGCCATGCTGAGAAGTATATTCGTCACGTTCTGGGTCATAGCTGGGCTGGCTGGCTGCGGGGCCGACGCCACTGTCGAGACCTCCCCTGCGGTGCGTCCCGCTCGCTTGATAACAGTAGGGGCTGGAGACCACTCGGCACCCAGCCAGTTTGTGGGCAAAGTGGCACCGGCACATACGGTCGAACTGGGCTTTGAAATCGACGGGACACTGCAGCGGTTACCCCTACCAGAGGGTGCGCTGGTGCAGACCGGCGATGTTATTGCGCAGTTGAACCCCGAGAGATTCAAACTCGCGCTGGAAAGCGCCCGAGCCGATCATGAGCTGGCCGAAAAGACTTTGTCGCGTATCGCGTCACTCAAGGCCTCCGGCACCGTGTCACAGGCGGAGCTCGATGAGGCCATGGCGCGCGCCAAACTGACGGGACTCGCGGTAGATACAGCGCAAAAAGATCTGGATGACACGGTATTGCGCGCGCCGTTTTCGGGACAGGTGACCAAACGTCTGGCAGAAAACTTCTCTCCGGTCGCCAGACTCTCGCCGGTGATTCGCTTGGCGCCGGTGGAGCGCATCGAGGTCGTGATCGGCGTGCCCGAGCAGCTGATGGCGCAATTAAATCCGACAACTTTGAGCAAAGCTGCGGTGCGCTTCACCGCCGATCCAGAGCGGTTATTCGAAGCGCAGTGGCTCGATTACGAGGCCGAAGCGAGCAGAGACACCCAAACCTACGACGTGCGGTTTTCGCTGACCGAGACCCCGCCTTGGCCCGTGCTGCCCGGCATGACCGCCACTGTTTTACTGTCTATGGCCACCACCGATGCATCGAGCATCCAACTGCCCCTCAGTGCGGTGCAGAGTGACGCCGCAGGCAACTTCTTCGTCTGGACGGTGGAACGCGACACTTCGAAAGTGACCAAGCGGCCCATCGAAGTGGGGGTGCCCAGTCGCAAGCAAGTACCGGTGCTCGCAGGGCTGGAGCCCGGCGAACAGGTAGTCGCGGCAGGGGGCGCCTGGCTCTACGACGGTATGCAGGTACGACCTCTCAGGGACGACTAATTGATGTCACGGTCATCGCTCACTGAATTTGCGCTCGCGAACCCGCTCTATGTGTGGGTCATCGTGCTCACCTGTCTGGTCGGCGGGTTGGCGGGCGGACAGCGCATTGCACAGCTCGAGGATCCGCCCTACCCGATCAAGATCGCCTTTGTGTTCACCGAGTACCCGGGTGCCTCAACACTCGATGTGGAACAGGAAGTGACGGAGGTGCTGGAGCGCTCAATCCAGGAGCTGCCCTGGATTGAAAATATTGCGTCGAGATCACTGCCCGGGCGCTCAGAGATCGAGATTGAGCTCAATCACTCGGTATCAGCCAGCGATACAGGCCAAATCTGGGATGAACTGCGCCGCCGAGTCGCCGAGGCGGCCATGCGCTTGCCAGCGGGCGCCCAACCACCCTGGGTCGAGGATGATTTCAGCGACGTGTATGGCTTGCTGTATGGATTCACGGTTCCGGACGGCTATGACATCGCCATCATTCGCGATGCCGCTCGCCTACTGGAAACCGAAATCAAGCGCGTGGAGCACGTGGCCAAGGTGCGGGTCGAGGGTGTGCCAGAGGAACAGGTCCAGATTGATTTCGATTATGCGCAACTGCGCCAGCTGGGCGTGCCCTTTTATCGCATCGTCGAGGCCATCAACAGCGCCTCGGAACTCTTCCCCGCCTCCATGATGGAGTCGGGTGATCAGCGGATGCGCATCGATATTCCGCTGGAGCGGAGTGAGGCGGTGCTCGAAGAGCTGCTGATTGCCCTGCCCGGAGAGACGTCGATGATTCGCCTCGGCGACGTGGCCAGCGTGTCCCGCGAGGAGACCAATCTGCCCTCACTGATTGTGCGCCACGAAGGCCAGCGCATTTTCGCGTTGGGGATTGCCATCAACGAAACCCAGAACGTCGTCCGGGTGGGCAAAGTCGTGGAAGCGCGACTGCTCGAGCTGCAGCAACTCCTCCCTGTCGGCATCGAGATGATTCCGCTTTTTGAGCAGCATCGTCTGGTCGACCGGTCCATCGGTCAATTTCTCCTGAATCTCACCGCCTCCATCACCACGGTCATCGCCGCGCTGTGTCTGTTTATGGGCTGGCGCGCCGGCGTGATGGTGGGCGCAGTGCTGTTACTGACGGTAACCGGCACCATTGGCGTGATGGCCGCCACGGGAATCGAACTACAACGGATCTCGCTGGGCGCGATGATGATCGCGATGGGCATGCTGGTCGACAACGCTATCGTGGTGACCGAGGGCATGATTACCCGGATCAAACAGGGCCTCAGTCCCCGGGAGTCAGCCATTGCGGCGGTTGCGACCACGCGCTTCCCACTGCTTGCCGCCACGGTCATCGGGATCGCCGCCTTTGCCCCCATCGGGCTGTCGAGCGATTCAACGGGTCAGTTTTTGGGATCGTTGTTCACGGTGTGCGGCATATCGCTGCTGTTAAGCTGGATCCTGGCGATTACGCTGGTGCCTTCTATCGGGATAGCGCTGCTCACCTCCGTGCCGGAAGCTGTGCCCGAGAACCGCCTCTATGCCGGACCGGTTTATGCGGGATATCGCAAACTCATGGCATGGAGTATTGCCCGACGCGGCTGGACCACACTCGCCCTGCTGGCAGTCATGTTGTCGAGCATCGTGGGCTTCACACAGCTGAAACAAGGGTTTTTCCCGGCGACCAGCACGCCGCTTTTCTTTGTAGATCTCTACCAAACTCAGGGCACCGACATACACGCCAGCGATCGCATGGCGGATCGCGTACGCAAGCGGCTACTCAGTCTTGAAGGCGTGACCGAGGTCTCAACCTGGGCAGGCCGAGGCCCCGTTCGCTTCACCATGATTCTGCTCCCAGAACGGCCCGACCCCGCCTACGCGCAACTGGTGGTCAATGTGGACGACGTCGAGGCCGTGACGGGGCTGATGGCGCAAACCGGTGAGCTGATTGGGGCCGAATTTCCAGAAATCCATTACATGGTGCGGCGGCTTGAGTTCACCAGCAGCACCGCGAGCAAAATCGAGGCGCGCTTTTATGGCAGCGACCGCTTCGAACTGCGCGGGCTAGCCGAACAGACCATGCAGCATTTCATTGAGCACGGGCTGATTGATCGCAAAATCGACTGGCGTGAGCAACGGCTGTCACTGGCCGTAATGCCAGATCACGCCCGGGCTCGACGCGCGGGTATTCAGTTGCCCGACGTCTCACGGGCAGTGGAGTCGAGCACTGTCGGCACTCCCGTGGGAGTTCTCCGCGACGGTGACAAACCTGTTCCCATTGTCGCGCGCATCATGCCGCTGGCAGAAACCGCGACGGGACTGCTTGAGCGCGACCTGTGGAGCGAGAGCACCCAGTCTTTTGTATCGGCACGGCAGGTGGTGTCAGCCGCCGCACTCCGAGCTGAGGACAGCTTCCTGATGCGGCGCAATCGGGTCCGTACCATTACCGTTCAAGCAAATGCCCCCCCCGGCGAAACTGCCACCAGTGCCTTCAATGCGATCCGCGGTGACATTGAATCCATCCCCCTGCCGCCCGGATATGAGCTTGAATGGGGCGGCGAGTACGAGTCGATGAAGTTGGCGAACGACATGGTCATCTCGCGCTTCCCAATCGCCTTGCTAGTGATGATCATTGCAACGCTGATGCTTTTTGGCAGTGTGCGGCAAATGCTGGTGACTTGGATGACCGTGCCGCTCATTATGGTCGGCGTCTTTCTCGGGCTCTTTGTGACCGACCTGTCTTTCACCTTCCCCGCGTTGCTTGGCTTACTGAGTCTAGTCGGCATCTTGATCAAGAACTGCGTGATCATGGTGGAAGAGATCAAGCTGCGCTCTGCCGATGACGGGCTGAGTCAGCACGCGTTAGTGTCGGCCTGTGTGAGCCGCCTGCGTCCGGTGCTGTTGGCGGCAGGAACCACCATCATCGGCATGGCGCCGCTCCTTAGAGACGATTTCTTCAGGGAAATGGCGGTTTCAATAATGGGCGGACTGACCTTTGGCTCGGTGCTGGCACTGCTGGCCGTACCCGTCTTCTACGCGATATTTTTTCTTCTCGGTGATGAGACAGCTTTCGACGAGAAAAAAAGGGGATAGCGAAGCGCTGATGTACGCGTCAACGCCTTATCATTTCAAACACTCGGGAATAATCTGGCCTTATACTCGCAATCCTTTGGCGCGCTGACACCTTACCAGGGACCTGATAATGACAGAATCTGTTCTACTGCTGGATGGCGGCCTGGGCCAGGAGCTTATCCACCGGAGCACCGCTGCGGCGCATCATCTCTGGTCACTGCAGGTAATGATGGAGGAACCGCAGCTCGTCTCTGATATCCATCGCGATTTCTGTCAGGCAGGCGCTGCGATCGCCTGCCTGAATACCTATGCGATTACCCGCGCGCGGCTCACCCGCGGAGGAGTCACCACACCCCTCAATACGCTGTTGAAGCAAGCCTGCGAGCTCGCGCAAGCGGGTATCGCGGCGAGTGGAAACACTGAGGTCGCACTTGTGAGCAGCTTGCCTCCCCTCGTTGCCAGCTACAGCCCGGACACGGAGCTGCCTACGGAGCAGATGGTCGCCGAATACCGAGAGCTCATCGATTTACAGCGGCCCCACGTAAACGGTTTCCTCGCCGAAACCATCGCCTCGGTCAATGAAGCCAAGGCAGTGCTGAGTGCGGCCCAACAGTCCGGATCGCGAATTATGTTGGGCCTGACCGTGATGGACGACGACGGCCATACGCTACGCTCGGGCGAGCCCTTGAACGACGCGCTCGACGCCGCCGCAGCATTTGATCCCTTGGCCATCGTGATTAATTGCTCAAAACCCGAGGCGGTTTCTCAGGCGATGCCTCTGCTGCAAAAATCCGGTGTTCCTTTTGGTGGTTTTGCCAACGGCTTCACCGCCGTTGATGACCTGAAGCCCGGTGGCGTTGTGGATGTATTGCAGGCGCGCCAGGACCTCGGCCCAGAGGCCTATGCCGCATACGCCGGCACTTGGCTCGACGCCGGTGCTACGGTGATCGGCGGATGCTGTGAAGTGG
>CAXPKH010000049.1:0-7704 GCA_964217615.1 Luminiphilus sp.
GAACTTTCGATCCACTCAGTCAGTCAGTGGATGGTCATCAGTGGGTGGGCAAGTCAAAAACCCGCATATCCTTGACCGCTCTCCCTGTGGCTCCAGCTCCGGTTCCGGAGCTGCCATCGCGGCAGGACTGGCCACGCTGGCTTTGGGCACAGAGACCAATGGCTCGATTATCTGCCCAGCACAGGTTAACGGCATCGTTGGATTCAAGCCCACTGTGGGCGTGCTGTCGGCCACAGGGATCGTGCCGATCTCGGCCTCTCAGGACACCGCGGGGCCGATGACCAAAACTGTCGCCGATGCCGTGACGATGATGGATGTTTTAACCGACAGTAACCGCTTCTCTCAAGCCGCAGCCAAATCGTTGGACCAACTTCGTCTTGGCGTGCTGCGCTTTGCTCAGGGGGACAACACCCACATCAACGCGCTTTTTAGTCAAAGCCTCGCAAGCCTTGAAGCGGTCGGGGTGACCCTCGTGGACATCACCGAGTTGCAGTTGTCGGACCCAGACTACTGGCAAAACGAGCTCGCGGTGCTGGAAATCGAATTCGGTGATTCGCTTGACCGGTTTTTGAGTGAGCGCGCAGGCCGGTTGCCAGTTTCCTCCGTCGCATCGCTCATCGACTTTAATGTCGACAATAGTGACGTCGAGCTCGCGCTCTTCGGGCAGGAGCACCTTATTTCATCAGCGGAGCGACCTGAGGCTGGCTCTCCGGAGCACGAAGCTGCACTGGGGGCTATCCAGACAGCCAGTCGCGATAACGGCATCGATCAACTCCTCTTGGATGCTGATGTGGATTTGTTAGTGGCGCCCTCGGGGCCAATCGCGCCCGCCGTGGACCTGATCAATGGCGATGTCTGGCCCGCTTGGGCGGGCGCTGGGTACATGGCGGCAATTGCCGGCTATCCCCATCTCACTATCCCCATGGGTACGGTGCGCAATTTACCGCTGGGATTTTCCGTGATCGGCACCGCCAACAGCGATGCGCAGGTGCTCGCTGCAGGGCGCGAAATAGAGCAGGTGCTGGGGGCTGGGCCGATTCCCCGGTTTCTGGGTTCGGCCGCTGAAAACCCGATCATCGAGGCGGCAATTCGAGGCACACGCCTCCCATCAAAATAAATTTATCGACAAAAAAAGGGGCCTAACGGCCCCTTTTTCATTGGCTAAGAACTGCAACTTAGAATTGGATTCTCAAGTTTGCAGAGACATAACGGCCGATCAGATCGTAGACGCCGATGGCGGCAAACGAGTTCTGGCCATAGGGCGGATCTTCGTCAAAGATGTTACGAACGGCGATGCTCAGTTCTACCGAATCAGCAAAGCTGTTCACGAAGCCGATGTCTGAAAAATCATAGGCAACAAATGCCGTGTGATTCCAGTAGTCATCGATCTTGGGAATGTCATAAGTACGCTCAGGCGCCGTATTACTCTTAACCGCACTGCTGATGTACTGCACCTGCCAGTTAAAGCGCCAGTTGTTCAAGAGATACGACAGGCCGAAGTTGGCACGAATGTCAGAGTTACCAATCAGACCCTTACCATCTGCCTGATCAGTTTCTGCACCGGTAACCGAGAGGAGCGACTCATCAAGAATGAAGGCGGAGCCTCGCAGAGCGAAAAAGCCGGGCACTGCGCCAATATCGAAGGTCCAGTCCAGATTGGTCTGGTAGCCTTTGAAGATTCGGTATCCCGCATTCAGGAATCCAGTTTGGAAACCATCGACCTGGAAAGTACCGCTCCTGCCGAACTGGCCACAAGCGTTTGAGGTGTAATCACCACTGTCATAGCAACCCTGCATGATGGTCGTCAGAGACAGTGACTCAATTGCGTTGGTCAGTTCAATATCAACGTAATCGATAGACAGTCTCAAATCCTCAACAAACTCAGGTGTCCACACGATACCAATAGAAGAGGACTCCGCACGCTCGTTAAAGAGGTTGTCGTTACCGCCGGTGAAGCCTTGCTGGCTTGCGTTCACGATGACCGACTGGAATGTGGCGGGATCATAATCAACACCCAGGGCTTGCGCTTGCGCGACACAGGTAGAGCGACGAACCGAGGGGTTCGGGCCCGAATCAACGAAGCGGAAGTCACAGGGGTCACTCGCGAAGGAGAACGTCTCCGAACGCGGCAGGAAGAGTTCCACAACCGCGGGCGCTCTGACCGACTCGGTCTGGTTACCGCGGATAGTGATGTTGCCCATCACGGGGAAGTCAAAGCCAACCTGCAGACCAACGTTCCAGGCATCATCACGCCCTGCAGAGGAGTGGTCGATCTCTCGGTAGGCACCCTCCAAGTCGACATTGGACAAGAAGGGGATCCAGTCGGAGTCGACGAGCGGCAGCAAGGCCTCTACGTACCATTCGTCCGTGTCAAAGCCTCCAGCGAGGGGTGCCAGCGCGGCGGTTCGGCCCAAGCCATTTTCAAGGAAATAATCCGGCCGGTAATCGGCATCTTCCTCACGTGTCTGATAACCCAGTGCCAGCTGCATCGGGCCACCCGGGAGATCAATAATCTCTGCCGAAATGTTGGCCTCGAATACCTTCTGCACAATTTTGGCGTTTTCAAAGCCTTGAGTCGTGACGTAATCGATTGCCGCAGGGTCAGTAACGATCCCAAAAATATTCAAGGGCACGCAGCTAGCGTTGCCACTGGCACAGACGATGTTACCGCTACCATCCACAACAGTATCCAAGGCCTCAAGATAATTTTCCTGAACTAGCTGTGTATTTTGCGTCTCGCTCTCTGACTCACCGCGGTTGTAGGAAATATCCCAGCTCACCGAGCGTCCTGCCACCTCAAACGCACCCTCGAGGCCTACGACAAAGCGCAACAGGTCCGTGCTACCAGCAGTCGCCCCACTCTGGGCCAGATCATCCATCGCCTTGTGGATATAGATTGTGTCTCCTGCGCCGCCAGCGAGAAGAAGCGCGCGGTCATCTGGATGAAGGTAGGGATTGTCGAGTGGGATAGGCAAAGCCACGGAGTCTCCGCCGAACAAACCACTCTGATAGAACGGCTGGGCGTTCGGGTCGGAGGACTTGCCGTTGTAAGCGTTGATCTCCAAAAACGCCGTGATGTTGTCCGTGATGTCCCAGTTACCAAAAGCATTGACAATATGTCGCTCGATAGGAGCACGAATCGAATCGTAGTCCTGCAGCAACAGGCCATCACCGCCAACGAAGTTAAGGATATTGTTACTGGGCTGACCAATCGAAATCGGCGTCAGTCGACCATCGGCACCAAACTGGAGCGGATTTCCCTGTGCATCCGTAAAGTAGTTCAAGCCAAAGGCAAACAGCGGTGTACCGCCAAAAATAGCGTTGCCAGGTGAGGGAATACCCGTCTTCGTTACGATGGGGATTGAACGACCCTGCCCATAGAAAAATCGGGTCCCCGTGCTGGGATCGTTGGGGTCAAAGCCAATCGTCTCGAAATCGTAGTAGTAATTGTTAACGAAGTCTCGGTCATTACCGAGAACGGCATCGGTCTTGTTGTACTCGTAGCCAATGGCGAAATTGCCCCGGCCGTCAGCGAAGTTGAAACCGGCAGTCAAACCGATGCGGTGTTCCCAAGCATCGTTCTTGTCCTCAGCAACACCAGAGGCCACGTCGATTTCGAAGCCTTCGAAATCCTTCTTCATGATCACGTTGATCGTGCCCGAAATCGCATCAGAACCATAAACCGGTGCACCACCAATCGATACAATATCGACTCGCTCGATCAGCGAAGTGGGTAGGGTGTTCAAATCGACCTGCGAGCCCGCCGCGGCACCAAACGCTGTCGGCGCATTACCCGATACGGCGCGACGCCCATTGACCAGAGTCAATGTACGTTGCGTGCCAAGACCGTAAATGTCGGCAAAGCTTTGGCCGACGTTCCTGCCGCTGGATTCGGCAAGACTGGTGCCTGACGCAACGATAATAGGCATCGCGTTAATAGCATCAGCCGTGTTATTGAAGCCGCTGACGTTAATGAATTCGGCATCAAAACTGGTGGTTGGCTGGGTCGTGTCGAAGGTGGTTCGCTCAATACGCGAACCTGTCACGATGACGGTTTCGAGTATTTCGGGCTCTTCGGCTTCCTCATCGTCAGCAGCATCCTCCTGCGCAAACGTCACTCCTGCGAGTGAGAGAGAGGCAATGAGGACACCGACGCTGAGTAAGCGGCGATCGCTTGAGGTTGGTTTCATTGTTGACTCCATGTGAATGCTGAGGTGTCCACTCTTTATCGGTGGCACTCCCCCTCGTTATTGTTGCAACAGCATCTCAATCGGCGCTCTTGGCGCAAATTAACTTATGCTGACCCCGCAAACCTGCCGCACGGACAGGCGGATTCCGAAATTGTAGCGTAGTCGAGCCAATAAAGCCTCCCATATCTCAAATGGGATTTTTTAACAATTTCAAGGGCTCTCTACCGTCTGTCGGTAGAAATTCTCCAACAAAAGTTAGACTGCAAGTGCCCCACTCAGGCGGGGCGGGGTTGCACCATTTGGGTCACCCCACCGGCCCCGCCGAGCAACGCTAGCTGAGCGGGGTTCATCGCAAAGATCCCAGAGCACACCACACCGGGTAAGGTTTCAAGGTGCTTTTCGAGCGACTCGGGGTCCTCTACCACCATGCCGTGGAGGTCAAGGATCCAGTTGCCATTGTCGGTAACGACCCCCTCCCTCCAAACCGGCTGACCACCCAAAGCAACTAACTGTCGCGCTACGACGCTCCGGGCCATGGGAATCACTTCAATGGGAATGGGAAAGGCGCCCAAAACCTCTACCAACTTGGTTTCATCGGCAATACAAACGAACGTCTCTGCGGCGGAGGCCACTATTTTTTCTCGGGTCAAGGCCGCACCACCGCCTTTGATCATCTCCAGATTCGGGTTTATCTCGTCGGCACCATCGATGTAGGCGTCAAGTGACTCCACTTGGTTCAGATCAACCACGGGTAGCCCCATCTCTTTCAGTAGCGCCTCTGAGCGCACCGAACTGGCTACTGTGGCCTCAATCCTGCTCTTGAGCCGCGCCAGGCCCCGAATGAAACACTCTGCGGTACTCCCTGTGCCGATGCCAAGCTTAAGCCGATCCGGGTAGAGGCTCTCGACGTAATCCACCGCCGCCGCGCCCACCCGTTCCTTTTGTTCCTGCACATCCACCGCACTTCTCCCGTTAGTTCACCCTACTGAGCAACAATGCGCTCGCTACCTGACACTGAGTATGCCACGCCTCCCCTAGGGTATCGGGCGTGGATTAACGACCCCGCCTCCACTCCATGCAGCAGGACGACCCTCGATGCAAAAACCGGCCGTCATACGTGGCTAAAAAGACGAAAATCAGGGGGTGAGAGGCTTCATCAAATAATTTTGATAAATTTGTGGCCGCTGTTATCCTGCGCGCCCATGAAAAGTACCGCCTCTCTTATTGAGTTCCCTGTTCCGGCAAACAATCACACGCTGACTGAGTTGTTAAGCGCCGCCGGAGATGCGTTGCGTCTGCAAATCTTGCGAGCCTTGGCGCAAGACTCTTTCAGCGTTTCGGAGCTCTGCACCATTTTCGACATGCGGCAAAGTGCACTGAGTCACCATTTAAAGGTATTGATTGACGCGGGGCTGTTGAGCCGAAAAAAAGAAAGGACCACGACATTTTATCGCCGCGCGCTGCCCACGGGGCCACTCGCCAACTTGCATGAGCAGATACTGCTCCATGTGGATGAGCACGCACTCTCCGCTGCGCTGCTGGCGGGAATCACGCGGATACAAGAACAACGGGAACGTAATTCGCTGGCATTTTTCCAAGGGAACCTGGATCGCTTTCGTCGAGAGCAAGAACTCATCGCACCCTGGCAAGACTACAGCGAGGCCACGCTGCAGTTGCTCGACAGAGGGCCTCAGCGGCGCCTGGCCCACATTATCGAAATCGGGGTCGGAGAAGGCTGGCTGTTACCCGGCCTACATGAACGGGCAAGCTCGGTCATGGCACTGGATCTCTCCGAGGCCATGCTAACCAGAGCGCGCGAGTTCGCCGGCCACTTGTCCGGTATCGAATTTATACAAGGCAGCGCCGCCCAAGCCATCAAAAATAAAGCAAAGGCGGATGCCGTGATTGCCAACATGGTGCTCCACCATACGCCTGACCCGCGACAAATTCTGGGTGACGCCGCCCAACTGCTAGCAACGAACGGCCGCCTCATTGTGAGCGAACTCTGTGCCCACGATCAGGCGTGGGCCAGAGAACACTGCGGAGACCTTTGGTTAGGATTTGCTCCCGAGCAGCTGCAAGGCTGGGCCGAAGCAGCCGGCCTCTCTGTCAGCGCCAGCGTGTTCATCGCGCAGCGCAATGGCTTCCAAATACAAATTCATCAATTCGAAAAAACACCATCCGCTTTAGAGGACAACTTATGAGCGACTATTCCCTCTTTACTTCGGAGTCTGTCTCAGAAGGGCATCCCGACAAAATGTCGGATCAAATCTCAGATGCCATTCTCGATGCTTACCTGGCGAAAGATCCCGATGCGCGCGTAGCGGTAGAGACACTCGTAAAAACCGGCATGGTTGTCGTTGCCGGCGAAGTCACAACTGCGTCAAATGTCACACCCGGTGAACTAGAGCAGGTAATCCGCCAAACAGTGCTCGATATTGGTTTCGATTCCTCCGACGTTTGTTTTGATGGGAATACCTGTGCGGTGATTAACGCCATTGGTCAGCAGTCAGCTGATATTGCACTGGGCACCCACGAAGCCGATGAGGCCAATCAAGGCGCTGGCGATCAGGGGCTGATGTTTGGATACGCCTCAGACGAGACCGACGTGTTGATGCCCGCGCCGATTTATTTCTCGCACCGGCTCGTCGAAAAGCAAGCGGAACTCAGAAAGTCAGGGGCGCTGCCTTGGTTGCGGCCCGATGCAAAGAGCCAGATAACCCTTCGCTACGATGCAGAAGGAAAGCCGGAACGTATCGAAGCAGTCGTTCTGTCAACGCAACACGCACCGGATATTTCGCAAGCCGATCTCCGCGCGGCTGTGCGCAAAGAGATTATTGAAGCCACTTTACCCGCCGAATGGCTTCATGCCGATACGCTGTTTCACATCAATCCCACGGGAAATTTTGTCATTGGCGGCCCACAAGGCGACTGCGGCCTGACCGGGCGCAAGATCATTGTCGATACCTACGGCGGTATGGCGCGGCATGGCGGGGGGGCCTTCTCGGGCAAAGATCCCTCCAAAGTCGACCGCTCAGCGGCCTATGCCGGGCGCTATGTTGCAAAAAATATCGTTGCCGGGGGGCTCGCCCGACGCTGCGAAGTGCAGGTTTCGTATGCTATTGGCGTTGCTGAGCCGACTTCAATTTCAGTGAATACTTTCGGCACCGCATCACTTTCTGACGATGCCATCGTTACATTGATTCGTGAGCACTTTGATCTGCGGCCAAAAGGTCTTATCAATATGCTGAATCTGAAGCGACCTATCTACCGTAATACGGCGGCTTACGGACATTTTGGCCGCACCGGCGACGACTTCACATGGGAACGCACGGACAAAGCCGATGCGCTCCGCGCAGCGGCCGGGCTGTAACTCACCGACTCACCGATTCAAGAAAAGAGAGCACGCTATGAATACTGCTGTTGAGCAAACTGTCTTCGCCGATTACAAGGTTGCGGACATTCATCTCGCCGACTGGGGCCGACGCGAACTGGAGATTGCCGAGAGCGAGAT
>CAXPKH010000050.1:0-5865 GCA_964217615.1 Luminiphilus sp.
CGAATGACCATGGCAAAGAAGCCGCCCAGCAGGAACATGGCAAAAGAGAACCACAGGTACATCGTGCCGATATCTTTATGATTGGTCGTGAACAACCAGCGCGAAATGCCTGCGGCGGGTCCGTGATGATGATCGCCCATGGAATTCTCTCCCGTTAACCGTTCTTGATGCCGGTGACATCACCGGGCTGAACAACGTCGCCCGTATTGTTACCGAAGGCATTACGCTGATAAGTGAGTACCGCAGCCATGTCGACCGCCGACAGCTGATCGCCAAACGCCTGCATCGCGGTACCGGAGACTCCCCCCGCTACCAGCGCCATGTGCGTTGCAATGTCTCCTAGCACAACGGGGCTACCCGCTATTGCCTTGCCAACACCGCCTTCGCCAGCGGCGCCGTGGCACGCGAGGCAGGCGGCATCGTAAACACGCTTGCCCTGAACCATCAGCTCATCCACCGACAAGGTCTGCATGGCACGCGCCGTTTGCGCCGCTGCAATCCCGCGCTTGGCAGCCATCCAGCTGTCAAATTCATCGCGTGAAACCGCATGGACCTCACCGGGCATGAAGCCGTGATAAGCGCCACACCGTTCTGTGCAGTGACCGCGATAGATCCCTTCCTCGGGAACGCGCGTCCACGCCTCATTAATAAAGCCAGGGATTGCATCACGCTTTACTGCAATCTCGGGAACCCACCAAGAATGGATAACATCATTGGCCGTAATGAGAAAACGGACCTTGGTGTGCGTTGGAATCACAAGCGGTTCATCGACTTCTAGCAAGTAGTTTTCACCCTTGCTCTGAGTGTTGTAGATCTCTTCCTGCGGCGTTGCCAGATTCGAAAAAAATGAGACCGTCTCTCCGGCATCATCAAGATATTCGTACTTCCATTTCCACTGATAGCCGGTAATCAGAATATCGAGCTCTGATTCATCGTTGTCATACACCTCGAGCAAGGTGGAGGTGGCCGGGAACGCCATGGCAATCAAAATCAGAAAGGGGACCACGGTCCACGCCACTTCTACTTGAGTGCTCTCATGAAACTGCGAGGCTTCATGTCCTTTGGACTTTCGATGGGCGTATATGGAGTAAAACATCGCGCCGAAAACCAGCACGCCAATAACCACACAGATCCACATGATGAGCATATGCAGCTCATAGATGTTGCCGCCGATCTCGGTAACACCCGGCGACATGTTGATCTGGTTTTCAGCACAGGCCAGCGGTGTCAATAGGGCTCCAGCCGCTACTGAGAAAAGTCTCCCCATCTCGTGAGCACTCCGTTTCATGATATGGCGCGTTACCCCGCGCCACTCGGGGGTCAAAAAAAGCGCGGGATTATAGTGGATTTGCTTAAAAAGCCACGGGCTTTCGGTTACAAACCGCTGAGCGGCGCGTATGATGCGGCGAGAGGGTTATGAATGCCAATGCTTTTTGCTAATTTGAAGCATAAACAAAAGTTATTTCGCATGGCCTGCTGCGGGCTACTGGCCCTGTAAATTCGCGCACTGGCTACTGCTTGTCTAGAATCTTGATCGGGTCGGCCGCAGTATCCACGCGCCGGGCTGCGGCCCGTGTCACACGCGTAAGCGGCAGTTCCGCGCTTTCGCCCGGACGGCGCTCTGAAAAGTCACAGACCACGCACCGCCTCACGTCTGCGGTTGCATCGATCACCATGCGATCTTCGGCGTGACAGTTTGGACAAATGGCGCCTGCAATGAAGCGCGGACGCTGATTGGGTTCGGAACCCGAATCCGACATACTCTCTGCTCTCTCGGCAAAAACGCCGGTTAAGTTTAGCAACCTCAATCCATCACTGGAGCAACATCTTGTCAGATATCGACTTTAGAGGCACTTCCAACATTCGAGGGGTGCTCGGGGTATCACCCCGTCTGGGTGATCGGGTCATGATTGATCCCACAGCAGTTGTCATGGGCGACGTTCATCTGGGAGACGACGCCAGCGTTTGGCCCCATGCGGCGATGCGCGGTGACGTTCAGATTATCCGGATCGGCTCAAGAACCAATGTTCAAGACGGTGCCGTGCTCCACGTAACCCATGACGGACCCTACAACCCAGGCGGTTATCCGCTCACCATCGGCGATGACGTCACTATCGGCCACCGCGCGCTGCTCCATGGGTGCACCATTGGCGACAAGGTGCTGATCGGAATGGGCGCCATTGTCATGGACGCCGTGACCGTCGAAAGTGAGGTGATGATCGCCGCGGGTGCGCTGGTCACCCCCGGCAAACAGCTGAGGCGCGGCTTTCTGTACGCCGGTAGCCCGGCGAGGGAAGTCCGTGCGTTGACCGACGAAGAACGGGAGTTTTTGCCCTATAGCGCCGCAGGTTATGTATCTCTCAAAGACCGCTATCTTGGCACACGGCCATCAAGCGATTAACCCTCTCGCAAAGCAGATAACACCGCCTGCGTGTCCGGGTATTCACCCAGCCACAGGCAGAAACTTTCAGCCGCTTGCTCAACCAGCATACCGAGGCCATCCCGCACGTCGCTGGCCCCCTGCTCCCTTGACCATGCGGTGAAAGGTGCTGCCGCCTCGCCATAAGCCATGTCGTAACAAACGCAGCCCTCCGCCAGCACAATCGCAGGGGGTACCGCGGGCATTGCGCCCGACAAGCCGATGCTGGTGCCGTTAATAATGACGTCCCACGGCATATCATCGGCGGTTTCATAGCCGCCGCCACGTATCTCGACGTCGCGTCCCCTCCACGCCGCAGCAATCGCCTCTGCGCGACTGGCAGTCCGATTGACCACGTGAATCGTCGAGGGCTGCTCCGACAGCAAGGCCGGCATGACGCCCTTCACAGCGCCGCCGGCGCCCAGAATCAAAATACGTGCGCCATGGATAGACCAGCCGGCGTTATCCACCATATCCGTTACGAGGCCCTTGCCATCGGTATTGTCGGCAAACAACCGACCTTCTTGGTCGCGCATGAGAAAGTTTGCGGCGCCCGCGAGCGCTGCTCGCTCAGAGGTTACGTCGGCCAGCTCATACGCGCGTAACTTAAAGGGCAAGGTTACGTTCAAGCCGCGACCTTCTCGCTCAAAAAAGTCCGCAACCCAAGACTCGAACGCCTCAAGATCCACCTGCTGGGCACGGTAATCGATCGCACGGCCCGTTTGCCCGGCGAATGCAGCATGAATTCGCGGTGACAGGCTGTGCTGAATGGGATTCCCCACCACGGCAAATTGGCCAGCAATCCTCTCCATCAGCGCTACCCTCAAGCTCAGCTGCTTTCAGCCCAGACCGGGCTACTCTCTACCATTCGGTATCCGCGAGCGGGTGTTAGGCCTCATTGCCCAACCAATCCCGGGACGTGAGAAACTCGGTCATCAATTGCGCTTCGGCCGTCCCCGACTCGGGCTGAAGACCATACTCCCAGCGAACTAACGGGGGTAAGGACATGAGAATGGCCTCGGTCCGACCGTTGGATTGCAAGCCAAATAGGGTGCCCCGATCGTAGACAAGATTGAATTCCACATACCGCCCCCGCCGATACAGCTGCCACTGCCGCTCCGCCTCCGTCCAAGGCAAATCCTTGCGTCTCTCCAAAATGGGAAGGTATGCCTGAAGATAACTGTCTCCGACACTCCGCATGAAAGCAAAGGTCTGATCAAAACCCCATTCGTTCAGATCGTCGTAAAACAGACCGCCGATACCTCGGGGCTCCTGGCGGTGAGGCAGAAAAAAATAATCGTCACACCATTTTTTGAACCGCGGATAGACATCAGGACCAAAGGGGTCACAAGCGGCTTTGGCTGTCTGGTGCCAAGACACGGCGTCCTCTTCGTAGCCATAATAAGGCGTCAAATCGAAGCCTCCCCCCATCCACCATACGGGCTGCTCCCCTGCTTTCTCTGCCAAAAACATTCTGATGTTGGCGTGAGAGGTGGGTGCATGAGGATTACGGGGGTGAATCACCAGTGATACACCCATGGCGCGAAAACTCCGTCCCGCCAGCTCCGGTCGGCTTTGAGTGGCAGAAGCAGGCATACCCGCACCCATGACATGGCTGAAATTTACGCCCCCTTTTTCGATGACATTGCCCTCGGCCAATACCCGACTGATGCCACCTCCACCCTCTGGGCGCTCCCAGCTCTCAGTGGTGAAATCCTGGCCCCCATCGACCGCTGACAGTGCATCGCAAATGCGGCTCTGCAATGACTTCAGGTACGCCTCTACCGCCGCTGCATCCATCCAAGACTCCTTAAGCCAAGGTCAGGCTCGTAAGATCGAGCCGTCGCCCACGCGACGTATTGTTGACGCTTTGCCGGTGGGGTCAAGCATCCCCGGCATCACCATTAATCGGGCACCAAAATAACGGCGTAACTGCCAAACGGCGCGCGCAGGCGGCAATCCCGCAGGGTTCGCGCTGGTTGATACCAACGACCCACCAAAAGCGCGACTCAAAGCCGTCAAGGCGGGCGCTGATGTCACCCGAATCGCCACCTCATCACTATCACCCGTTATCCACGGGGGGAAAAGGTCTCGGTGAGGCACCAGCCAGGTGTTGGGTCCAGGCCAGGAGTTCAATACGAAAGCTCGCTCGCTCGCGGGCAACGGCTCGAGCAATGAAGAGAATGCAGCGGCCGATGCGGCGACGACGATCAGCCCTTTGCTGACCTCGCGCGACTTCATTTGCAGAATATCCAACACCGCCTCTTCGTTAAAAGGGTCGCAACTCAGGCCCCAAACACCCTCTGCAGGGCAAGCCACCACCGCTCCGACTCTCAACTCTGCGGCGGCGGCGGGCGCCCGCCAGTCAGCCCAATAGCGCGGTTTTTCAGGGTTCTTCACAACAGAAATTATTGATGACAATCCGACACCTTAACGCAGACGATAGTGATTCAGCCAATGGGTAGGCTAACGAGCGGCTTGATAGCCCAAGAAGGTTTTCCTAACACGGCCCGATACCTCCAGAGACGCCAGACACGCGAGGCAGCGATCCAGGCCCCAACCGAGATGACTGGCCAACAGCTCAGGCTGAACCGGTCGCCCCGCCATCAGGGCCAGCATAGCTCGTTGGTCGGGGTCGCGCACGGTATCTGGCGAAGCCTGCGATAACAGATCACCGTCTGGCAACTCTGTTGCACGAACCCCCAAATAATCGTTAAGCGCGGCTACCGACGTGAGTAATACTGCGCCGTCATCCAAAAGATATCGACAACCCGAGCCTTCGGGGTGGTAAACAGACCAAGGCAATGCCAACACATCCCGGCCCTGGTCCGCGGCGGCCGACGCGGTGATCAGGGTGCCACTGGGGCGACCGGCCTCAACGACCAATGTCGCCGCGCTGAACCCTGACAATGTGCGATTACGCCGATGAAAATGATGCTTTCGAGGAGGGGTGCCCAACGGGAATTCACTGACGACAGCACCCGATCGCCGGATCTGATCGGCCAGACTTTGATGGCGAGACGGATAAATGCGATCGAGTCCCGAGGGCATGATGGCAATCGTTTTGCCTCCCGCCGCAAGAGTCGCCTGATGCGCAAGTCCATCAATGCCCAGTGCCAGCCCGCTGACAACCACACGTCCTGCCAGCGTGGCCGCGGTAGCGAATTCTGAGGCAGCCCGCTTGCCATCAAGCGAGGGTTTGCGCGTACCGACAATCGAGAGTGTCTCGGCTGGTAACACGTCTAGCTGACCATGCACAAAAAGAAAAGGCGGCCGATCTTGGCACTCTGCCAACAACGGCGGATATTCCGGATCGTAGACGGTAACCAGGTATAGCGGCGCCCGGTTGACTAACGCCTTTAACGCGCCGGGCGCCTTTGCATGTGCAATATCGCGCCGCAGCGACTGCATCGCAGCGGACCAAGATTCATCAGGCGAACATCCAA
>CAXPKH010000051.1:0-5791 GCA_964217615.1 Luminiphilus sp.
AACCCTGAGCTTGAGGCTTTTTGCCAGCAGATCGGCACCAGCACCGTTGCCGAGGCCGACATGGCCACCATGGAAAAACTGGGGATGGACACCGGGCTGCGAGCACGACATCCGCTCACCGACGAACCGCTGCCCATCTGGGTCGCTAACTTCGTGCTCATGGGTTACGGCTCAGGGGCCGTCATGTCAGTCCCCGCGCATGATCAGCGAGACTGGGAGTTCGCCAGTAAATATGGGCTGCCCATTGTGCAGGTGGTATCAGACACACCGGAAACCACCGCCGATCTATCAACGGGCGCCCACCTCGAGCGCGGCCCGCTTATACAATCTGGCCGTTTCGATGGTCTCGATTTCGACGCTGCTTTCGACGCGATTGTCGCTGAACTAGATACGAAGGGTCTGGGATGCCGGTCGGTCAATTTTCGCCTGCGAGACTGGGGCGTTTCACGGCAGCGCTACTGGGGTGCGCCCATTCCCGTGATCAACTGTGAGGCGTGCGGCGCGGTCCCGGTTCCGGACGACCAACTGCCTGTCGTGTTGCCCACGGACGTCGAATTCAAAGGGGTTGGCTCACCCATTAAAGAGATGCCCGATTTTTATAAAACTGCCTGCCCGCGTTGCGAGGCGCCTGCCACTCGAGAAACCGATACGTTTGACACGTTCATGGAGTCCTCGTGGTACTACGCCCGTTACGCCAGTGTCAAAAACAGCGAAGCAATGCTCGATCAAGAGGCGGACCATTGGCTGCAGGTCGACCAATACGTGGGCGGCATCGAACACGCCATTTTGCACCTGCTTTATGCCCGTTTTTTCCATAAGCTGATGCGCGACGCCGGTCTGGTAGCGAGTGACGAGCCTTTCAAAAGACTGTTGACGCAGGGCATGGTGCTCAAAGACGGCGCAAAGATGTCCAAATCGCGGGGCAACACCGTCGATCCTCAGGCGCTCATCGATCGCTACGGCGCCGACACCGTAAGGCTGTTCAGTATGTTCGCCGCACCGCCCGAACAATCCCTCGAGTGGTCCGATTCAGGTGTAGAGGGGGCGCACCGTTTTATTAAGAGACTCTGGCGGCTGGTTCATGACTTTAATGGCGGCGCGATTGAGCTCCCCTCAGACCCCCAATGGACGGATGCTCAAAAGTTGTTGCGGCGGAAAATCCACGAAACCATCAACAAGGTGAGCGACGACTATGGTCGCAGACAGACATTCAATACTGCCGTTGCCGCGGTAATGGAACTCTGCAACGAAATATCAAGACATCCCACTCAAGAGCCGCTGGATCGCGCGGCGGTGAGTGAGGGGCTGCACGCTGTACTGAGAATGCTCTGGCCTATCACCCCTCACCTGAGCGAATCACTGTGGCGTAGCCTAACCGGCAGTGATTTTGTCGAGAGCGCTTGGCCAGTCGCTGACGACACTGCGCTGAGCCGGGAGATGTTTGAAGTCGTCGTGCAGGTGAATGGGAAAGTGCGGGGAAAAATTCAGGTACCCGCCGCCGCCGACAACGCAGCGGTTGAGGCCTTGGCTAAAGCCAATCCCAATGTGCAACGCTTCATTGAGGCCGCAACCATAAAAAAGGTGATTGTGATTCCCCAAAAACTCGTCAATATTGTTGCCCAATGATGCCGACCCCCTCATATCGCCACCCTGAGCGGCTAATACTCGCGGCATTACTCATAGCAATGATTGCTGGGTGTGGTTTCCAACTCAAAGGCACCGGTCAAGAAGGCGAAGCTCAATGGGCAGGGGTAACCCTGCGCTTGATCAGCGTTGATCCCCGCTCCGAGTTAACCCGCGAGGTAACCCGAGAACTTGCCGCCATGAAGATCTCGCTGACCGACGAAATCGATACGCCTACGCGGCTCACACTGCGTGAGGAGCGATTCGAACAGCGCAACGTATCGCTCACCGCTCAGGCGCGCGCTGCCGAGATGGAGCTGACCCTCTCGGTTGATTTTTTGCTGCAACAAACCGACACACTGCCGCTAGAGGGCACAGCGCGTGTCAGTCAGCAAATGCTGAACGACCCCCGTAATGTTGTGGGAAAAACAGAGGAAATGCGCTTATTGCGCGAGGAAATGCGACGCGACCTTGCCGCGCAAGTTGTCAGACGTGTCAGTCGTGGCCTCACTCGCTGATGCAATTGAAGCCCGCACAGCTCGCGCAACACTTGAGCCAGTCGCTGGCTTCCAGCTATCTGATATCGGGTGACGAACCGCTGATCCTGCAGGAATGCTCCGATGCGATTCGCCGCGCCGCTAGAGAAGCGGGCTGCATGGAACGCCAGTGTATTACCATCAACCACAAGGATGACTGGCGGGAATTGGGTCATGCGGCCGGCTCACTCTCGCTCTTTGCCGAGCGAAAACTCATTGAAATTCAACTACCGTCCGGCAAGCCCGGCGCAGAAGGTAGCAAAGCACTACTGGAGTATTTTGAGGGAGGCGCAGAGGACGTGCTGCTGGTCGTCAGCGGCCGCATTGATAAACAGTCGCAGAAAAGCAAGTGGTACACGGCTTTGGATAAGGCGGGAGTCGTCATTCCCGTTTGGCCAGTGTCGGCCGCTGAGCTTCCCCAATGGTTGCAAACGCGGATGCAAAGCGCAGGTCTGCAGGTGGATAAAGAGGCCATCGCACTCCTCGCCGAGCGGCTGGAAGGTAATTTACTGGCGGCCGCACAAGAAGTGGAAAAACTGAAATTGCTCCACGGCGAAACGCCGATCACTGCGTCATTGGTTAGCGACACCGTCTCTGATAACGCGCGTTATGACGCTTTCAGGCTGGTGGATGTGGCTCTCTCGGGGGATGCACGGGCTGCCGTGCGAACGCTGAGAGGGTTGAGAGCGGAGGCGGTGCAGCCCCCTGTTTTACTCTGGGCTCTGGCTCGGGAAGTACGACTGTTGGCGGATTTGAAGAGACAGATCACCGCCGGCGCCTCTGCCATGAGCGCGTTGAATCAACGGGGGGTATGGCGAAATCGCCAGGCACTGGTGCAAAAAGCGCTCAACCGGTTGACCGGACGCGATCTTGCGCAACTGCAGGCCCTCACCTTTCGGGTCGATGGCGCCAGCAAGGGCTTTCTCAGTGGCAGAGCCTGGGATGTACTTGAGCGCTTGGTGGTCATTATGGCTCAGGGTGCGTATCCGGCCACAACAACCGAGCGCCGCGCATAGAAGCCGGCGATTAGGCCCAAGCCCAGTATCCCGGCGACCGTGGATACCCAGTCAAATCCAAATCCGTCAACGCCTGCCCCCAAAACTGCGGCTCCCAGGGCGGGCGCACCCATGGCCAGCATAGTCCACACGCTCATCACCCGGCCCCGAAAATCAGGCGAAGCGTTGAGCTGTATCAATGTCTGGCATCCGATGCCCGCAACGGTCGTCGCCACACTCAACAGGGAAACCCAGAGACTCAACGCTGGAACGCTGGACAACGTGCGCAGAATCAGTAGCGTCACACTGGACAGCGCTATAGCCAGGCAGACCAGCAACAGCAGGCGCGGGAGGTCGGCTGACTGGCGACTGACCAAAAGCCCGCCCAAGACGGAACCGAGTCCCGCCATGGCCACTAAGATCGCCAATTCCGAGGACCCGCCATTCAGGATCTGGCCAGACAGTGCCGGTAACAGCTCGATGAGCGTACGTCCGAGCAAACCGTTGACTGCGGTGAGCGCCAGTAGCATTTTCAGGTCAGCTCGCTGGGTCAGATAGCGCACGCCCTCCATGAATTGACTCGTATAAGACGTCGCTGCCTTAACGGGATGATCTTGCGCCACTGCGAGCCGCGACAATCTCCAGAAGGAAATCGAAAACAACACCATTGCCGTCAGCCACGCCGCTGCCGTATTAACCTGTGCAACCAGCATGGCACCGATAGCGGGGCCTATCATGCGGGCGATGTTGAATGACATCGCGGAGTAGCCGACGGCGCTGGGCAACGCCTCCCGATCAACCAGCAGCGGTATCAGCGCCAAGCGCATGGGGGAATGCAGCGACGTGGCAGTTCCCAACGTAGCGGCTAACAGCGTTAGCGAAATCCGATCATAGAGCCCCAAGTAAGTCGTCACAGCACCCGCCAATGCGATTGCACTGTGGAGGATCATCGAAAACTGAAGGCCCCGCTGGGGATTTATGCGATCTGACAATATGCCAAACCAGGGAGAGAGCAGGAGTGCAGGTGCCAACATCAGCGCGCCCACAATCCCAACCCATGTTGCAGATTGAGTGAGCTCCCAGGCACTCCAGCCGATGAGAAATCGAAGTAACCAGGCGCCCAAACTGGAAAACCAGCTTGCCGGGTAATAACGACGAAAACGCGGATCAGCCAAAGCTGAACGATGCATCTGTCGCTTTTCACGACAGTCAGAAAAATCTCCTCTTGCTTTTTTCGTCATGCTTAAATACTGTTTATTTATACAGTAAATTAACTGTCATGCCAGTGCTTAGGTTGCTCAATGTAGCGACACAAGCAACAGCAATAGGCGCTATTGGTGAAAGCCTGAAACAGGAATGCATCATGAACTATCTACTCGAAGATATTTTCCGTCGTGCCGATACCTGGCGAGGTATCGGCCAAAGTCACTCTGCTTTTTTGGGTGCCAGTGCGCTTTCTGCAAATAATGAAACACACACCCTACAAGGCGTTGAAACGGGATTCGCCACTCTGGACGCCCAACTGTACAACAGAGGCTGGCCACTCGGTGGAAGTATTGAAGTCATCAGTGAGCAGTGCGGACTCGATGCCATGGGTATTTTCATGCCCGTCATGAAAAAACTGTCCGGCCAGGGACGCTGGCAGGTATTTATCGATCCACCCTATACCCCCTATGCGCCACTGCTGGCAGGCGAAGGGATTAACCTGCAGGAAATCATGCTGGTACATCCCCGGGATCGTGAAGAACTGCTTTGGTCTACAGAACAGGCATTGCGCAGTACGACCTGTGGGGTGGTCTTTGCTTGGCTTGGAGCAACAGACTATCGCTATGCAGAACTCCGAAAAATCCAGCTGGCAGCTGCCAGTCATGGCACTCTGGCTGTGCTCTTCCGCTCTAAGGACGCCTTGTCACAGGCCTCTCCAGCGAGCCTAAAAATTCAGCTCGAAGGCTATCGACAGCTCAAAATTATCAAGCAGCGAGGCGGGCGCCAAAGTAGCACTATTCCACTCCCGTTTGATGACGCCTTGCATCTGTCCTCGCCAGCCTGGTCACTGGCAGACCCACCAACACCCGTCCGGTTCAGGCCTGAAATGCGCCCTTCTGCCTGATTAAAAGCTTGTCAGTGCCGCATCGGACACTGAAATTCACCGCTGTGGCATCCACCGAAAAGAGCGGCTATGCTTGCGCCCGCTTTCGACGATGCCGAGATGCTTATGCAGGATTTTCCTCATCACTACCGCTGTGTTGCTACCGCAAATGCGGATCAGTCACAGGTCCGCGTCGCCAGCCAAGGGCTCGCGGATCTCACCACGGATGTACCCAAAGAATTTGGTGGGCCGGGCGATCAGTGGTCTCCGGAGGCACTGCTTGTCGCCGCGGTAGCGGACTGTTTTGTGCTGACCTTTCGGGCCATCGCTGCGCCGTCGAGGATCGTGTGGCATGCGCTGGATTGCGACGCCACAGGGAAACTGGAGCGCGTGGACCGCACTCCCCAATTTACCGAGATTCATCTCACCGTGCGTATCAGCGTTCCCGATGATATGGAAGAAGAGAAAGTACTGAGGGTGCTCAAGAAGGCCGAGGCTAGCTGTCTCATCACCAACTCACTCACGGCCACGGTCCACCTCAACGCGGA
>CAXPKH010000052.1:0-9775 GCA_964217615.1 Luminiphilus sp.
CCGCGACCGCCTGTGAGTTCTTTGACACGGTCCTTCACGGACTCCGTGCTGTAGTTAATGGTGTGATCAGCACCCAGTTCTTTACACAGAGCCAGCTTGTCATCGCTGCTCGCCGCCGCGATCACCGTCGCGCCCAGCGCCTTGCCCAGCTCAACTGCTGTACTGCCAACTCCGCCTGCGGCCCCCAATACCAAGAGCGTCTCGCCGGGCTGAATGTTCGCCCGCTGCACCAGCGCATGGTAGGACGTGAGATAGGTAATCGTGATACCGGCGGCCGCCTCGAAAGACAGCGCCGGCGGCTTGGGTAACACCGTCAGCTCGTTGGCAACGATCTCCTCGCAGAAGCTCCCCGAGCCGCCGCTGTGGATCACCTCGTCCCCTACCTTCCAGCGGGTGACAGCTGCACCAACTTCTTCGACCACGCCAGCACACTCACCGCCCGGGATAAAAGGTAACTCGGGTTGGAACTGGTACTTGCCCTGAATGATCAGTACGTCGGGGAAATTCAGGCCCGCAGCCTTGACACGGATCCGGACATCGTTATCGCCCATCTCCGGCGAAGGCCAGTCGTCTACCAGATCCAGACGATCGGGCAGGCCGTGCTCACGACAAACGACCGCTTTCATTTAAAACACCTCGAACAAGCCGGCAGCGCCCATGCCGCCACCGACACACATGGTGACAACAACGTATTTGACGCCGCGGCGCTTGCCTTCGATCAGCGCGTGGCCAAGGAGTCGCGAGCCACTCATGCCGTAGGGGTGGCCCACAGCGATCGCGCCGCCGTTCACATTGAGCTTTTCATTGTCTATGCCGAGCTGATCCCGGCAGTAAAGCACCTGAACGGCGAAGGCTTCGTTGAGCTCCCAAAGACCGATGTCGTCCACCGACAAACCGTGTTGCTTGAGCAACTTTGGCACGGCAAATACAGGGCCAATACCCATCTCGTCGGGCTCACAACCGGCGACGGCAATGCCGCGGTAGGCACCCAGTGGCGTCACGCCCAACTTTTCCGCAGTCGCCGCCTCCATGACCACTTGCGCCGAGGCGCCATCAGATAACTGCGACGCGTTCCCGGCGGTAATTGTCCCACCCTCGATCACCGTTCTCAGGCCCTGAATGCCCTCAAGCGTTGACGCGCGCACACCCTCGTCGGCGCTGACTGTCGCTTCCGCAGTGGACTGCTCGCCCGTCTCTTTGTTGTAAACGATGCGCTCACAGGTCACCGGTACCAGTTCGTCATCGAACTTGCCTGCTTCGTAGGCAGCCGCAGCGCGTTGTTGCGATTGCAGGCCATATTCATCCATGACATCCCGACTGATTCCGTAGCGCGCCGCGACGGTCTCCGCGGTCTGTAGCATGGGCATGTAGATATCTTTATGCATGGCCAATAGCTGCTCATCGGCCGCCCGGTGCAAATTCATATGTTCGTTTTGCACCAGCGAAATCGAGTCCACGCCGCCGCCCACGACCACCTCCATGCCGTCATGAATGACCTGCTTAGCCGCAGTCGCGACGGCCATCATGCCGGAGGAGCACTGACGATCGATTGTCATGCCCGACACGGTGACGGGCAGGCCTGCGCGGAGTGCCGCCGTGCGGCCGATGTTGCCGCCCTGACTGCCCTGGGTCAGCGCAGCGCCCATGATGCAATCCTCGATGCGGTCGGGCTCAATGCCCGCGCGCGCCACTGCAGCGCTAATTGCGTGACCGGCAAGCGTGGGTGATGCCAAGTTGTTAAAGCCACCCCGATAGGCTTTTGCAATAGGGGTGCGCGCGGTTGAAACGATGACTGCCTCTCTCATGTCGGTATCCTTTTTCCTGTTTTAACTATTCGTTGGCGGTGCCTTGAGCAACCCGTTAAAGCGAATCGGAATGGGCAGGCTGTCGGTTTTTCAGTAGCCCGCACACCCTCTCGCTGCATCAACCAGACGCGATACCCAATCCCTGCATGGCCTGGCCCACCATTTTGATGCTCTGCTCAAAGCCCGCTTGCAAGGCGCGCTCGCCGCCCTCGGAGATTTGCGCCCAATTTGCCGCGATGCCCTCGGGGGTTTGCTCCGCCTCGGGCAGCCACATGCCTTCTGTCTCGACAATCTTTGCAACCGCAAAGCTGCCAGCCCCGGCCGCCAGAATCGTACGGGTCGGCGCGTCCTCTGACACCAGATACAGCACTGCGGGTGTTACCGTCTCGGGCGTCAGGAGCGCAAACGCTTTCTCGTCAATCAGGCCCTCGGTCATCCGTGTGCCCGCCGTTGGCGCCAGCGCATTGATTTTGACGTTGTACTTTGCGCCCTCTTGCGCCAACGTGTTCATCATTCCGATGACACCCATCTTGGCGGCGCCATAGTTGGTTTGTCCGAAGTTGCCGTAGAGCCCACTAGAGGAAGAGGTCACCACAATCCGACCGTATTCCTGCTCTTTCATAATGTCCCAGCACGCCTTGGTGCAATGAACCGTGCCCATCAGGTGCACGTCGGTCACCAGACGAAAATCCTCGACTGACCCTTTAGAGAAGCTCTTGTCCCTGAGAATACCCGCGTTATTTACGAGGATATCGATACGCCCCCAACGGTCCATGGTCTGCGCCACCATATCCTGCACCTGCTCCAAGTCCGCCACGTTGGCGCCATGGGCCATCGCTTCGCCGCCAAGTGCCTCGATCTCGGCCACCACATCAAGCGAGGCCTGCGAGTTCGCGCCCTCCCCCGACACGGAGCCACCGAGGTCGTTGACCACCACTTTGGCGCCACGTTTCGCCAGTTCAATGGCATGGCATCGTCCAAGCCCACCGCCGGCTCCGGTCACAATAGCGACCTTGTCGTCATATCGGATCGTCATAACTCTACTCCCAATCTCAACCAATAATGGACATGCCAAGCCACTCGGCATACACGGCGGGGGTGTCCTCCCCCTCGATCTCGACCGTGACCGCCTGCTTGACTAAAAACCGGTTCGCGTCTTTACGATCGACTGACATAATCTCGGTATGCGCACGCACTCGCTTGCCCGCGCGCACAGGGTTTAGAAAACGCACCTTGTCGAGCCCATAGTTCACGCCCATGACAATCCCTTGCGGATATACGCCATTTTCCGAGCAGAGCTTGGTTAATAGCGATAGCGTCAAAAAGCCGTGGGCAATGGTGCCACCAAAAGGCGTTTGTGCGGCGGCGGCCTCGTCGATATGAATGAACTGGTGATCCTCGGTGCAGTCAGCAAAGGTGTTGATGCGCTCCTGATCTATTTCAAACCACTCCCCCGGCGGCAGTTTTGTTCCCGCCTGCGCCTCCATTTCCTCTGGCTTCACCATCGTCAATGCCATCGCTGATCTCTCCTCAGTGTTATCGGTCTTCAACCATCGCGGAAAGTCGCGGCGACTTCGCCGGCTTCCGCCAGATACTGTTTGATTTCATTGCGCCCGACCACCATCCGGTGCACCGCGTCGGGGCCGTCTGCGAGGCGCAGGGTGCGCTGCCCCGACCACATCTCCGCCAGCGGCGTATCCTGCGACACCCCGATGCCACCGTGCATCTGAATGGCGTCGTCGATGACCTTCAATGCCATGTTGGGTACCACAGTCTTGATCATCGAGATCCAGATACGGGCTTCCTTGGGCGACGTGTGGTCCATCATCCACGCCGTCTTCAGCGTGAGTAACCGGGCCTGCTCAATATTCATGCGGGCATCGGCAATGATGTCGATATTGCCACCCAGCTTGTAGAGGGGTCTGCCAAACGCTTCCCGCTCAGTCGCGCGCAGGCACAGTAGCTCAAGCGCTTTTTCCGCTGAGCCGATGGAACGCATGCAGTGATGGATCCGGCCAGGCCCCAGACGCCCCTGCGAGATTTCGAACCCACGACCGGGCCCAAGAATGATGCTGTCCTTAGGCACCCGCACATTTTCCAGCTTAACGCGCATGTGTCCGTGGGGCGCATCCAACATATTGAAGACCTTGAGCGGTCGGACAATATTCACCCCGGGGGTATCCATGGGCACCAAAATTTGCGATTGCTGCAGATGCTTTGGGGCGTCGGGGTCAGTCTTGACCATGCAGATCATGACCTTGCAGCGTGGGTCACCAGCGCCAGATGTCCAATGCTTCTCTCCGTTAATGACCCACTCGTCTCCCTCTAGGGTGGCCGAGGTGCAGATGTTGGTCGCATCAGACGAAGCGACAGCCGGCTCGGTCATGCCGAAGCAGGAGCGGATCTCACCCGCAAGCAGCGGCTCCAGCCACTGCTTTTTCTGGGCTTCACTGCCATATTTATGCAGCACTTCCATATTGCCCGTATCGGGAGCGGAACAATTAAAGACTTCTGCGGCGAGCCGGGACTTACCCATTTCTTCGGCGAGATACGCGTATTCAACCGTATTCAAGCCGGAGCCCTCTTCGCCGGTCAAAAAGAAATTCCACAGGCCTGCCTCACGTGCCCGAGTTTTGAGCTGATCGAGGATTTCGTATTGACGTGCGGTTAGCTCGAAGGGATCACCCACCTCGATTTCCGAAATATATTCGCCCTCTACGGGAATAATATGACTGCCGATAAACGCCCTGATTTGCTCACGCACGGGCGCGACTTTTTCCGAGATCCCTAAATCCATTTTTGCTCCTGCCGCGCCGGCGGTATGGGGTTTCGCTGTGGGCGCGAATGCATCACTGTTTCGTCGGTTTTCAACTACCGCGCCGCCAATATAATGGCATATATTGTGTCATAATATCATCGTTGTTCGTATTTGTAGGCGTGACTACCCTCGATAACGAACCGGGGGGCGGGGGACGGACAGTAGCGCAGGGCGTTGCCACCAGCAAGGCGCAATTTCATAAGCTCTGGTGATAACGAAGATTAGCGTGACCCGGGGGTGTCCACTGACGCCTGTCTCAGCGCGGCACTGGCAGCGTCAGGGATTCCTTGACCTGTTCCATCACCACATAACTGGTCGACTCCTGCACACCCGGAAGGGTTAGCAATGTCTCTCCTAGCAGTACGCGGTAAGCGTTCATATTGGCGACGCGAGCTTTCAGCAAGTAATCGAAGTTGCCACTAACGAGATAACACTCTTGCACTTCTTCAAGATCCAACGCCCGCGCGGTGAACTCCTCAAAAATATCCTGCGATGTCCGGTTCAACCGGATTTGTACAAAAACCACCAGACCGCGATCCAGCGCCACCGGGTTCAGAACCGCCTGATAATGCTGGATTACGCCGTCCCGCTCCAGTCGTTTCACCCGCTCCTTGCACGGCGTGGTACTCAGGCCGACTTTTTTGGCCAACTCTGTATGGGGCATGCGCGCTTCTTTTTGCAGTAAACGCACAATATTGCGATCAATACGATCCAGTTGATTTGACTTGAGGGACATGAATAAACCTCTGTTACCGCGCCTAGAGTCGGGGCACCAATGGTTGATTTAATGCCTTTAAAGTACCACAGAATAAGTTAATACAACTTATTTTTTATATTTTTATATTTTTTTTATCTTTTTTAGTTCATTTAAAAAGTCTTAACAGCCTTTCCCCTCTTAGGCGTGCCGAGCCACACTGCGCCAACACATAAACGGAGCAGTTGCCATGTTGATTGGTGTCCCTAGAGAGATTAAGGCGCAGGAGTTCCGGGTCGGTATGACGCCTGCGGGTGTGAGAGAACTGGTCGCTGCCGGACATCGGGTGCTGGTGGAGTCGGGCTGTGGTGAGGCCATCGGGCTCGGTGACGACCTTTACCGCGCGGCCGGCGGGGCGGTTGTCGATACCGCCGCGGAGATCTTTGCCAGCGCAGATCTCATTGTGAAAGTCAAAGAACCGCAGGAAAGCGAGTGCCGACAGCTCCGCCCAGGGCAAATTTTGTTTACTTATCTGCATCTGGCCGCGGATCCCCATCAAGCGGATTGGCTGGTTCAATCAGGCGCCACCGGCATCGCCTACGAGACGATTACCTCGTCACACGGTGGCCTGCCCTTACTGGCTCCTATGAGCCTGATTGCCGGCAGATTGTCTGTGCAAGCCGGCGCCCACCACATGGAGATCCATCAGGGTGGCAATGGAACACTATTAGGCGGCGTGCCCGGCGTTCCGCCCGGCAAAGTCTTGGTACTCGGGGGTGGTGTCGTTGGCAATAGCGCCATCCGCGTCGCCATGGGTATGGGCGCCGAGGTGACCGTAATGGACCGCTCGGTGCCAAGGCTCACTGAGCTCGATGAGCATTATGGTGGCAGGTTGCGGACTGTCTACTCCACCGCTGAAGCCATTGATCAACATGCGCGGGAGGCTGATCTGATCATCGGTGCTGTCCTGATTCCGGGAGCATCCGCACCCAAGTTGATAACCCGCGAAATGCTCCCGCAATTGAAACCCCGGACGGTGTTGGTCGATGTTGCGATCGATCAGGGCGGATGCTTCGCGACATCGCGCCCCACCACTCACGCGGAACCTACCTATCTCGTTGACGAGGTGCTGCACTACTGCGTGGCCAATATGCCCGGCGCCGTAGCAAGAACCGCGACGATGGCGTTGACGCATGCAACTCTGCCCTACGTGCTGAAGTTAGCCGCAGACCCTCTAGCCACAGTCATGTCAGCCGACCCTCATTTTGCGGCAGGCATGAATGTTCACGAGGGCCTCGTCACTCATGAGGCCGTGGCGCACGCGTTAGCGAGGGAGTACGTCCCTGTAGCGCAGGCGCTAAGCGCTCCACCGCAACTGCGATCTGCTTGAGCACCCGGCGAGCAAAAAAGGTTTTTTGGGGCACTCTTCTTAGATGCCCCTATTTCCTGCACACTAGCTCCGGGAAAGAGCTGGGCTGAATCGATATGCATCAAGTAAAGCCGGACATTGAGGCATTATCAGAGGCCATTGTCGCTTATGCCATGGAGCGACTGCGCATGGATCCGCCTACGCTGGATCACCCATTGCCGCAGGAAACCCTCGAATCGCTGGCCGGACAAACGATTACTGAGGAAGGTCTGGGTGGAGCGCGCGCACTCGAGCTATTCATCGACACACTAGCCCCCGCCTGTATTTCAGAGGATCACCCCCGCTATTTGGCATTTGTCCCCACCGCGCCCTCAGAGGTCTCAACCTTGTTCGATCTGGTGGTGGGAGCATCCAACATCTGTGCGAGCAGTTGGTTGGAGGGCGCAGGAGCCGTCTATGCCGAGAACCAAGCGTTACGATGGATCGCGGACATCGCTGGGTTTCCAGAGCAAGCAGGGGGCGTCTTCGTTAGCGGCGGCACAGCGGGCAATCTGTCTGCTCTGGTTGCCGCCAGACATGACTGGCGACAGCAACATCCAGACCACGAAAAACAAAGGGGATTGATCATTTCCTCTCGCGGGGCACACGCTTCGGTGGATCAGGCCGCGCAAGTCATGGACGCTGACCTCATTCAGACCGGGGGGCATCAGTTAACCGGAGCCGACGTGGAAGCCACCATTGCCGCACTCAATACCGAAGACCGAGCAAGACTTTTTGCGGTGGCGTGCACCGCGGGCACCACCAACCTTGGCATCATCGACGATATGCAAGGCATTAGTGATGTCTGTCAACAAGAGCAGGTCTGGCTGCATGTCGATGGTGCCTACGGTGGTGCTGCACTGGCGGCGCCCTCCGCGCGGCCACTATTCAATGGCATCGAAAACGCTGACAGCTTCATCGTTGATCCACACAAATGGTTGTTCGCACCGTTTGATTGTTGCGCCTTGATCTACGCTGACCCCGCCAAGGCGCGACGCGCGCACAGACAGCACGGCGATTATCTGGAAGTCTTTTACGATGGCATCTGGAACCCCAGCGACTACGCTCACCATTTGTCTCGCAGAGCGCGGGGGCTGCCCTTCTGGTTCAGTTTGGCAGTGCACGGCACCCGAGCCTATTCAGAAGCGGTGGAGGTCACACTGGAAACCGCGCGCGAGGCAGCGTCCATGATAACCGCTCACCCGCACCTGGAGATGGTAACGGAGCAACGCCTGTCTATCTGCGTGTTCCGACGAAAAGGCTGGTCGCCCGACCAATACAAAGCATGGAGTGATCAACTTCTCGAACAAGGACAAGGTCTGGTCACGCCGACCAAGCACGACGGAGAGACCGTGCTCCGTTTTTGTATCGTGAACCCCCGAACCAGCCGCGAGGATATTCAGCTCATTCTCGAAACACTGTGAACGCGCGCGCAACGCCTGAGAATGCCGGGCGGAACGTAGCCCCCACCCGCTTTGTAATTAGACCTGTTGCGAGTAAAGTTATCTGGGCGCTCTCAGGGAGCGCCACAAACAAAAAGCGACGTCACAAAGAAGGAATCACCATGAAAAAAATTCTATTGTTGCTGAGCCTGCTCACGCTCGCCGCCTGCGGCGGCGAAAGCGGGTCAGAGAACACACCAGCAGCGCAAGCACCAGCAGCGGAGGCGGCAAGCTCGGAGTCACCACAAGTCCCTGCGATCGTGGAATTCGTTTGGCATCAGAAAGCCGAGGGTTTCACGGATGAAGCGCTGTGGTCCCACGCCGCCTACTGGTCAAACCTCGCGGGCGAGGCCAATTGGGGGTTGATGGTAGCCGCCGTGATGACCCCGAGAGTTGCAAATGACAACTTCGACTTTTTGTGGGTGATGGCATGGCCGTCTCAAGAAGCCAGAGACAACGCCTGGGCGGACTGGGGCGCCAACCACGAAGGCGCGTGGCTAGAACTGACTCAAAACACTTTCACCTACTCTGCCGAGCATGCCTACGGCTTTGCCCCGGCGCCCGGTCGACAGGCAACCGCCCCTAACACCAGTGGCAGTAGCGTTGTGGAATTTCTTTTCTGTGATTACAAGGAAGGAAAAGGCGAGGCAGACCGAAAGGCTTTTGAAGCGCTCCATGCGGCGTTTATGGACGCATACGAGGCCGAGGTCGGCGCTACCAGCTACTGGTGGACTGCCATGACTCCGCTATTCGAATTACCTGATCAAAACACGCCCGACTATATGTGGACGAATTTCTGGGCCACTGATGCCGAGCGGGAAGCGGGCTATGCGGCCTACGGAGAGTCAGCGCATGCCGCCCAGGCGATGGAGGATGCGACTTGTCAGGAGCCGGCTTTATTCGACTCACAGGTAATCTATACGCCGCAAGCCTAAAACTCGGGGTAGCTGCTGCTCTCTCGCGGCGCCTCACGGAGGTGGAGCGCCGCCTATCTGGTTGATCCGCAGGGCTCTATCGGAGACTTGATATGTCAGAACCATTCATCTGCGCCTATACACTCAATGGTGATGGCTCGGGCACTCGCGTCACCAAAGAGCAGCTCGCCGGCGATAGCAGCCCAGTTTGGATCCATCTCAGCGCGCGGGTTGCCTCCGCCCGGCAATGGCTCGCTAAAGAGGCCGCGTTGCCCGACCCGATGTTGGCCAAAGCTCTGCTCGCTGAGGACACGCGACCACGGATCCTGCCAAACGAGAACGGGGTACTGCTCATTCTGCGCGGGGTCAATCTCAATGAAAATGCAGAACCCGATGACATGGTTTCCATTCGCATATGGATTGAACGCAACCGATTTATCTCCGTTCAACTTCGTGATCTGAAAGGCGTTGCCGAGATGCAGGACATCTTGCAATCTGGATCAGGGCCAGCGGATGTCAACGATTTGCTTACTTTTTTCATAGAGGGCTCTATCAAGAGGCTCTCCCCAGTTTTAGCCGATCTGGCAGATGGCGTTGACGAACTGGAAGAGCAAATCCTTCAGATGGAGCTGGCGGGGGTTCGCGAACAGATCATCTCCATCCGGCGAAGAACCAGTATCTTCAACCGATTTCT
>CAXPKH010000053.1:0-6120 GCA_964217615.1 Luminiphilus sp.
TTCCCGTGGAAAAAATCGCTTCTTGTCCAGATCAGCCCATCGAGTGGCCACCGGATTATTAGTCATGTTGGACTTCCCATATTTTGAGCACAGCTAGCGAGCAGCTCCACGATATCTCTTGGTGACATCTTGTATCACTAATATCGTGTCTGTCGCTATCGCCTGGCTACATCAAAAGCAGCCCCCTGGGCGTCGTGTTCATGCCACCAGTGCTCAGCGCGACGCGCCTGGGTCGCCCGCTTGCAACAGGGGCTTAGCTAGTTTGATGCAATAAAATCCAACGCGGCGTCCGCGCAAGCTTTTGGGAACTCCAACGGCAGGAGATGCCCACCCGCCAGCGTCAGCGTCTGTATGCGGGGATTCAGCCGGGTCATCCAATCCAGCGTTTTGGCAGGTAGCACATCAGATCGATCACCCGAGACAACGAGCACAGGGCACGTCAATCGCTTGATTGCGCCTGTCATACGGGGAACCGAGCGATAGACACAGGCCTCCCAATCCCCCGAGTAGCGCAGGCGAACTTGCTCGCCCGCTTGCTCAACGTGACCTGCCTTCACGTAGTCCATCAGAACTTCATCAGACAGATGCTGAAATACGCGCTTGCCGCGATAGAACTCGAAGGCCGCTTGATAGCTCTCAAATTGATGGGGGCGCGCCAGCGCTCTCTTCACGATAGGCATCACGTCTGGATTGAGCCGGGTCATCAGTCGTGACCAAAACCAAACCCTGTCGGAAATAAGCACTGGGTCGAGCGCGACGATGCCTTTGAATCGAGAGGGTTGCTGGGACGCAGCCAGTATGGCGGAGGCGGCGCCCATCGAGTGCCCCACCACCCAAACCCCATCACTGGCGCACTCCTCGATTCGATCGAGCAAATCCCGTGCATACACCTGCCATGGCAAAAAAGTTGGCGCGGGAGCTTCGGCCCATAAGGGGCGGTGCTCGATTGCTCGGACATCCCTTTGCAACTGTAGGGCCTTGATAAAGGCGTCGTAAGAGCCCGGCGGGTAGCCGTTGGCGTGGGCAAAAACGATTTCTGACATGCAGGCGCAAAATCCTCCAAATCTTCGCGTCCATTCTATCGCACCCAGAGTCCCTTCTATCGCACGATCTAGCGACGGGAAGCACCGCTTCAGACTTCAAAGGCTTAGACTGTGTACACTGGTCGGCGAAAGTCAGCGTAGGACTGACGAAGGGCGTGCATGATACGTTGCGGAGCATCTACACGATGCCGCCTATTTACAGCCTTCGGATGAAGCCAACCACGCTATAACATAATGCAAACAAAACTCTGAAGGGAGCGTTCAGATGCAAAAGTTAAATAGATTTTCTATTCCGCGGCGAGTTCTCAGCGTAGCTATGGGACTCCTTTTGCCCGCGCTGGCTCCTATGGCAGCAGCAGAATTCAGTTTCGAAAATCCTGCCAAAGACAAAACCGCGAGCGGCATTGGCATTTTCTCAGGTTGGGTTTGTGACGCTGAGAGCGTCCAAATAAAGTTTGAAAATGGGGACCTTCTCGATGCGGCCTATGGTACCAGTCGAGCAGATACCGAGGGCGTTTGTGGAGACTCAGATAACGGGTTTGGCTTACTGTACAACTTCGCCTTGATGGGCACTGGGTCGCAAACCGTCAAGTTACTGGTGGACGGAGAAGAAGTAGCCGAACGCACTTTTAACACTGTCGAGCTCAGTAAGGGCACATACGTTGAGTTTACAGCCGAAGAACTTGAGTCGCTCAATACGAGCACAACCTTAACTAACTTCCCAAAGCCGGGGCACTCGGTGAAGTTGTCTTGGAATAAGACGGTCCAGGGCTTTGTAATTGAATCAGAGTCAATCCCAGTCTCGGGAAGCGGAGATGTGTTGCGAGATGGTGTTGTCGACTCTCAATGGGATACTGGGGCAACTGGATTCGACCAAGCTATTAACTACGCAGCATGTGTCGGTAATGGCGGCGAAGACTGCCCTTCCATCGGCTGGGCCGTAGTGGATGATGAGGATCGGGGATCTGTGCTGGAGATCACGTACTCTGGGGATCAATTCGCAGGGCTCTTTTTCGAGGCCAGCGAACCAGGTATCGACATGAGCAGCTACGAATCTGGCTCACTGAACCTCGACATTAAAGTCGTGAACAAGGGTGTAAACGACTCTGGTTATGTAATAAAGGTCGACGACCACAACGGCGGCTCAACTGGCGACTTCCCAATCGACGTTGCTGGCTCGGGAGAATGGGAAACCATTAGCGTCCCAATCGCAGATCTGCTCGCCAATAGTGGCAGCAATCTCTCGCTTGGAGTGGTCAAGACCGGCATCGTGATCTTTGCCCCCTTCGGCAAAACCGAGGGCGTTGTCTACCGACTTGATGATGTTTATTGGTCAGAGTAGGTAAAAAGCAAGAATCTGAAGGCGGTCGTGAGGCCGCCTTTTTTATGGAGAGCCTGGGACGCCGAGAACTGCACGTATTTTGCCTCCAAAGTCCCTCGGTGCTGAGCTCCCCCAAAGCGGAAACGAGCAGCGTGAAGCTATAACTTCGCGAACTCTCGATTCAGGTCATACTGGCGCGAGGTGACGTAGCGTTCCATCGCTTCGATGCGCTTGCTTGACGCATCAATACGCTCTTTGGCCTTTCGTAATCGCTCCGTCGGCGCATCGGTATAGCGAAACACCGTCTTGCGGCGAAAAGCATGCCGATCCTCGTCGTACTCCATATCGACATCGTCACTCTCCTCAGGCGCTGAGGACCACCGTGAGGTCTGCGGCGCAATCGCAAACCACGCGAGGACGTAAAGCCAAAAAGCGAGCGCACCGGTGAACATCAGCAATGCGATTGCTGCCAGTCGAATCACCCAATTCGGCACATCCCAATGAGCGGCTAATCCCGCGCAAACCCCACCAATCCACCCCTCGGATCGGTTCCGGTATAGCCCCATGCCCCAGCCGCGCTGTCGGCTTTCACTAAACGAGCGCTTGTTTCGATCAGTCATGATTGCTGCTCCTTACCAGCATGGCCGCCCTCGTGCTGGCGCCATTGTGGATGATCCGCATCGAGAATAGATTCCAATGACTCAACCCGCTCTGACAGTTGATCCACGGCAACCAGCATTTCCTCCAGCGCCTGGCGGTCTTCCTCGGTCAGGTGCCGGCTGGATCGGTTTACACTGCGGTAGTGCATCACGATCCAAGTGGGTGCGACGATTACCATGAACAGGATCATCGGCACGAATAACATTTCGAATGGGTTCATCTCTCCTCCCTGCTGAACACTGCGTCCATTCCTGACACAGCGCCAATTCCTATGGTTTCAGTTACGCCTCGGGGACTCAGGTCTTTGCGCCCTTATCCTCGGTATTCACTGACTCTGCATGGTTGTCATTCAGGCTGCCCTTGATTCGCAACAGCTCTTCCTCCAACCAGTCCGCTTCTCCAAGCGCATCAATCTCCGCCGCGAGACTCGAGGCAGTATCACGCCCCAGGTCCATAGCCTGCAATTCCCCTTCAAGGTTATCCACTTTCCGTTCAAACCGCTCAAACCGGGCAAATGCATCGTCCAGCTCTTTTCGCTGCACCTGATTTTTGACCTGTATCCGAGATTGCACCGTTTTGGTACGCAAGAGAATCGTTTTCTGCTTGGCTTTGGCATCATCGAGCTTCAGCTGCAGTTGGCCGATTTCCTCGTTCAACTGAGCAATATGCTCACCGGCACTCGCTAATTCGCTCTCTACAATACGGAGGGTATCCTCTACGCCCCGACGCTCCTGCAAGGCGGCTTTGGCCAAATCATCTCGGCCTTTAGATACCGCCAGTTTCGCTTTGTCTTCCCATGCCGACACTTCGTTGGTAATCCGATCGCGGCGACGCGCAGCAGTTTTCTGATCTGCAATGACTCTTGCCGAGGCACTGCGGACCTCCACCAATGTGTCTTCCATTTCCTGGATGATCATTCGAATCATTTTTTCGGGATCTTCGGCGCTGTCGCAAAGCGCGTTGAGATTCGAGTTAACGATATCCGATATTCTTGAAAAAATGCCCATTGCGTTTTCTCCTTTTAACCTCTTCCAGTCACTGCATCGCCAGCCAGTGCACCCGACGTAGACTCTGCCGAACGGCTGTCACGCGCGTAATATTGAGCGGTCAAGTTGCGACCCAGCCAGTACGCACCCTCTATCGAGGCCGCGACGGCGCCAAACGTCGCCGCTGCGCGCGCGGGGCCAGCAAATACCGCCAGGGCGCTGCAGATAAACAATACCGCCACATAAACTAACGCTCGTTCATCGATAACATCCATTTCATCTCTCCTTTCATCCTTGTAGATAGGGCGATCTGCCCGGTCCGGCCCCAGCAGAGGGCCTTGTCCAGTTATCTGCGATTACCGTGCCATCGCCATTATTGCGCTATAAATCAGACACTTATTCGCTTATATGCACGATTTTCCACAAAATAAAGGTCTTTTTTACCTTTTATTTAAGTTTAATTTACCTTCAAAGGATTAATATTTATCCATGATCAATGCTTCACCCACCATCATTGGCAACTCCAGCACGCTCTCCGCAGCACTCGATCACGTGTCGCAACTGGCGGGCATCGACCGGCCCGCTCTTGTCATTGGCGAACGCGGCACCGGCAAGGAACTCGTTGCCGAACGTCTCCATTTTCTGTCTCCTCGCTGGGACCAAACCTTCACTAAGATTAACTGTAGCGCCATCGCCGAAACGCTCCTCGAGAGCGAACTGTTTGGTCATGAAGCCGGGGCCTTCACGGGCGCCACAAAACAACACATCGGTCGCTTTGAGCTAACCGACGGCGGCACCTTGTTTCTCGACGAGCTCGCGACCATGTCGTTGCGCCTGCAGGAAAAATTGCTGCGGGTGATCGAATACGGAGAATTTGAACGGGTCGGCGGGCAAAAAACACTGCAAGTCGACGTGCGACTCGTCGGCGCAACCAACGCCGACCTGCCAGCCATGGCAGACGCCGGAGAGTTTCGCTGGGATCTTCTCGATCGACTGAGCTTCGATGTGGTTAAACTGCCGCCGCTGAGAGAGCGAGAGGGCGATTTATTCGAATTAGCAGAGCACTTCGCCGTCAGGATGTGCCGCGAACTGGGCTGGGAATACTTCCCTGGCTTCTCGGAAAACGCTATCAGTGAACTGGCATCACATCACTGGCCAGGCAATGTTCGGGAACTGAAAAACGTCGTGGAACGATCCCTGTTTCGGACCCATGAAACCGAAGTGCCAATAGAGCAGATCATCATCAATCCTTTTGCATCAACACGCACTTCAGTCGCTCAACACGGCTCAGCATCAACCTCCGACATGCCGAGCGCACCCGAGACAGCATGGCCCATAGACCTCAAAGCCGAAATGATGCGTGCAGAGCACCATTGGCTGACCCGTGCGCTGACCAAATCGGGTCGACGGCAGAACGAGGCAGCCAAACTGCTGGGACTCAATTACAATCAAATGCGGTCGTTAGTGCGCAAACACCGGCTGATGACGCGACCCAGCCGGGCCCCAGCAGAGGACCGAGATATCACCAACGCGTGATTGCCCTCAATCAGACGAGTTGTTCAGCGCGAACCCAATCCTGCGTCACGTTCAGCGCAGCGGACAGCTTTTCGATCAGCTCATCAACGTGCTCGTTCTCAATAATCAGGGGCGGACAGACTGCGACCCGGTTGCCACCCAAGGGCCTGACAATCAAGCCGTTCTCCTCCGCGGCTTTGGCGCAGAACTGCCCCACCTTCATGCCGTCAAACGGTTTTTTGCTGGCCTTATCCGCCACTAACTCCACGGCACCAATCATTCCCACCCCCGATACCTCACCTATCAATGGGTGATCAGCCAGGGCTTGAAGACGGGTTTGCAAATACTCCCCCACCCTGTCTGCGTGCTCGAAAATATTGTCCCGCTGGTAAATATCGATCACCTTGCTCGCCACCGCGCATCCCAATGGATGCCCGCTGTAGGTGTAGCCATGCCCGAACACACCCACCTCGGTCGCTGAGGCATTAATGCAGTCCGCAATGTCGCCCTGTACCACAGCCGCAGACACCGGCACATAAGCTGAGGAAAGCGCCTTGGCCAGCGTCATCATTTGCGGCCTCATTGCCATTTTATT